>JAKVBZ010000020.1:0-56117 GCA_022448645.1 Pirellulaceae bacterium
CGCATTTCCATCGTAGTTCACCGTGCTGAAGGTTCCGGTCACCGTGCCGGCCGTGAGGATCACCATGTTCTCGGAGGTACCTCTGACGGAAGGGTCAGCGTAGGGAGCCTGAGGAACAATGTCCAAAGTTCCATCGAGTGAGGCAGCGCCGGTCACACTCAGCTGGTCGTGACCGCTTTCACCAGGAGATGTCCCGGTGACTTCGATTTCGAGTGTTCCGCCGGAGCCCTGCGTGTAGTTTCCGTTTACGGTCAAAACACCAGGACTATTTCCCGGGGCAACGGTACTAGAAGTATTATCCAGATTGCCGCCCACGGTTCCCGATCCAGAGATCGTTCCACTCAATCCGATCAGCGCCCCGCCGCCCGAATTCAGCTGATTGTTGACGACAATCGCTCCGTCTCCGGATTTCGTTAGAGTCTGCCCCCCCAGGTTGAGAGCGTTGTTAAACGTCAATGTCGCGTCACTGTTGATGTCAGCAACCGTATCCCCCTGCAGGTTGACTGCAAGTTGGAATTCATGAGATCCTGCAACGACCGCAATACTCGGCGACACCGGATCAGCTGCGGTGGAAGTGGCCAGATTGATACTGCCCGTACCTGCAATCGCGTAGTTACGTGTTGCATTATTAAACTCGACGCGATTGACCGTGACTAATTCGTGTGTCACAGGAGTCGTCGGTCCACTAATCAACTCGCCAAAGAGGGCTGTGTGATTATTTTTGGATGGCAGCCCACCGTCACTAACGTTGGGCGTATTGGGAGACCAATTGCTAGCGTCGCCCCATAGGCCCAAGGAACTAGCCGTCCACTCAAACACGGTGGCACCCGGTTGTGGATTCGTAAATAAACTACCTCCCGGATTTTGGAATAACATGGCGACTTCTTCATCAGAAAGTTCCTGATGGTACAACTGAACGTCGCCAAGATGTCCGTTAAAAGCACGGTCGCCAGACGGATCTGCAAAAGGATTTCGGCCTATGTTAATTCGGTTTTGCACGTGAAGCGGACCACTGCCACTGGCTGCGTCCACAGTTCCGTCTGGCTCCAAAGCAGCCAGGCCAGAACCGAAGTGATCCGTGACTCCACCGACTCCAGCGCCTCCATTCACGTGGAAACTGGCCGTTCCATCCGCCCGTTTGATACCAACCAAGTGGTGCCAAACCCCTACTGTAGCTCCGAATCCTGATGTAATCTGTTCAGCCTCAGACCCACCTGCTCCGCGTGTGTCAATCGCGAAAATGGCCCTTTGTGGATTATCATCGATAGAAATTTCGAGGGCATGCCGGTCGGCTGCACCATTAGCGGTACCCGCACAACAGTCACCAAAACCGAAGACTGCTGAAGGACCACCCCACGCACCACCGCCGTTACCCAATACCTTAACCCAAGCCGCAATCGACATGCCGCCACTTCCCGGATTGAGTGAACTCGAAGAGGCTTCACCGAGATCAAAAAAGTTTTCACCATCAGCGTTACCGCCTGCCGAAAAGTCCGCTGCCAAACCTATCCCGCCAAGCTCTGAGTTCGCATCCACACGTGTTGTTTGACCATTGGACACCGCCGTTTGCCCGTTTCCGGACGAATCTAACGCGTCACCACCAGCCGCTTCGTCGAATGTCCACCAACCTACTAACCCAGCCTCCATAGGCGTCGCTCTTAATCCAAGCAACGAAACACACATGCTGATCATCAGCAGGAATGTGGCTAACGTTCGAAACATTGAATATTCCTTTCCATTGAAAGTAAATCAAAACCCTCATCTATGAACATCTTTGCAGACTGAGGTGCGCACACCAACCACAAGGGTACCTGAGACCCCATGCTGGTACCCTACTCTCAAGTCGTTGGATTGAGATCTACTATCGGAATTCTACTCCCTCGAATGCAATCCTGTACGGACTCTGTGAAGGAGGTTTGCGTTTTCAAACCGTGTGGCAAACCTACATGGCAACTTTTGATCACATCAACGCAACATTTGTGCGTACACTTGCTCCAACTCGCGAACGTTATCCACCAAGTCCCGACCACCAGCGCAGACACGCACCGTTCCATCGTCACCGCTTCACGATTTGTATGCTCGCGATGACTTCCGGACAACAATGAATGATCCACTTTTCGTTTTACTCGCAGTGTGCATCCAACAATAGCCGTGAACCTCAACCCACCAGGAAAAACCCTGTGGTAAACGCTATCGGCTCACGATTTCTGCTGTTGGCACTGCCTCTCACACAGGGGTACCGCACACCATTAGTGTACGAGCCTAGCATTTACCCCAACATTCAATGCAAGAAACTGATGTTCTACTTCATTCCCACATCCATTTCATTGGAAGTCTTCGTAGCGCAAGCCATAGTCTCAAAACACTCACCATGACATGCTACGATGATCATCTATTAGCCGTCTTTCGCCCCCAAGTGTGGAGCGAAAGACGGCGTTCAATCCGGTACCGTTACATTCCAGCTTGGTATCTCTCACTAACGACGACGTGAGCTACCAACCAAACCGACAATACCAACCACTAGAAGCAACAGTGTAGACGGTTCAGGAATAGCTGTACCAGGGTTGTTATACAGTTGCGAAACTTCCGCTCCAGTCAAAGCCGAATGGTAAAACTGGACGTCGCCAAGATGTCCGTTAAAAGCACGGTCGCCAGACGGATCTGCAAAAGGATTTCGGCCTAGGTTAATTCGGTTTTGCACGTGATCCGGACCACTGCCACCGGTCGCGTCAACAGTTCCATCTGGTGCCAGAGAAGCTAGACCAGAACCACCATTGGAACCCGAACCATTGACGTACAATGTAGCCGATCCATCAGCTTCTCTTACGCCAACAATGTGGTGCCAAACACCTACTGTGGTGCCAATTCCTGACGTGATAATCTCAGCCTCGCCGCCGCCGTTTCCTCGCGAGTCAATCGCGAAAATGGCTCTTTGTGGGGAATCATCAATATCAAGTTCAAAGGCATGCCGGTCGGCTGCACCAGCAGCGGTACCCGCACAACAGTCACCAAAACCGAAGGCCGATGAAGGACCACCCCAGGCACCACCACCGTTACCTTTCACGTTCACCCAGGCAGCAACCGAAAACACATCCGCTGGATTAAGGGCTCCACTCGCCGTACCGACGTCGAAGAAGTTATCGCCAGCACCATTGGGCGTCAGGTCTGCAGCCAAGCCAAGACCTGCCACTCCAGTAGCTACACGAGGAGTCGTACCATTGGAGACACCGGTGTTCGCACCCGCCGCAGGGGCCGAATCCAACGCATCACCACCACCCGCTTCGTCAAATTTCCACCAACCGACCAGCGTGGCGTTAGCTGTTGCGGCAGACAAGCCCAAGATCAACATCATGCACAACAATTTCTTAGTCATTGGACACCTCCAAAAAATGTGCTGCGAAACGAGTTTTTCGCAAAAAAATAAAAAGACTAGTAATGGGTAAACAACAATAAAATTTCTTTCATAGGCCCTCACTGTACATCGTTACGGCACCTATTAGCACAAAAACCATACAAATGATAGAAAATCTGCTGCTGCCTACAAGGATGAACTCATATCTTCGGCGCAGCCGAAGATACAATCCTTCTCGACACAGCAAGCAACTTTGCCTCACTGCATGTTAAAGTCTTCATTTCCGTCTTCTTGGTCTATCCTCCGCTGTCTCTGCCTCAACTGCTTTGCGCAGCCACGACGAAGACGATCTGGCCCTAAGAATCCGCGTTGACAGATGGACATACACTGCACAACGAGACCCTGGCTCTATTTCAACACGACTGCACCGCTCATTCGCGACACGGTCGCGCACAATCTATCCCGATGAGGACACTATCTCTTTATTGTACACAAGTGATCAACACAAAGCGAATTCTCACTACGTTTTGATAACGCAACGAAGGCACGAAGCCGTATCCGCAAGCATCTGGAACCCTGCCATTTACAGACAGGTCCACATCCTCACGGGTGCAGCTGCAACCGTTCGCTATGGTGCGCGCAAAACTACCATTCGCTTTGGCGCGCGCAAAAATACCGTTCGCTATGGCGCGCACAAAACTACCTACGCCGAAATGGTTCGACGGCGCATCTATTTACTGTCTTATACCTTCGCAGCAAAGTCTTGCTACAAACGTACACATCGTCAGCGCACTTCATTGCCTGCCAGAAACCAATGAAGGCGATGCCAAAAAAAAACACGTAAGACAAACTTCCGGACGTTAGCGACGTCCGAAAAAGCTTCTCTCACGCGTTTTAGGTGTTTTCGTTGGTTCTTTACGGGGGGGAAACTGCTGAAAAAATCTCTCTGAACCTATATTTTGAGTATAAACCGGTTGAACTTGGTGTCAACATACTGCCTGGCAAGATTCTCATAAATCTTGCCAAATCAAGCAGGGTGCATGACGACGCCAATAAGCATTTTCGTACTTTTATTCCCAAAGCAAGACCACTAAGGGGCTTGCGTCAGCGAGATGCGTTTTATGGCCGTGGCGACACCACGCAAATACCTCGCGGGCACCACCATCCTGAGCCGAACGCGGTAGCGTCGGGTCGCCAGTGACTGTCCACGCGGCAACGGAGTGCCGTCTTTAAATGTTACGATACCCGATACGGGATACGTCCTATACTCGTCGCTACAACCAACGCCACCTAAACCAGGACAATGATTGCTAGAGGGTTCAGCAATCTTCGTTGGATGAGAGTCATGCTAATCATTTAAAACGTTAGCGCGACTTCAAAAGGCGTGTGAAAAGATAAAACTAAATGTTGTTTTAAGCCAACACTTCATGAAAAACACGCCGTTCTTCAACACCGGTGAGCCGTTTGTCGAGGCCTTGATGAGAGTACGTTAGCAGGTGTTGGTCAAGTCCCATCAAGTGCAAGATGGTCGCGTGAAGATCCGATACATGGCAGCGGTCTTCGACGGCCTCGAAACCTAACTCGTCAGTCGCTCCTATCGCCTGTCCTCCTCGGACACCACCGCCGGCCAACCACATCGTGAAACCATACGGGTTGTGGTCTCGTCCAGGCTTGTCAACACCTTCACTGGTCGGCGTCCGGCCGAATTCGCCACCCCAAATCAACAGCGTGTCATCCCACATTCCCGTGCGCTTCAAATCGGCCATCAAAGCGGCGATCGGTTGGTCCGTCTCCCCGGCATGCTGTTTGTGATTCGCGATGCAGTCACTGTGTGCGTCCCACGAATCACTTCCACCACCTCCACCAGAATAGAGTTGTACGAACCGCACACCCCGTTCCAGCAGGCGACGAGTCAACAGGCATTGGCGGCCAAAGTATGCCGAACGTTCGTCGTTCAGACCATACATTTCTTTCGTCTTTGCACTCTCGTGGTCGACGTCCACAGCCTCGACAGCACTCGTTTGCATCCGATAAGCCAATTCGTATGACTTGATGCGGGCTGCCAGTTCCGAGTCACTGTCACGATCATTCAAATGCTGACGATTGAGCACTTCGAGCAAATCGATGCCACGCCGCTGCCGTGGTGCGCTAAGGCCTGGAGGATTTTCTAAATTCAACAGCGGCGGTCCCGAACCTCGAAATAAGGTGCCCTGGTAAACGGCTGGCATGTAGCCACCTGACCAACAGGCTGCACCAGCACGCGTGCCTCCCCGATGATCGTTCATCACCACAAAGCTGGGTAAGCTTTCATTCATCGATCCCAGCCCATAGGTCAACCAAGAGCCCAGACTGGGATGCCCCAACAGAATGCTACCGCTGTTCATCTGCAACAACCCTGGTCCATGCCCAGGTGCATCGCAGTGCATGGAGCGGATAACGCACAGATCGTCGGCAAACTGTGAAACGCATGGATAGAGGTCGCTGATTGGCAGACCGCTTTCGCCATGCTGAGTGAAACGGAATGCCGACTTCGTCAGGTAGCCGACCTCCCGTTCGTTGGACCCCACATCCAACTTGCCTTGATACGGCTGGCCGTCATATTTCTCCAAAGCTGGCTTGGGATCGAATGTATCGACATGACTGGGACCGCCATTCATAAAGAAAAATATGGCCCGCTTGGCACGAGCCGGGAAGTGTGGTCGCTTCTCCAGAGATATTGCATTCGAAGAGTTGGCACTTTGGACTTCTCGTGCCAAAAGATCCATCAAGGCAATGGCCCCAAACCCGCCTCCGCTTTTCCAAAGGAATTCACGTCGATGCAATGTCATGGGACAATGATAGATAAAATATAAGTAATAAATGCTACGACTTGGCTGACAACATACCCTACGTGCTAAGGTCGCTCCGAGGCAGCGTCGAACAACTAATCCGCGTAAACAAACTCATTCAAGTTGAACAACAGCCGACAGAACTGCACCAGCGCCTGGCTGTCTACAGTCTCCTGGCCAATACTCTCGCCACGCTCCGCTGCTTCGTGCAGCTGTCTTTGCACATCTTCAGCGAGAAACGATGCGATGTCAAGTTTTTCAGCGGCGGTCGGCGATCTCGCCAGCGCCAGACGATATGCCAAGTCGATTTGTTCATTCGTGTCGTTCCCAGCGTCGCGTTGCAACCGCGTCGCCAGATAGCGCGCCTGGCGGTTCACGAACTCTCCATTCAATAACATCAACGCTTGAGGGGCGACGGTGGTCACTGATCTCTGGTCCACACTCTGAGTCGTATCACAAAAATCCATCGCCTCCAACAAAGGCAATACGAGCGATCTTTGAATGAAAGCATAAACGGTCCGTCTCGAAGCCTCGACTTCGTCAAACTGGTTATCCCAGTCCTTTAATTCCTGTTCGGGGCGGAAGTGGCCTTGCCGGTCTGCTTCGGACAGGAAAGGGTACATCGCCGGACCGTACTTTTTATGATTGAGCTGTCGGCTGACGGCAAGGATCGAATCCCGGATCACTTCGATATCCAGGCGACGCCTTGGAAAGCGAGCCAACCAACGGTTTTCTTCGTCCTGCTGTGCAACGTCTGGCTCGCCCTGTTGGCTCATGCGGTAAGTGTTACTGGTCATGATCAACTGATGTAGTCTTTTCAACGACCAGTTCCCCTCTTCAACAAACCAACAGGCCAACCAGTCCAGCATTTCCGGATGGGATGGTACTTCTCCTTGCACACCAAAGTCACTGGGTGAGCGCACCAGCGCTTGACCACCGAAATGGTATTGCCAAACGCGATTCACAATCACTCGAGCCGTCAACGGATTGTTCTCGTCAGCGATCCAACGAGCGAGTGAAAGTCGGCGTCGGCTGGTGAATTCGTCGGGCTCCAAGAAATCGGGCTGTCGGTCCACCAGCGCAACCGGCACCGCCGGGTGAACTTCATCACCCGGGCTGTGAATCGACCCTCGTACCAACAAATAGGTTGGAGGTGCCACTGGGGACTTTTCATGCATGAAATAGCCCTGCGGGAATTCGTCGACGGCCGCCACATCCTCGTGTAGCCAGCGGAGCTCCCTCTCAATCGCTTTGCAGCGAAGAGGAATCTGCTGCAGATCCGCTGTGGTTCCTCCGTTTGCGCCAGCTGCCAACTGCGCATGTGTCGAACGCAATTCCTGGAGTTCCCTCTCCAGTTCAGCCACTCGCTGTTCAACGTTTTCCTTAGCCCGCAACTGCGCCGGCGTTGCGGCCGACAAAGTCAAGGGTTCACGACCTTTTCGCGCACGCTGGAGAGGATTGAAAATGGAAACCAGGCTATAATAGTCGTGCGCGGTGATGGGGTCATACTTGTGATCGTGACAACGCGCGCAGCCCAAGGTAAGCCCCAGGAACACCTGGCCTGTGGTTTTTACCATATCGTCCAACTGAGCTGCACGTTCCTCGTCGCGCTCCTTCTTAAAAATGTTTGCACCGCGTTCCGCATCCCAAGGACCCACGCGATAATAGCCGGTCGCAATCACACTCTCTGTGTTGCCAAAGGGAATCTCGTCACCAGCTAACTGTTCGAGTATGAACCGATCATACGGTTTGTCCTTGTTAAAAGACTCGATCACATAGTCACGGTATTTGTACACCAACGGTTTTAGAAAATCCTTCTCATAGCCATTGGTGTCTCCGTAGCGAACCAGATCCAACCAATGCCGCCCCCATCGTTCTCCATATCCTGGCGAAGCGAGAAGCTGGTCGACCAGCTGGTCAAAGACCAACGGCGAGTCATCGTCAGCAACATGCTGCTGTTCGGCAAGCCCCGGCGGAAGCCCGATCAAATCGAGGTACATGCGCCGTAACAAGTGGTGGGATACTGCTCGCGGAGCAGGAGACCAACCGCGCTGTTCCAGTGCGGCCAGGACAAATTGGTCCACCGGATTCCGCACCCATGCCAGATGACGCACGTCAGGTAACGCGGGCCGTTGTGGCATGTTAAACGACCAATGGCTAGAACGCTGGCCGTCCGAAGACACTGTGTCGGAATCACTAGACACAACAGAAGTATTGCCGGCCTGAACATTCGAATAACAAGCCAACGAGGCGAGCAGCAGCAAGACTTGTAGATTGCGTACCAAGTCAGTCCCCCTCGGCCAAAGTAACCACCAAGTAACGACTTATCGTAATCGACGAAGCACACAAAATCAACGTGAAGCGGCTATCGCTACTTAAGGCAACTGTGTCCTGAGAGATCCAGGATGCCCCGACAAAGGAAGGCGACTACCCGTGTGCACCACCTTGGTTCCGTTCACTTTAAGAACCGAGACAGTATCATCCAGCAAATCTCCGACATAGATATATTGGCCGTCTTTGCTGAATCCAACTCCTTCGGGGAACCGTCCGACTTCGATTTCATCGATTTTGTTGACCGATGTTCCAGCGATCGACAGAATCGCTACACTGCCGGTTCGCTGGAAAAACCATTTGCCCTCAAACAACGGCGCGCTACCTTGCAATAATGGCACCACAGCCAGTTTACCATTCGGACTGATCGCCAATCCCTCAGGACCGTCTCCGACCGTCACATGATCCACCACGCGCGGTGGCTGTGCGGCAAGATCCACGACACTGACGGAATCCGCATGGCCGTCTGGCAATCCTTTGTTGCCATTATTGGCAATCAAAGCCACACGACCTGGAGCCGCAATCTGCACGTTGTAGGGCCAACGGCCAACCGCTAGATCTTGCGCACTGTCGTAACTCAACGTGCCGCTCTGATGCTCAACCACTGCCACTGCATGCTCTGCGAATTTAGTCACCAATATTCGTGATGCATCGGGCGAGATGGCGACGGCTGCCGCTTCGCCATCTATCGATACCGTGTCCTGCAGCTCCACCTTTTGACCTGCAATGGAGTACACCGACACAGAATTGTCCGCGCGATTGGCAACCGCAACCCAACGACCGTCTTGGCTGACGGCCATCCCTGAAGGCTGCTGGCCTCCCGTTTCAATACTGCCCAAGAGTTGGGGTGGTTTCTTTGTCAAATCGATCAGATGCATCTTGTTGTCCGGTGGAGATTCCCAACCGTCAGTCCCCTTTTCCCAACGCACTGAATTGGCCACTAAGGCCAACCTTCCATCTGGGGTAATCGCCAGATTCGTGGGGGGACCGAACAGAGAATTGATCAATGGCAATTCCGCGACCAATGCAGGTTTCGTAGGATGACTGTTGATCTGGAATAAAGCTACGACGTCGCGTTTGGGAGCTACTTTTTTCAGGCCGTCCGAAGTCAACTCGACCTTGGTGTCAATTCCCACAATCATCCATTCGGCCGCTAGCGCACTGGGTACACCTGCTGCCACGATGAGCAAGATTAGGATCGGCAGAAGGGCTATGCGGATTCTTGGAAGGGATCGTTGATTCATGATGGTCGACTTTCGGAGAGGGTTAGGGACGGAAGGAACAGACAAGAAGGAAGAAACGAAAGAGACAAATCCGCGAATGATCGTTGGATGATCAAAAGGATTAAACTGGCATGTTAACTGTTAGCTTGCTCTGCTGCAGCAATATGTTTGTGAACTGCGTCGGCAAAACGCAATTCGCTGTTATCCTGCGGTTCATAGCCAATGACTTCTCGGGCGTTCACCAGACTCCAATAGGCATGCGTGTTGCCACTGATCCCATAAAAAATCTGAAACGGGACGCCACGCTTGTCCTCGATCGATTCGGTTTCGATACTTTTGACGTACAGCTGAACAAGATCCCGCTGGCTGGCATAGACCGCCAGAGCACGACGTACTTTTTGCAAATCTCCCAGCTCACAGTTTTCCACATCGGTTTCGCGTGGTCCTCCGATGCGGATGTGAACGTTCTGCAGCTTTCGTCCCTCCATACCCATGGAACGACCTAGGGCAAACAGAAAGCCCAGGTGTTCATAGGAATCCTTGGCCCAGCCGTAATAGGTAAAGGCGCGGTTCTGTGTCTCGGGCGAAACATAGTCCATCGTTCCACCCAGCAGGAACTCTTCGTAGTAATCGGAGGCATGGTTCGAACTGGTGACCACCACACGCCGCACATTTTCCTCAAGCGCGGTCTGGTAGATATTGTACGCCATGCGGACATTGGCTAATTCGTGTTCAAACTCGGCGACGCTTACGTCGAGCGTTGCCCTTCCCACAAAAGCGTTATGGATTACGGCGTCGACACCCTCAAACAGATGGCGATAGTTGTCTCGGTTTGGGTCGACCAAGTCCGCGACTTGCAATCTCTCAAATACAGATTCGTCGATCCCCGAACGATTCTCTTGGGGCTGTTTGACATCGGTCAACACCAAGTCGTAGCGATCATTTAGCTCGGAAATTAACAGCGACGAGACAACTCCACACGCCCCGGTCATTAACACTTTGCGTTTTTCACTCACGTGACTCTACCTCGTGAAGTCTTTTTTCTGGCCAGTATCAATATACCGGATCAATCTACTGGGGTTCCATGATCAAAACAGTCAGACGGAAGCGCCTCAACGTCACTCTTTGCTCCGAGTATAAAGCTTGTCCGCTGGATGGACAATTAGTAGCCAAAACGGGCCTGGAAACAACAGAACATGAACGACACTCGCAGGGCGCTTTGGTGACGCATCTGCCAATAGATAGCGAAATGCTTTTTACGTTGCGCTAACATGACTTTCCCGCGCACCCACTTTGTGGAATTGCAGGCTGGAACCAGCAAATGCTCCTAGCCACAGCACATTGGTCGTTGTTTGTGATTCTCGACGAGAACACGGTGTTTATCGTCACGTCGAAGTATTGGCGATGGAAATACGCAGAGGACTGGCAACCAGGCTTGCTTATCTACTCAGCTCCGCGGGCCAACAGTGCACTTACGGCATTATTCAGGAGATCTTCACATGGCCCGGTAAAGCAATAAGTCTGCTCGTATCCTCCTCGGTCCGTGTAGATTCGATCGCCCCCCACATAGCCGACACCTCCGTCCCCGTACCCAGCCACAGCGACAAAAGAGTCAGGACGAGATCGTTGAGCGGCCAGCTGGTAGAGCACAAACGGTTCTCCGGGCAGGTGTAAGATTTGCACATTGTTGATAGTCAGACAACTCAGCTCAATCGCATGTCCAGCCTGCATGCGTTCGATCCAGGCTACGTTCGTGGGTGCCGTCAAACTTTCCTTTAGTTTGCTGCGGCTGGTTTCCAATGCGAATGCTTCCTCAGTTCGCGGTGGAAAACGAAAAGGCGCCACGTCCCAGCGGATCTTGTCGACGGAAGTACGTTCGACATCAGCAACCGATTGAGACATGGCATTGTACAAGCGATCTGTCAGTTCGGCTCTGGCTTCGAGCGACCCATCGTTATACTTGCCCATGGCGATGTCTCCGCCACAACCAGTGAAGTAAATCTGAAACACTCCTTCCGTCTCCTGCAAACGTTCCCGGGCAATGCCGCAAGTATCGTAGCTGATACGGCCATCGTTGTAGAAGCTTTGCGGGTGAGTCGCATAGTAATGCATTCGGGCAATGACTTCTTTTCCACTGAAAAAAGAAACCGTTTTTAACCACGGATCAATCAGACCTTCTGGTGCAGCACGAAGCCATTCCGTACTGCAGCGACTGCCACGCATGACAATCGTTCCGTCAGACTTCTCAATACGCCGATTCGACGCGACACGGTCGACCTGGGCCTGGCTGGTACCAACATGGGTGAGCGTGCGCAAGTCCTGCAAGGCTGCCTGGATGGCTGCGCCAATGTCCCTGGCCGTACGGTCGAGGTACCTGGCCGTGGCCACGCGTCGAGGATGATCCTCCGCGAGCCTCAACCGTTGGACGTCCACGCTAAAAGCGGGTGCTGTGTGCTGGTGCAGGCTGTGCGTTGCGACGAACGAAGGAACAGTCCCAGCGCTTTCTGCAATCCGTTGTCTTAATTCGTCATAGGACGAGTTGTGTAATTCCATCCAATCCAGCCCACACAGGACATACGTTTGAGGCTGCTTGCCATGCTGGTTCACGATCACCACACCTTTGGCCAACAGCGGGTGTTCTACCGTTTCCAGCACTTTGATGAACCCCATCCCAATGGGCACACCGGTTGGAGGAGTAATGTCGCACTGGAACGTCGCGATCTGTATTGTGGGTGAATCTGCCCACACGTCGACTTCAGCCCACGTGGCAAAGCAAAATAATAATACAGCAACTTCGAACCGGGAAATTACAACTCGTGAGCAATTCATGTCGATTCCATCAAGAGAGTAGGTTGGTTTCGTCACGCTGGTAAATTGTGAGCAGTCCCTTAGAATAATAAACCACTGAGAGACAAATTCCGACCCAAGGCGTCAGTGAAACTGAGAAATAGCTCACTCGTGACTTCATCTCTCACGGATGCGTTAAAGTGGCGCCACCGACATTTTCCCAGGAAACTCGCAACTTCAAAGACAGTTCCCGAGGGGTTGGCATTAGTTCCTGTTGCCACCTGAAACATTAGATCTATTCTGTCGCAGCACTCGACCGTATTAAAGGCGATCAACATGAAGACATTACTCGACTCTCTTCGGTGGATACCAGTGACATTGGCTGTCATGTTCACCACAAGCTCGCTTTTCGCGGCCGAAGTCGAACGCTACGACACGTTTCGTGATCTACCCATCACCAGCATTAAGCCTCAGGGGTGGCTGCGACTCTTTCTGGAAAACCAACGAGATGGCCTGACCGGTCACCTCGATAAGGCCTCCGGATTCCCCTTCGATTCGGATGGCTGGTGGAGCAGCCCGTTTCCAGAAAAAGGTGCTTGGACGGGTCACGCCGAATGGGGCATGTACCTGGATGGTGTGCACCGTTGCGGCTATTTGTTAGACGACGATTTCCTCATCAACAAGGCTCGTCAATACATTGAATACACGCTCAATCACCAGGCAGTGAACGGAATCTTAGGCCCAAATTGGACAGATTGGACGCACGGCAGCGAAATGGATGGTGGACGTTATTGCCAATACCATTTTTTTCACACGCTCATGACCGAGCATTCGGCTACGGGCGACCCAAGGATTTTGCCAGCGATGCAGCGGCACTATATGATGGTGCCTCCTCGACAGCATGCGGTGCACCAGAATACCGGCAACATGGAAGAAATGTGCTGGCTGTACGAAGCCACCGGAGACGAGCGGATGCTAGAACAGGCTGAAGCAGCCTGGCGGATCTGCAACGAAACAAAATACTCTTTTCGGCGCAATTTCGATCTGCCCTTGGTGGTCCTATTGTCTGAAAAGAAAGCAACTCAGCATGGCCTCACCTATTTCGATGGAATTCGAGGGCCGTTGTTGCTTTATAAGTACACGGGTGATCAACAGTTACTGGAAGCTGTGCTAAACGGCTTTCGCAAAGTCGACCGCGACCACATGTTGATTGATGGTTGCCCAAGTTCCAACGAATGTTTTGCCGGCAAGAATCCACGTGCCCTGCACGAAACGTGTGTCGTTCCCGCCTATTCCTGGGTCGCCAGCTACCTGATGATGATCACCGGTGATGCCAGTTGGGGCGACAAGATTGAACGTTGCATCTTCAACGCTGGCATTGGATCAGTCACCAAAGACTACAAGGGCGTACAGTATTACTCCGGCCCTAATCAAGTCATCGTGACCAGCAAGTCAAGTCACAACCATCAGGCCGGTCCCGAACGAATGCAGTATCGCCCCGGACATCAGACTCAATGCTGTCCGGGCAGCGTGCATAGTTTCATGCCTAACTATGTCTCACGCATGTGGCTCAAGGACCCCAACGGAGGCTTGGTAGCCGCTACCTACGGGCCGAGTACCGTGACCGCGAATGTAGGTTCCGACAACCAAGAAGTCACCATCGTCCAACGCACGGACTACCCCTTTTCGGAACAGATCGAGTTCGAGGTGCAATGCGATCAAACCGCTCAATTCCCGCTGTGGTTGCGCATTCCTGGCTGGTGCCAGGAAGCTTCGCTAACGGTAAACGACGAATCAATCGTGATGGACAACCAACCAGGAACTTTCTTCAAACTGGATCGTGAGTTCGCTGCAGGAGATAAAGTCGTTTTGAATGTGCCGATGAAACCGAAGTTAAGCTTTTGGCAAGAAGGTGGTTTGGGAATCGAACGCGGCCCACTGGTCTACTCACTGCTGATCGACGAAGATCGCACCGTCGATGAAGAGTCCGTACTCAGAGGCAAAATCAAACCGCATCAAGATTTTCCTTTGTGGAACATCCTACCTGCCAGTCCATGGAACTACGCCCTACACGTAAGCTACGAACAGGAAGAATTGGAAAAGGAAATTGAGGTGATCCAGAATCCTATGGTTCCCAATCCCTGGGAAGTCGGCGCTGCACCGGTGCAATTGCGAGTCCCCGCCCGCCAGATATCCGATTGGGAATTAGAAGAAGGCGTCCGTACGCCTCGTTTGCCCAGTCCTGTGGCACCGTCGGGCGACGTTAAAATGATTACACTTGTCCCACAAGGCAGTACCTGCATTCGTCTGACCGTGTTTCCGGAATGCAAGTACAAATGGGGACGAGTCGCTTGCGATCGGATTTGCGCCGAGGATGGTTCGTAATCGCAGAGGAAGACTTTACGAGGCGTCTTCGTTGACCGCCTAGCCGTAGGCATCCGCGACTTCACTGCACCAGCGCCTACAGCTGGGTAGTAAATTTTTTGTCTACGCCATAATTAGTACAAGACGGCAGAGGAAACCAAGGACAAGATCGAGATAGAATCTCTTTTGTCCCTGCTGTCGTTTCCACTACCGCTCATTTCCTCCGAAACGAGATGGGTAGCGAATCGAGAATCCGCAACGAAATACCCTTGCGCCAGGCAAAGGAGTCAACTTCCAGTTGGATATCGGTCATTCGATTCATCAGCATGCGGAATGCCAATTCACCTTCCAAGCGAGCCAGCGGCGCACCGATACAAAAATGAATACCCGTGCCAAATGCCAAGTGCCGGTTATCCTGGCGGGCGATGTCAAAGCAATCCGGATCGGAAAATTTCTGGGGATCGCGATTGGCCGCCCCGATCATTCCCCACACACGTTGACCTTCTTTGATCTGTTTGCCATCCATCTCAAAATCCGTAGTCGCCTGCCTGGAGATTCTTTGGATGGAACCTTCAAAACGAAGGCATTCTTCGATCGTTGAACCAACCAAATGGGGTTCGTCACGGAGTTTTTGGAATTGTTCCGGGTGTAACAACAAAGTCAACAAACCGTTGCCCAACAGTCCTGTCGTCGTTTCGTGACCGGCGAAAAGCAAAAACACGATCATCGCATGTAGTTCTTTTTCACTCAGTTTTTCCCCTTCGTCTACAGCCATGGCGAGCGCCGTGACCAAATCTTCCTGGGGTTGCTGACGACGCTTAGCAACCAGTTGGCCCAGATAGTTCTCTAGAGCCAAGGCACTAGCCTGTGCCCGTTGGGCAACATCGGCATCGTCTTCTCCCAGAGTTTCAAAGAAAGCAGTAATGTCGTCCGACCAATGTTTGAATTGGTCTCGATCTTCCGGAGGCAAGCCCAGCAGTTCGCAAATCACGATCACAGGAAACGGGTAAGCAAAATCCTCAATGAAATCCATCTGTTGCTGTTCCAGCACGACTTCGAACATTTCATCTATGGTTTGTTCGAGTCTCGCTCGCAAAGCCGCGATCATTTTGGGCGTAAACGCTCGGATGACCAGCTTGCGCAGCCGAGTGTGTTCCGGTGGGTCTTTGTACTGCATCTCCTCGCGCAGATGGTGATACAAGGCTTCCGTTTTTGCCTGAACCTCGGGGGACAATAGCCGAAAGAGTGCCAAGATTCGGTTGGAGGAAAGTTCCGGGCTGTACTGTAATACGGCTGCCACATCGTCGTAGCGGGTCACGATCCAGCTTTGAACCTCATCGCTCCAATGGACTGGATCCTCCGAGCGCAGTCGCTGATATAGCGGATACGGGTCCTGCAGTTCGCCGCGACAAAAAGCCTGATATTCGTCCACTTTAAAAAACGCCTAGTCTATCTCAGTAAGAAAAATTTGAAGGCCGGACTGAGCGAATGCTCGCACTGCCAGAAACGTTCGCGTCCAGGCCTGCGGCTGGCGCCGTCGGCTCACAACTGACAGCATATTAGTTGAAAGGCCACTAGCGTAGCCCACCGTAAAAGGAACTCTCTCGCCTACAAAACAAGTTCAAAA
Organism: Pirellulaceae bacterium; assembly: GCA_022448645.1. The sequence continues at coordinate 16,513 of JAKVBZ010000020.1, forward strand.
AATTCATCGGATAGGATGCTGCCACTTCGCTGACGGCGGTTAGTTCCTGAATTTCCTCCACAGAGAGTTGAATTTGCAATGATTCGAGCGCTTCGGCATAGTGTTCGATCTTGGAACCGCCCATCAGTGCCACGTCACAATTTCCAGACTGCAGTAGCCATGCCAGTGCGATCTGTGGGATCGACTTGCCATGTCGTTGGCCTATGTCATCCAATCGATCGATGGTGCACCAATTCCGCTCGATCGCCAGGTTCCCCCAAGCTGAACTCTCACAGTCCTGCATGATGTCAAACGTGGTTCCGGCCGGAGGTCGCTCGGCACCTCGACGATAGCGTCCCGTTAAGAACCCCTGTGCTTGAGCCCCCCACACGACGATAGAGACTTGTTCGTCACGACAAGCCGGAATCACGGAATGTTCTGCCACTCGATCCGCCAAGTTGTACCAGATCTGGTTCGAGACGAACCGAGTTAACCCCTTCGCCTGAGCCACTTGATTCGCTTTCACGACGTGCCACCCGTCCCAGTTGCTCACTCCCACGTAGCGGATTTTGCCAGCTTTGACGAAGTCATCCAATACGCGCATGGTTTCTTCGATGGGCGTGTAGAAGTCGCGCGCGTGGCACTGGTAGAGATCGATATAATCGGTACCCAGTCGTTGCAGGCTGGCTTCGATCTGAGTCGTCAAATAAGCACGGGAAAGACCAACGCTGTTCGGCCGCACGTCTTCGCTCATCACATAGTAACCCTTCGTCGCAACCACGAACTGGTCTCGTCGTCCCCGAATGGTCTGACCAACAGTTCGCTCCGACGTACCAGCGCCCTGATCATGCATTCCCCGCAGGCCACCGCCATAAATATTCGAGGTATCAATCAAGTTGCAGCCCGCATCGAAAGCCATGTCGACGATGTTACGACTCGCCGCTTCGTCGAACACGGTGCCGAACGGAATGGATCCGATCCCCAATCGCGACACCTCTAATCCAGAATGTCCCAAATAACAATATTCCATATGGTGAACTCTCCGCAGGCCGTTTGGATCGTTTTCCTTCACAAGCGTCACTCCGTCCTCCGGTGACACTTAACGTTTCTCCAACCAATGATTTGCGATTTCCTCTAAGGACTTGCCTTTGGTTTCGGGCACCATGACATACATGAATATCACACCGAAAACACAGATAGCCGCCAAAGCAACAAACATGACCGCTGGCGATCCGTAGGTACTTTCCGAGTACTCTTGAATGGGGGGAAAATAACGACTTGTCAGATACATCGACAAATACAACACGAACGTCGCGATTCCCATAGCGCGTCCGCGGATCCGTGTCGGAAAAATCTCTGCCATGATGACCCAAGCCAAAGGAGAAATGCTGAGATTGCTCATGCCAGCGGTCAAGATCAAAGCGATGGCAATCGGTGCGCCTTCGACAGGTTTATGAAAACAGTAAGCAAGTACCAGGTGCCCGACTGCCATGGCTGACACGCCCCACAACAAGATTGGTCGGCGGCCCACACGTTCTACCAAGTAGAGCACGATGAACACACACACCAGACTACAAGAAAACATCAACACTGGCACAAAGATGGCGTCATTAGGATCCGCAAAACCAGCATCTTGCAGGATAATCGGAGCATATACGTTAAGTGGCATTCCTCCTGAGAGCTGTTGAAGAGCCGCCAGCCCAATGGCGATGATCATCGCCATCCTCACTCCAGGATGCAATAACTCACGATAGCTGACCGCAGATTGTGTTTTTTCCAATTCAATGGATGCTCGGATCTCGTTGAGTTCCCTGGTTGCGACTTGAGCACCGTTGATTCGCGTCAGTACGTCGCGCGCCTGATCTTCTAGCTGCTTTTGCATGAGGAATCGAGGGCTTTCCGGTATCAGCAGCAATCCAGCAGCGAAACCGAGAATCGGAATGCACTCGGACGCAAACATCCAACGCCAACTCACATCGGGTGCAAGGTGCTGGCCCATCTGCCAACCTACGATGGCAGCAATCAGTGCTCCGGTGACGATCACGATTTGATTCAGCGTAACAAGTCCGCCTCGGATTCGCTTGGGAGAAATTTCGGCGATGTAGACCGGAGAAATCACCATGGCGATCCCCACTCCGACACCACCCACAGCGCGAAACATGTTGAATACATGGATATCTGGTGGAATAGCCGTCATGACGGCAGAAACAGCAAATAACAGCGCTGCAAAAATCATCGTCTTCTTGCGCCCAATCCAGTCCGAGACCAGCGCTGCAATCCAAGTTCCAAATAGACACCCTATCACCACCGACGCGCCCGCCTGTCCCAGCTCGTCTGGCGACAACTGAAAAGAATCTCTAAGAAAAATTCCCGCGCCGGTAAAGATGAGCGTGTCGTACCCAAACAGGAACCCACCCACCGTTGCCACAGAAACGACAAGTACCAAATAGGGCAAACTAGCACCCTCCCGCGAGATGGGGTTATGTCGCTCCATCGATTCTTGTTCGACCATCCGTTTTTCCCTTCTAAGCAAGCAATTTCTTTACCACATTTCCATGGACGTCCGTGAGTCGAAAGTCGCGACCTTGCACACGAAACGTCAATCGCTCGTGATCCAGCCCCAAACAGTGCAGGATCGTAGCGTTCAAATCATGCACGTGTACGCGATCTCGAATCACGTCGAAACCAAAGTCGTCCGTTTCGCCCACTGTAATCCCTGACTTAATACCACCACCCGCCATCCAAATCGAGAATGCATTGGGGTGGTGGTCTCTCCCGTCACCACCATCCCCTTGGACCATCGGCGTACGACCAAACTCACCTCCCCAGATAACCAGCGTGTCGTCCAGCATTCCCCGCTGTTTCAAATCCTGAATCAATGCGGCTGCGGCTCTGTCTGTATCCTGGCAGTTGGCTTTCAGGTCGCCAACAAGGCGACTGTGCTGGTCCCACGCTTCATGAAAAAGTTGTACAAACCGAACTCCCCGCTCGACCAGTCGCCGCGCGAGCAGACAATTATGAGCAAACGAAGGGCTGTCAGGATCTACGCCGTAGCTGTCCAGGATGTGTTGCGGTTCGTCGGCAACCTGGAACAGTTCCGGTGCGCTGCTTTGCATCCTGAACGCCATTTCGAACGAGTTGATCCTGGTCGCGATTTCGGGATCGCCCGTTTTTCGCAATTGGATTTGATTCAGACGACGGAGTGTTTCTACCGTTTCGCGCTGCAAGTGATCGTCCACACCGCGAGGATTCGAAAGATAGAGTACCGGGTCGCCAGTCGTTCTCAAGGGCACTGCCTGATGAACTGTAGGTAGAAAACCACTTCCCCAATTGGCACTTCCACCGCTGGGTCCCCTCTTGCCTGAATTGATGACCACAAAACCAGGAAGATCCCGGGATTCACTCCCCAGACCATAAGTGACCCAAGATCCCAGACTTGGCCGGCCAAACTGTTCAAAACCAGTATTCATGAAGATCTGTGCCGGAGCATGGTTAATGGCCTCGGTCGCCAGCGACTTCACCACCGCGATATCGTCTGCCACTTTCGCCAGGTGAGGCAATACCTCGGAGATTTCAGTACCACACTGCCCTCGACGATAAAATTGAAACTTAGGTCCCAGCAACTTGGAATTGGGCTGGATGAATGCGGTACGGTATCCCTGGATTAATTCGTCTGGCGGCAAACTGCCGTCAAATTTTGCCAACTGAGGCTTGAAGTCAAACAACTCCAGATGGCTGGGCGCTCCTGCCATGAATAGATAGATCACATTCTTGGCACGCGGCGCACGGTGTGAAGGCCCCGGCATCAAAGGACCGGAATCAATGTTGGCGGCCATGGCAGTGTTGTAAGCCGACTCGCCCCATAGAGTACGAAGGGCAATGGCTCCCAGACCGACACCACACTGCTCCAGGAACCAGCGCCGAGCCATCAGCTGTGCGTCAAGCTTGTTCCCCCACAAAGTATGGGAACCACAACACGGGCGTTCGTGTTTGGCAGGCAACCAGTTCATTGCTTGGTGATCGTTTCGTCCAGATTAAGGAGCACACGTGATACGGCAGTCCACGCTGCCAGCTCGACCGGAGTCGCCCCGCCGGGAAGACGAGGTGGCGCGGCGGGATCATGCGCAGCCAATTGCCACGGATCGACGTCGGGTTCTTGGAAGCGTTGCTTTTGGTGGTCCAAGAGTTCAGCCAGGACACCGGCTTCTTCCTCCGTCGGCTGTCGCGCGACACAGCGGCGAAACGCATAGACCAGGCGTTGTTCGTCCGTGTCGCCACCATGGATTAATGTGATTTGCGCCAACGAGCGCGCACACTCCATAAACACCTGTTCGTTGAGTGTCGTCAGAGCTTGCAGTGGTGTATTGGAACGCTCGCGACGAATGCACGAGGATTCCCCAGAAGGTGCGTCGAAAGTCTGCAACATGGGGTACATCACCGTGCGAAAACGGAACGTGTAAAGAGCCCTACGATAGCGATCGGCGCCGGTCGAAACATTCCAAGACTTTACCGCATGACTGATCGGAGGCCGAAGGAGAAACTCGGGAACGGAAGGAAAGACGCTGGGCCCACCAACTTTGTGACGGAGTAAGCCGCTGGCAGCGAGCGCGATATCACGTACTGTCTCCGCTTCCACACGGAATCTCGGCGCCCGCGCCAGCAATCGATTATCTGGATCTCGCGCGAGCCATTCTGGCGATACGTCCGAGGACTGACGATAGGTGGCCGACGTCACAATCAAGCGGTGTAACGCTTTCAGACTCCAGCCACGCTGCATGAGTTCCACCGACAACCAATCGAGTAGGTCAAGGTGTGAAGGATCTTCGGCTTGCACACCAAAATCTTCGCTGGTCTGCAGCAATCCTGTTCCAAAGTAACTTTGCCAGATACGGTTCACAATGGAACGGGCGGTGGTAGGTGACCGCTCGTCGACTAGCCAACGAGCGAAACTCAAACGGCTAGGTCTGGGATCGGACGGCATCTGGTGTAACAACGCAGGTACACCGGCGTCAATGCGTTCGCCCGGGCTGAGAAAATCGCCTCGCTCCAACAAGTGAGTACGACGTGGATCCTCTCGTTCTAACAGTACCAATTGCGTACTGCTTCCTTCAGGCAGTTGCCGCCACCATTGATCAATGAATTCATTAGTATCTCGCCACTCCGCGACCATGTTTCTCCAATAGCTAAACAACGTTCGCACCTGTTCCGCGGTGCGCCCAGTCGTTGGTACGGACTGGACCTCACGCACACGGATTGGGATCGGGTCCGCCATGGCATCGGGATCAGGGGAAATCGAAATACGAAATCGACCCAGATTTTGATTCTGCTCGTTGCGGTGGCCATGGTGTTGCCCCAAAGTAACCGTCAGCAGTGTACCGTTGGGATGTTGAATCGGTTCCTGCAACACAAATACGGCTTTACGAGGTTGATTGCGTCGTACGGGCCCTACGTCGATTCCCCAAGCCGTGCTGTTCCTGCCATCGATGGCAAATTCCACCGGACCCGTAATCCGAGCCTCATCACTTCCAGTGCCTCCATAGAGCGGGTCCAATTTTTTTTCCGGCAGTGTGATGTCAGCAGTTGCGCTGGCGATTTTCATCTCAACGGATTGCGTCGGATTGTCTAACGGTGCTGCCTCCACCCGAATCTCGCTCAATGCTACTGTACCACGGTAAGAGCGTCCTGGGCCTCCAAACGGCAAGTCTCCATCCGTCAATAGCTCCAGACGAATCGCATGGATGATCGGCTGATCGGTCTCGATTTGGAATGATTCGTCCACACCGGTCGGCGAATATCCACACGCCAGCAATGAGCCATCGGACTGCACGTGATATTTTTGTGGTCCGGCCGCTAGTTGCTCTGAGTATGGAATGATGACGGTCCAATCTGTCGGATCCGCAGGCAACGATGCTTCCCACGCTGCCATGCGTTGGCGCCAGTCGGGATGTTGACGTTGTAGTTCTTCTTCGGCTGATCGTATGCGCTGTAGTAGATCGTTTCGTCGAGCCTGTTCCTCGGCATTAAAAACAGGAATGGTGGCTTCGTGAGCATTATTCAGGAATGCAAATAGGCCGTAATACTCTCGTTGAGTCAGCGGATCGTATTTGTGGTCGTGGCACTGACAACATTGAATGGTTAATCCCAAGATGCTTTTGCCGATGGTCTCCATCCGATCCAACATCGCCTCAAACCGAAACTCTTTGGGATCAATACCACCTTCTTCATTGATCATAGAATTTCTCAGAAAACCGGTGGCAACGTATTGGTCCTGAGACGCATCGGGCAGCATGTCACCCGCGATTTGTTCAATGATGAACTGATCGTACGCGAGATCATGGTTGAAAGCCTGAATCACCCAATCGCGATAGGCCCAAACAAATCGAGGAAGATCTTTTTCATAGCCGTTCGAGTCAGCGTATCGGGCTGCATCCAACCAATGTCGTCCCCACTTTTCGCCATAATGTGGCGAGTGCAACAGACGTTCGACTTGTCGCTCATAAGCATCCTCACGATCATCCGCCAGGAAACTGTCTATCTCGTCCAGGCTAGGTGGGAGGCCGATCAAATCGAGGCTCAGCCGCCGCAAAAGTGTTACCTGGTCTGCTACCGATGACGGTGTCAAACCGTCCGCTTCCAGTCGCGACAGCACAAAGATGTCGATAGGATTCCGTACCCAGCTTGGGTGATTGACCGTGGGCAGTTGTGGACGGACAGGAGGAACAAACGCCCAGTGAGTCGCTCCGTCGGATGCATGTTCATGAGATGCGACATCACCCGCAACAGATGTTTCGCTCAACACGAAAACACAGGCCACCAAACAGAACAGTCGTCTTAATACTCTTCGCATCGCCGACCGCCACACTGTCTTCCCGTCAGTCATCGGACTGCAATCTGAAATTCACGTCCAGAAATCAAATACTCGTGCGTTTCACACCTTTTTTCCGAGGTGAAGCGTCGGCTCACCCTCCAATTCGAAATTCAAGAACCACTAATCTACCATTGTAACCATCAACCTTGTGCAAGTCATACTATGAACCCCTGAGTTGACGGTATTTGGACCTCTCGAAATGGACCCTTCATCGAACAGCTGATCATTGTCTTAGCGAGACTGTTCGTTGACGTTGGCTGATGGCACAGATATAACTGCCTTATTCGGATTGGATTGGAAGCCTGTGACCGGCAACCCATCGAACTTGTCCCAAAACAAACTGGCTGCTTTGATGAATGTTATAAGCGACTCGTTGCGATCCTCTCTCTGTTTTGTGCTGATCGGATCTCTTCTCTTGATCGTTCTAGGATGCGAACCGAACGCCTCGCCGACGTCACACTCGACGACAACAACCAGTTCGAACGGAGATTCAGACGCAACCGATGAACGCGAAACAGTAACCGTGCCTACCAGTATCGATGGTCCGGATTGGTCGTACGTCATTCAGGAACCGGAGACATACACTCCTACAGGTGCCATCACCGGTTCCGGCCATAAACTAGAATACCGGATCGACTGGGGGGACGGTCATACATCAGATTGGACGACAACAGGCGCTGGACACAATTGGAAAGAAAGTGGTGACTACGAACTGAAGGCTCAAGCCAGATGCCAAGAACATCCGGATGACACGTCAGAATGGTCGGATCCTTTGATCACGGTAGAGGTAACTTGGGAATAAGCCCATACTGTCGGGACTTTGGTCGTTTTTCGCGAGTTCGAATGGGAACACAATCTATTTTTGAACGTGAAACATTTTCGCAGATCTGGCAACGAAGGAAGCCACCTTGGTCCGCCTACTTGAAAGTTAAAAAATCGCCTTGCTGGTGGAATCACACTCCCGGAGACCAACTATGACTAAATTTTCCAAAAACCGTGAAACACAACCACGCAAGGACCAGATCGACGCCACCCTTTCTCGTCGGGCATTCGTCGGTAGTAGTTCGGCCTTGGCAGCAACCGGCGTATATGGCGCCACCCTATCGTCGAACGCCGTCGCCACAGAACAGCAAGTTACACCTCCCAACTCCACTCAACCGGTAGCGCAACCCTTTACCATCCCTGCGCGACAGACGACAAAAGACCATTACATGCACGATCCGGGTATGGCATGCATGGAGGACGGCACCCTGCTGGTTGCCGCACCTTGTTTTGAGTGGGAACACAAACGTGTGCTCAGAAACATAAGGTCTAGGCGCAAGATCATTCACAAGGAGCTGCTGCTATCGCGCAGTTTTGACGGCGGTGAAACTTGGGAGACGTTGGACCCGATGCCCGTTGAGGACGCCACTCCTTTCGTCCATGAAAACAAGTTCTACATGTTCCTGCCAGGCAAAACGTTCCGCTTGGTGCGCAGCGACGACCACGGCAAGAGCTGGAGCGAGCCTGTTGAAATTCTCAAAACACCCGAGTGGAATTGCAGCACCGGGATGACGGTGAAGGACAACAAACTGTATTGGGCCATCGGCGGCACGACTGCCATTTGCGGTGACCTGTCCCGCGACATCATGGACCCCCAAGCATGGCGCAAATCCAATCGAGTCGGCTTCCCCAAAGTACCAGACCGCTTGCGCAGCAATATCTATCCGCCTAAGAACGGTACTTGGCCGGTCCAGTGGGGAGGAGATCTGTGGTTGGAACCTAATGTGGTCAATGTCAACGGACACCTTCGAGTACTGTCGCGCTGCGTGATTGATGAATACTCAACGGCCAGCATCGGTGGCATCTGCGACCTGAACGATGACGGAGAGGAATTAACGCTCGAGTTCACTCAATTCGCTGCCATTCCAGGCGCGCAAAACAAATTCTTCATCATGTATGATGAACCGACCCAATTGTTCTGGATGCTATCCAACATGCCGACCGATTCGCAAGGATATTTTGCCGATCGAGACGAGCTTCTCAAAGTCGGTTATCACGGTGGGCCTGGCAATGAACGTAGAATCTTGATGCTGTATTACAGTCGCGACTCATTGAATTGGTTCCAAGCCGGGTGTGCCGCGATGTGGCCTAGCCCCATTCAGGCCTTCATGTATCCTTCGGCAGCCATCGTTGGCAATGATATCGTATTCATCTCACGGACGTCGGCCGAAGCCCAGAACCAACACGATGCCGACATCGTCACATTTCACCGCATTCGAGACTTTCGTGCCCTCGCCATGGATATCTTTCCCAAGCTACCCGACGGTCCGAATGTTTGACTTGGATCTCTGACGAGCCACTTCAGTCCACTTCACTGTCTGTAACGAGTCGAGTTTTTGTCACCTCGGGTGGCTTGAGATGACTGTCCATCCAGCCATAGATCAATTGACGAGACTCATGGGCGACCGAGTGACCGCGACCGTGGACATAAAAACCAAAGTTGTGTGGAGCGTCCACTAATTCGTAAACGTCCATGATCTTCGTCAGCATGAGGACTCGCTGCCGTTGCGTCGGACCGTAGCCATCGTTGAGTCCCGAGACGTCTAGAAACGCGCGCGGCGCAATCAACGCGATGATCTCATGCATATCGATAAGCGGCAACTCACCACGCAACAAATCATCGCGAATCGGCTTGAAGTAAATGTACCAATGGTCCCTTGACCAAGCCTCAACATTTGGATTGTGACGAAAGAATGTGGCCCCGCAATTGCACGCAGACGCTTTGATCCGCTCGTCGTACGCAGCCAGGAAGAACGTCCCATGACCTCCTAGCGAATGCCCCAGCGCACCAATGTTGTCACGATCTACCTCGTCAAGAGTCTGCAGAACATCCACCGCAATGGAGTGCTCGTAAGTAAATTTTCCCACTGCGGTCCAGCTGGGATGCTTCTGGTAGAATTCGCCCGTTTCGTAGGAGCCAGCAGTTGGAGTCCGGTGACCAGAAACAAAATGCTCGGGCGCAATCACCACATAACCTCGGCGGCACAAATGGTCGAGATACGCTTTGTCAGGGTTATCGACTAACCCGGCAACCCTTTGTTTACCTTCAGCAAACGTCCCATGTAACGCCACAATCCCCGGAGCTGCCTGGGACAAATCGAGGGGAATGCCCAGATAGGCGTATGCGCGTTCATCTTCTTCTACGGCATAGCTGATCAGTTGGCGACGGTATCGTCCTTGTACCACGACTTCTTCGTGGACATGCAAATCCAAGAATGGTTTTCGTGGTTTGTACTGGTCTTGCAATAGCTCGAGATACCGCAGTTGCAGTTCCCGCCTTCGCTGCCCCCAATCGTCTGCGGTCTGGATGCCGTCGGTAAGATCATCCCACGATGACTCGATCGCCGGAACACGCTTGAACAGTTGCGAATCCGGTTCTTTTCCAAGAGATGTCGCTGAGAACACAACGACCGTCAGAACATAGGGCGCAAGAAAAAAACTAGCACCAACTATCGCTTTCATGGCCTCTCCCCAAAAGAAACTTTTAGTCAGGACGCTCCACGACGAAGTCAAAATGGTTAGGGCCATCCACGGTCACATCGGCTCGCAGGTCCGAGGTTGAAGCGCTGCGATGCCGTCTGTGAATGATCCATTCACCGCTCGATCGTTCATTCACACCGGTCCCAACCTGACCTCCTTGCTTAGCGCCACGAATATAAACAACGTAGGTAGCAGGTGGGGCACCTCCATGATCGCGCTGATACGTCCCGACCGTGAAAGTGCCATCTTCGTTGATACGTCCCATAGCACTAACACCCAACCCATACCGTTTGTCCCGCGTCTCAAAATAGATCTGACCCAACGGTAGTGGCGAACCGTCAGGGAATTTCACGGTACCCTGGATCGGATACGTTTCGAATTCATCATTGCATCCGGTAAATGAAATGCAGCAACCAACAATGATCGTTACACTGGTCCAGAGAGATTTCTTCGACACTTCGAGCACCACACCTTCCGTAATTATGGCAACCCCTCGATGACGGTCCCATCGTCGATGATGGTCAACTGCTCAATCAAGCCAACCGGTGTAACCTGGTCGAAGGCATGTACCGAACCGTCGCCAAATAGTATCTGCACCACATTGGTGTGCCAACTGCCGATGGTTGGCGCCCCAGCCAGCAATCCGCCGCGATCAAAATCGTTCCAAGTTTCACCGAAACCGTCGGCTGGTCCACTGGCAATACGAAATCGGGCGGAGCTGTTCGTGGTGTTTTCACGAAAATAGTTACCATGCAGATAGAAAGTATTCCCGTCTCGACTGAAACCCGCACCATCATTGGCATTCTGAGCAACGCCATGTCCGCAGCAAAGGTCCAAGCCCAATTCGTGAATATGTTTCTCACACATCACGGCCGTTTGACTAAGTCCATCTTGCACACTAGAAAACCGAGACACGTGTTGGATTTCGCCGATGCTGCTCAACTGCTTGGCTGGTTTGATTGCCTGTCTTTGCAAATGAATGATGTCATAACCAAGATACGACCAATCTTCGCCGTGGTCTTCGATCACGTAGGAGAGGATCGAGTAGTCGCTGGTTGCACCCGGTGACGAGTCCCCACCAGGCATAGCTGGACGACTCAGGTGAACAGGGCTACGGCGAGCAGGACAAAGATAGACAGAAAGCGATGCGCCTGGCTCAAGCGCTGCTGCCAAGTTGGCGCCAACGTCACCTGGCAAAGTTGGGTCAAACTGTTCGTACAGGTTTTGTTGTTCAAGGTATGGCAGGATGTAGTAGAAAAAACCGAGCCGATTCTGGCCTCGCGTCGACGCGTTTCCAGTCGTTGCAGGTGGAAACGCGTTGTGGGCATTATGAAAATTATGAATGGCCAAACCTAATTGCTTCATGTGGTTGGCACATTGCGTCCGCCGAGCTGCTTCTCTGGCAGCCTGTACCGCCGGCAACAATAGTGCGATTAGAATCGCAATGATGGCAATCACCACCAGTAGCTCCACCAGCGTGAAACCAAGGCGTGACGGCTGACCGACGCTTCGCGCAACCAGCCGCCTGTGTTTCAGGGACAAATCGCACTGCATTCCCACGCCGTTGCGGTCATTATAAGTGTGCACCATGCCATGTCCCTCAGAATGAATATCCGTTTGGAGCCAGCTAATCTGATCATCCTATGGATTTGTACGCTGGACCGAGAACATGTTTGTACTGCAGGAACTTCGCTCCGCTTCTTGAGTTTGACACCGAGCTGACTCGTGATTTTCCAATCGCAGCATTTGCGCTATTCCAGCCACCACTGAGGCGACCTCGATCCAGCCTACCTCTTCGGTTTCTCCTACCAATTCTAGCTGGCACAGCTAAGCACCTTGAGCCTTTTATCTTAACGTCCATGAAGGACAATGCACAACATGTTCGTGTTCCAGCCAGCAACCAAAGGCTAGAATGCCACGGTTGCCAGATTCGGCGTTGTAATGGAACGTTGCGCGGCTCGAGACGGCTGGCCTGTCCGCAGCGGCCTTGGTTTCTGACGCCAAATTACTAGGGCCTGACATCGGTGTTTGCCTGGCGCACGCTCGTTTTTGGAGATACATCGTGTTGATTGTCGACAGGTCAGGAATTGACGGTGAAATTCGACATGAACACAATGAGAAGGAACCTATTTGAGTTTTTACCACCCATTGGACGCAAAACGGATCGCAGCACGCGACCAGAACGAGAATATTCTATGACTGAATGCCGCGACGTGAAATCGGCCGGTTGCTGTCAGTCACTCACACGTCATTTGCAAAACACATTTACGACAGTCAGCATTCATGTTGTGATCGTCCTAGTCGTCTTGTCTATTTGTACGGTATCGCTTCACGCCAAACCAAACAGTCGTCCCAACATCGTTTATATCTTGGCGGACGACATGGGGTACGGCGACGTCCATGCCTTTAACCCAGACGGCCAAATTAAGACTCCGCATATGGATCAACTGGCCCGCGAAGGAATGCGGTTTACAGACGCTCACTCGGGATCCGCCGTATGTACTCCGACGAGGTATGGTCTGCTGACAGGCCGATACGCTTGGCGTACCCGATTGCAGAAACACGTGCTGTGGGGCTATTCCTTGCCCCTGATCGCTTCGGACCGTATGACTGTCGCCTCGCTTTTGCAACAGCACGGTTATCGTACGACCTGTGTTGGCAAGTGGCACTTGGGTTTGGAATGGGCGTTGCAAGATCCGGCACACCCCCCCAGCGATACGAAGTCGGAATCCTGGGAAAACATAGATTTTGCGGGACCGATTCGTGGGGGTCCCTGCGAACGTGGCTTCGCTGCCTACTTCGGCATCTCGGCGTCATTGGACATGCATCCACATGTCTACATCCAAAACGATGGCGTCACGAGTGTACCCACCCGACTGGTACCCGCATCGCACGGCAAAGCGTTTTGGCGTGAAGGTCCCGTGGGAGAGGATTTTCGCCACGTGGACGTACTCGATAAACTCACCGAACAGGCCGTAACCTTTGTCGAGCAGCAGAACCGCGAGCGACCGTTTTTCCTTTATTTTCCGTTAACCGCACCTCACAAACCAATCTTGCCTCACACGCGATTCGAGGGGAAAAGCGGCTTGAACGAGTGGGGGGATTTCGTCATGCAAGTCGACTGGACGGTCGGACAAGTCATGGAGGCATTAGAACGAAAAGGATTGACTGAAAATACGTTGTTGATTGTGACGAGTGACAACGGAGCGACACCCGGCGCCGACTTTGGGTACCTTGCCGAGCGTGGCCACGACCCGAGTTACGTCTTTCGTGGCCACAAAGCAGACATTTTCGAAGGTGGCCATCGTGTTGCCTTCATGGCTCGTTGGCCCCACACGATCCCCGCTGGCACCACATGCCCACAGACGATTTGCCATACTGACTTACTTGCCACCGTTGCCGACATCCTGCAACAAAAGTTACCACCCAACGCCGGAGAAGATTCTGTGAGTATCTTGCCACTGCTGCAGCAGGCAACGACGGAACCTGTCCGACAAGCCACGGTTCACCATTCGATCAATGGTTCCTTTGCTATTCGGCAAGACCAATGGAAACTAATCCTGTGTCCTGGTTCAGGTGGTTGGAGCGAACCCAGACCCGGAAAAACAAAGACCAAGAACTTGCCACCGCGACAACTATACAATGTGAACACGGATGTGGGTGAAGAATCGAACGTGCAAGACAAGTATCCGAAAGTTGTTCAGCGCATGCTGGCACTCATGCAAACATACATTGATGCCGGGCGCAGTACGCCTGGACCAAGTCAGTCCAATGATGTGCCGATACTTTTTACCCCTTGAAAGAACGACACGACTATGAACAAAGTGTGTTTAATTACAGGCGGAGGTTCGGGAGTGGGACGCTCTGCGGCATTGGCGTTGGCAGCTGCAAACAATCATGTAATTGTTTGCGGACGACGAATCGATCGACTCGAAGAAACCGTTCGACTGGCCCACGAGTCGGCTGGTAGCGTGCTGCCGATAACAGCTGATGTTAGCGTACCTGATGACGTAGAAACGCTCTTTGCCAAGATCAAGTCAGAATTGGGACGGCTAGATGTACTGTTTAACAACGCCGGAATGAACATTCCGGCGTTACCTCTAGAGGAAATCTCTGACGATCAGTGGCAGCAAACAGTCTCTGTCAATTTGAATGGCATTTTCTATTGTACGCGTGCCGCAATCCGCGTCATGAAGGAACAGGATCCGATAGGAGGCCGCATTATCAATAACGGTTCGATCTCGGCTCACGTACCTCGACCGCATGCTGCCGCCTACACGGCTACCAAACATGCAGTTACGGGTTTGACCAAGTCGACGTCGCTCGAAGGTCGCAACCACAATATTGCGTGCGGGCAAATCGACATCGGTAACGCTGTCACCGACATGTCCAACAGCACACAGCACAGCGGCGCACTCCAGCCGGACGGTCGCATGCTGAAAGAGCCCCAGTTTGACGTCGAGCAAGTCGGGCAAGCTGTCCTTTACATGTCGAACCTGCCACTCGACACCAATGTGCAGTTCATGACACTGATGGCCAGGGACATGCCATACGTTGGGCGCGGCTAACAAGGGACCAGAGCGCATTTCAAAACGCGTCGTGAAAACATGAACAGGTTGCCAGACTCATCTCATGCGATTTCAGACGGGCAAAAGATCCGTCTGACCAAGCCGTGAAATGCGTTTCATCTTAAATAATCATCGTGTAACGAATCGTAAATCCTTTACCTAGAGGATATCACAACATGAAATGGGAATTCGAATTAATTCAGCCACCTTACGGCGGGGTCTCTGAAGGGCCAGTGTGGAATGGTTCCGTGCTGCTTTACACACAAATCCATGCCTGTCGTATCATGGCGTATGATCCACAAACCAATGCACTAGAAGTTCACCGCTCGGACACCAACTATGCCAATGGCTTGACCATGGACGATCAGGGACTGATCTATGCTTGCGAAGGGGGTGCGCGGCGAGTGGTGCGTTACGAGGCGGATGGGTCCGTTAACGTATTGGCTGAACGATACGACGGTAAACGATTCAATATCCCGAACGATCTGGTCGTTGACGGCAAAGGCCGTGTGTGGTTCACCGACCCATTTTATGAAGGTGCAGCCGGCCCGTTTAGCTTCGATCGCAGTACGAAAGAACTTGACCATGATTCGGTTTATCGGCTGACGCCTCAAGAGAACAAACCATGGACGCTGGAACGGATGACTTTCGATACCACACGTCCCAATGGTTTGTTGTTTTCACTTGATGGACAGACACTTTACGTTGCCCAGAGTGGTCGTGGGTCTGAGGAAAAACGAGAGCTACGAGGCTATCCACTCGGGGATGATGACCGCCTGGGCGACTGTCAGGTCTTACATGACTTTGGCGAGCATCGAGGTGTGGATGGCATGCGACTCGACAGCGAAGGAAATATTGTGGCAACTGCCGGTTGGGAATTTGGCGGCCCAGGACCTTCTATCTATCTGTTTTCTCCGAAAGGCGAGGTGCTGCAACGTCATCCCGTACCTGCCAATCGTCCCACCAATTGTGCATTTGGCGACGTTGATCTTGGCACGTTGTACGTGACCAGCACCGACGGACATCTATTTCGAGCACGCACCGACCGTCAAGGTTTGCCCGTGGGGAAAAGAGGTGACGGGTAAGGGTCGGAGGTCACTGTTTCATTCGTTGTAGGGTTCTTGCAGACGAAACCCGTCACGTTCGCAAAGAAACGCCTCGACTCGATCCACGTAGTGCACTGCCTTTTCCATGAAGTCCACTGCCGCCTGCAAACGGTCGGTGTCTTGCGCCACACTGAAACGAATGAAGCCATGGCCCGCATCTCCGAAACATTCTCCCCCCAGGCATGCAACACCTAAATCGTCGTCAGCGGCTTCCAACAAGAACATGGCCAAACCGTGTGACGTGATTTTCAGTCGATTACAGATCTTGGCCACGGATGGAAAAGCGTAGAAGCTACCACCAGGTGTGAGGCAATGGATGCCATCGATCTTGTTCAACGCATCGACGAGTAGTTGAACTTTTTCATGAAAGTCCTGCATCCGCCGGTCTCGTTCGTCCAGATCGTGCTGCATGGCCGCAATGCCAGCCAACTGGGTAAACGGAGGAATGCACGAGAGACATGTATTGGTAAGCTTGGCCATCATTTCAATGATTTCCGCACTGCTGACGGCAAACCCTAGTCGCCAACCGCTCATGCTGAACGTTTTGCTGAAGGTATATGCTCCGACGCACCGCTCGAGCATGCCAGGTTGAGCCAATGGTGAATGGTGCTTGCCTTGCCATACCATTTGATCGTACGGTTCGTCGCTGAACAAATAGACATCGTGCTGCGCAACCAATCGACTTAACCCCTCCAAATCCTCTTGGAGCGCAACACCGCCTGTTGGATTATGAGGTGTGTTGAGAAAGACGGCTTTGGGTTTTTCGTCGGTGGTGAGGAATCGTTCGACGTCATCCAGATTCGGTCGAAAATCGTGAGATTGTTTGAGAGGCGACAATACCATCCTCGCACCACGGCGCTGGATATTGGGTGGATAAGTAGGAAAATGTGGGCTGAACACGAGCACACCATCCCCTGGATTGACGAACGCTTCCAAAAACAATTGTTCGAAGTTTTTGGCACCCGGTCCTGCCACAACGTTCTCTGCCCTGGCGGGAATTCCGTACTCATTCTGGACGTACTCCGCAGCCGCCTCGCGAAATTCTAAGAGACCGATCGAAGGACCATAGTGGCATTGGTCGTCTTGGATGGCTCGTACGCCTTCGGTGAGCGCGGACGGAGAAGATGGAAACGGACTGTCACCAATCTCCAACTCAATGACATCTTTACCGGTAGCCTGAAGTTTTTTGGCAACAGCCAATACGTCGAATGCCGATTCCGATTCGATCGCATCGGCAAAGTCACTGAATCTGGGGGGCATAGGAATTCCTGATTTTGGTCGAAAAAAAAGGCAGGATCATGAAACGTCAGCCGTGCAACGCCTTACTGACACATCCTCGATTGGCCTGAGCAACGGTGGCGGAAAAGTCAGCCAGATAACCACGCAGTGTCGGTGGTGGCGGCGCTTGCCATTGCGCACGACGCTCTGACAACTGCTCTTCGTCCACCAACAGTTCGCACGTTCCGGCTAACACGTCGAAGCGAATCTGGTCACCATCTTGAACCAAAGCAATCGGACCACCCACGGCCGCTTCCGGAGCACAGTGGACACCGATGGCACCATGCGACACACCCGACACACGAGTGTCGGAAATGAGTGCCACCTTTCCATCCAATTCAGGAACCGCCAATGCGGCAGATGCAATCAGCACCTCTGGCATGCCAGACGCCACGGGTCCCAAATGGCGCAACACGATGACGTGACCTGGCCGGATCACTCCGTTCTCAACTGCCTCTACGACATCTCGCGGATTTTCAAAACAAATAGCCTGACCTTGAAAATCAGGTTGTTCGCGACTGGAAACCTTAAAGACGATCCCGTCGGGTGCCAAGTTACCGAAACAAATCTGCATGTCGGCATAAGGCTTGAACGGTTCTCCGAGTGGCGCAATCAACTCCTGGCCGGCGATAGGTGGTGCGACTTGGGCCAGATTCTCACCCAAAGTCTGCCCCGTGACAGTCAGGCAATCCGGATCAAGCAGGTCGGCGGCCAACAGCTGCTTGAGGAGCACTGATGTACCTCCGATATGATGCAAATCGACCATGGTTTTGTTGCCGCGTGGTGCGAAGCTACACATAACGGGCGTTTCTCGAAAGATCGTCTGCATATCAGACAAGCCGAAATCTATTTGGGCTTCGCGAGCCAGCGCCAACAAATGCAGCACGCCATTGGTCGAACCTCCCATGGCGGCAATCGTTGCAGCGGCATTTTGGAAAGCGCGTCGCGTCAGAATGTCACGAGGCCGAATATTTCGCTCTAGCAAACGATGTACTGCCGCACCCACCTGCTGGCATTCAGCTCGCTTTCCATCGTCGACCGCCGGAATGGAACTACTGGCGGGCAACATCAGACCGATCGCTTCCAGAGCCACACCCCAGGTGTTGAATGAAGCGGCAATGCCACAGCCGCCAGGCCCGGGACAAGCTTTACGGATAATTTGGTCAGCGTCCTCTTGTTTCATTGCTCCAACCGCAGCAGCAGCGAGCGAATCATAGACATCCAGGATGGTAATATCCTTACCCGCATGGCAGCCAGGTAAGATAGATCCTCCGCTAACAACCAGACCGGGATAGTTGAGCCTTGCCAAGGCCATGGCAAAACCGGGACCGTTCTTATCGCAATGATGCATCCCGACAAGGGCATCATAACAATGCGCACTGGCGACACATTCGGCCGAATTGGCAATCAGATTACGAGATGGCAAGCTGGCATTTCCACCCTCGTGACCTTGACTCAAATTATCGCTGACTCCTGGCACACCAAAAGGAAAACCCATCAATCCGACTTGCTGGCAACCGTCTGCAATGACTTTGGCCAACTCATACGCGTGGACATTGCATACGTTCCCTTCCAGCAAGGGAACACCAATGCCAATCTGAGGGCGATTCATATCCTCTGCGGACATGCCCAGACCGTAATAAAACGCCGTCACTCCGCGCTGCCAACCATCCGTCAGCTGTCGGCTGTTCCAATTAGGTTCATGGTCGCTCACACGAATCTCCTACTTTCACGAGGGGGAGGAATCGAGACGGGTATCCAATGCGTGCAACAAGTTTAACAGAAAGTCTCGGTTGTCGGCCTGCAGATACCGCATCTCGCCACCCATACGACTGAATGTTTTGTTGTAACGGAGATAATACGCCGGGTTTTTCTCAGGAGGTTCCCCCTGGCTCCAATCCCAATGACATTCCGCCAGATCATTCACTAGAACAAAATGGCGATCGATGTGCGTGTTCTGTTGGATCGCCAGATTCTGCGCCATGGAAAGCGATTTTTCGAAAATCATCGGGCTCATCACAGAAGAACCGATGGAGACATAAACACCACCATCAATTTGGCTGACACTTTCGGCGAAAATTAAGAAGTCCCGCTCAGCAGCCCGCCCCACGCATGCACCAACATTCATAGGATGATTGTAGATAATGTCGTGTCCAAACATAGGATGCCCTGTAAATGGTATTCTCTGACGGAATGCGCCCGCCTGGATACTGAATTGCTTCCACGGATGGGGGACTTCCAACCAACCTGGATTGAGCTCGAATTCCTTGACAACCCACATCAAGTCGGCGGCCGCTGCCGCCTGTCGGGGATCCTCTTCCAGTTGCTCACGTGCCACCAACTGTAATTGCTCTATGGTAGGAATCTGTAGACCTTCGTTCTCGATCAGTGCCCCGATCGATTCTCCGTAGCCACGTGCTTCAAAAACACCCACGTTCAATGCCAGATTGATCCAGAAACCAGTGTCTTGCCAATTGCCAAAACGTCCCTCGTCCACCATCTGCTCGACGTTCTCGCAACTCTTTCCCTGGTATGCAAATTCCCAATCATGGATCACCCCTGCGCCATTGGTTGCCAGATGGGTTACCCAACCTGTTTCAATCAACCGGAGAAACACGGGTCCAAGCCCATTCTTGATGGCATGCGCGCCGAACGTGATCATACGTGGACGTTGCTGTTGGCGAGCCAACCTCATCCGTGTAGCCAATTCGTCAATCATTTTCAACGATGCATCCGGCAACGACGGGGCCGGCGCATCAACAGAAACATGATCGTTTTCGATTCGTTTTTTATTGTCGCGTGCCGCTAAAGATTCCATGCGGACTGAGAAGCGATCAAACTGCTTAAACGACATGGGCCTAATCAATAAAAAGAGGAATGGACCGTGATCATCGGATCCATTGTAGCAGGCACCAAGGCTGATGTGAGGCCGGGGCGAGGACGATTTGAAGCTATGTCCAAACGTATTTAATTCGCCAGACGCTTCACTTGTGCTAGATGGCGAACGAGCGATGGACCAACTTCGGCAGCCGGCTCATGAAGTTTTGTAGAGGAGTGGCAGGGGCTAGTTGACAGATGCGGGATGTTCGCTCAATCGGGAGATCACCGGAACTGAGCCAAGTATCATTCGACAGGAGGTACGAAGGTCACATAAGGATCGTGATCTTCTGGGTACTCTTGTTCGACCATAAGGCAACCCCGGAGTGTCCGCATGAGGGAAGTAGCTCGCGCCTTGACAATGCCATCAGCCACGGTTCGCGTGAGTGGCTTGAGTTCCACTTCGACACGCGTTAGCGAAACGTCTTTTCTACCCGGCTGAAACCTAACGGCAATGTCAAATGGTACGTCATATTCGTAGCGATTCAGCGGCAACCAGCTTCGCTTGCCAACACGTATTTTGACGACGTTCGGAGAGACCTTCACAACTTTCGTTGCAAACTCACTGATGAAACCTTCCAGCTTGAGTCCAATGATGTCGTCGGGTAACCAGACCTGAAAGTCGTGCCTCATGATGCCGTCTGAGCTGAAGCGCAAAAGAGGAATAATCTCATTAACACCATGAATGCGATTCATATCCATCGAGAACCTCACCAACAGGACAATTCGTAGTCGCGTAGCGGCCAAAAGAGCAAACCTCGTACCCGAAGCGGGTCGTGTGATGACTGCTTGGCCAACGGATGCATGTAAAGCAATGCTGAACCTGGGCTTAGGACGAGAAACCAGCAAATGAGACGGGGGACATCGTGGTCCGCCAGGCACCCATGAAGCGACACGATGATGTCTAAACACAACTTGGTCGGCTCTCGCTCGTTTTCCCACAAGCTACTACCGGCTTTATTCCCATTCAGATCTCGAAGAAGGATAATACGGTATGTGCAGGTTGCATTCCTTTTTCTACCATCTGAAACCTCAAAGTGAGTCAACATGAACAGCTTCGTGAGCCGACTTGGCTTTCATCTAAACGTCCTGCTGCTGATATTAGCCATGGCCTGTTTCTCTCTCGCCGAACAGGCTGCAGCGGACAAAGATGGTTCAGCAAACGCAGCGGTGAATCTCGAACACAAGTCGGCTGCCCAGAAAACACCGACCATGTTGAGCGAATTGGAAGCCAACTGCGACAAAACCCCAGGACTTTTAGAGATTTGGCGAAATCGGAATAGCGGAGAAGCGTTTCTGCTGGTCAAAGAGGATCAGTTAAAACAACCGCTAATCTACTTTACCTATGTCGAGAGTGGACTGTCTCGATTTTTTCTGGGCCGAGGTGTCTTTCGTGGACAGCGAATGCTAACCATCTCGCGAGATTATCAACGCTTAAGGTTTCAGTTCGAGCCAACTCGTTACTACTTTGATCCACACAGCCCGCTGCGCTTTGCTGCCGATGCCAATGTCAGTCCGGCCATGGTGGCTGCCGAACCGATCATTGCCTGGGACGAGTCCCGTTCACGATTCGCCGTGAGCGCCGACAAGCTATTCCTGAATGATGCGTGGGATCAACTCAAACCATTCCAGCATTCAAAGGAATCGAAGCAGGACGAATTTCAACTGGGCGAACTAAATCGAGAAAAATCTCGCTTTCGCGAACTGCGTGGTTATCCACAAAATATCGATTTGGTGGTCGATTACGTTTTCCAGAATCAAGCACCAAAACATCATCCCCCAAAGGACGAAGGCGTCACGGACTCCCGTTACGTGACGGTAACCGCTCAGCACAGTATCATTGCCGCACCTCAGAACGACTACCTTCCACGCCGGGATGATCCTCGCATAGGTTTTTTTGCCGTGCAAATGGATGATATGACGTCGACCAGCGCGACACCGTATCGCGACGTCATTTGTCGTTGGCATCTACAACACAGTAACAAAGATGTTCTCCGAGGTCCTCCAAAAGAGCCGATTGTTTGGTGGCTGGAACGCTCCACTCCCAAAGAATTTCGAGAGACGATCTGCGCCGCCGTACTGGCATGGAACGAAGCCTTCAGCCAGGCCGGTTTCGAACATGCGGTCGAAGTACGCATTCAACCCGACGAAGCGGACTGGAATGCAGGCGATTTGCGCTACAACGTCATCCGGTGGACCAGTTCACCCGCGCCGGTGTTTGGCGGTTACGGCCCCAGTTTTGTCGATCCCCGAACCGGCCAGATTCTGGGGGCAGACATCATGTTGGAATGGGTCTTTGTTACCAATCGAATCCGCTATCGTGACATTTATCGTCAACCAACGGCAATGAATCCATTCCATTTGCAGGACACCACCTGCCCCAGAGAGTGTTCCTGTTCGCTATCCGCCGAACTACAAATGGCGAACTTATTCGGACGACACGTATTGAACGTACGGGGCGCATCGACCGTGGAACAAGATGAGTTGCTGAAACAATCACTGTATTATCTGGTTTTGCACGAAGTCGGTCATACTTTGGGGTTGTCTCATAACTTCAAGTCCAGCCAGCTACTCTCGCTCGAGGAGATTCACAATTCAGACATCGCCAGCCAAAGTGGTTTAACCAGTTCGGTAATGGAATATCCCAATATCAATGTCGCTCCGCTGGACCGCGCACAAGGCTTGTTCTACACCACGAAGCCCGGAGCATACGATCTTTGGGCCATTGAATTTGGTTACAGCTCCAGTCTCGATGACCCGGTCGCAGAAGAAGAACGATTGCAAACAATCCTGGCACGATCGACACAACCTGAATTGGCGTTCGCCAATGACGCAGACGACATGCGCCGGCCTGGAAAAGGCATCGATCCGGGAGCCATGCTCTATGACATGTCGAGTGATCCCGTCGGCTGGGCTGAAGAACGGTTCGCAATCCTCCAACAGTTGCGGGCTTCCATGTTGGACAACTACCAAAGGCCAGGGCAATCCTACCAGGAACTACGAGACCAGTTCGCGATCCTGCTACGGCAGTTCAAAACGGCTGCGGAGGTGACTTCTCGCTATCCCGGAGGTGTCCGCGTCGATCGTGCGGTCATCGGCCAGGCCAATGCTGGTAAACCATTGCAGCCGGTTGATCGTTCGCTTCAACAGCGCGCCGTCCAAGTCCTGGCTTCACACGTTTTTGCACCCGATGCCTTTTCCGTTTCACCCGACTTGTTTGCCCATCTACAAAAACAGCGGCGCGGCTTCGACCACTTCGAAGAAAATGAGGATTTCAGGATCCACGACATGGTTTTGGAGATACACCAATACGTGTTAGAGCAACTCTTGCACCACAACACACTAAAACGCATCAGCGATTCCAGTATGTATGGAAATACATATTCCCTCCATGAATTCCTTACCGATCTAACCGCTGCTATTTTTAGCGAGGACGCGAACGGCAAAGTCAACACCATCCGGCAGAACCTGCAAAGTGAATACGTACGACGGTTAGTTGCGGTTCTCGGTAATCCAGCAGTTAGATCCAAACATCAGAAATCACAACACGGCGGAATGCATTACGATGGAGTCGCTCGGTCTGGCGCATGGGAACAGCTGTATCAGATCGAGTTGCAGTTGGAACGTTCCCTTAATAGCGGAGGCGACGGATCAACAACCGCCCACCAAAAGCACCTGAAGTGGATCATCACTCGCGCGATGGAATCTTAAATAGCGTTAACAGAACTTCGTTCGTTGTTTTCTGCTGTCATGTGAAGACGCACGGCGGGCACAGCATCTCGTGACAGATTGGTCTACGGATCTTTTTTGTTTCTACATTCAATCCAGGCCAAAAACCTCGACAGGTTCTATCTCGTGGGCCGGTCGAAAGCCAAGAATCCGACCATAGAAATACAATTCGGCTTCGTGACAACGAATGATATTCGCTGCTTGACGAAAGCCATGCTGCTCACCTTCGAACGGTACGTACGATACAGGCACACCTTTTTTTTGCAACGCATGTAAAATAGCCTCGGCCTGATTCGGCGGCACGACACGATCCTCCAGTCCTTGAAACAGAATCACGGGACAGTTGAATTTGTCCAGATGATTGATGGGTGAGCGTTCGTCGTAGATCTCTTTCGCCGCCGGATAAGGGCCCACCAACTGGTCCAGATACCTGGATTCGAATTTATGGGTATCGGCAGCTAATAGACCAAGATCACTGACACCATAGTAGCTCGCACCCGCAGCGAACACATCGTAGAAAGCCAAAGCTGCCAACGTGGTATAGCCTCCGGCACTGCCGCCACGAATCAAGAGCTTTTTGGCATCTACTTTTCCAAAATCGGCCAGATATTGCGCGGCCAAGGCAGCGTCCGCCACATCGTAGTTACCCCAGTTTCCACGCAGCCGGTTACGATACTCACGACCATATCCGGTGCTACCTCGGTAATTCACGTCACACACGCCAAATCCGCGCGTCGTCCAGAATTGAACTTTGGCACTGTACATGCCAGAAGTCGCCGAAGTCGGACCACCGTGAATCATAACAATGAGCGGCGGCGCCTCGTCATGTGGGCCAACAAAATCCTGGTTCTTGGGAGGATAGTAAAAAGCGTGCGCGGTCTGATCGTCAGAAGTCGGAAACTCGATGGATTCGGGCTCCGAGAGATATTCTTCCTGAGGAATCGTGGGACTACTGCGACGCACTATTTGGAAATGAACCTCTTCCAAATCAATCGCTACCAAAGCATTTTCCAATCGAGGGGAGCCAGCAATGGCGAAAGCATGGTCGGTGGTGGCTCGCAATGTTGAGTACGACGTCACTGGAAAAGAAAAGTGCGACAACGACAACGAATCCGTGTCGATTCGAACAAGCTTGTCCTGGCCGTGCTGTGCGTAACGTGCCACGATCATGTCGGCCGACACAATAGCGTAGGAGGACATCCCAAACACCCATTGTGGAAAGCCAAAATCAGCTTCCAAATGAGTAATCTGGCGAATCTGGCCGGAAGATTCGTAGCGGTAGAGGTTCCACCAATTGGTACGGTCCGAGATGAAATAAAGGGATCCATCAGGCGACCAACTGGGTTGAAAGATCGATTCCTCCTTGCCTCCTGCCACAACGAAATCATTTTCCAAGGTCCCGTCAGCGGCAATCGTTGCCAAGTGCAACTCGGTACCGTCCCAAGGCATGTTAGGGTGATTCCAAGTAAGCCAAGCAATCTGCCTACGTTCGTCATCCAAACACGGAGACGAATAGAAGTCACATCCTGCAGTCAAGCGTGTTACGGCTTCACTACCATCCAATGCAATCGCAACCAAATCGTTGACAGGTTCGTGGCCTTTCGTGGTGTGATCTTCGCGGACGGCGATCAGTTGGTTTCTCGACGAATCGACCACCATATCGGCAAAATGTTGTGGCGAGTCCGGAGACAACGCACGTGGCGTTTCGTTGGCTGTTACCGCGTATATGCGCTGATCCTCGTAGTTGACGAAGTAAACCGTGTCGTCCGCGACGGTAAAGGCGCCTCCCCCATATTCATGCGCAGTCGTGCGAGCACTGAACTGCTCCGGCAAAACATCGACCGGCTGACTACCCGGTTTCCAGCAGACAATGGCACATCGTCCAGCCTGTTCGGGCCGTGACTCGATCCAATAAACGTGCTGGCCAGCGACAGCAACGTCTCCGAAACGAACTGTACCCTGCACCAAATGATCTGCTGTTAACGGAGATTGCCACGATCCGTAGGGAGCTGTTTGAGGAGGCATCAGGATACTCTAGATGGAAGAGGGTATGCCCAACAGTTCGAGCAGTTGGAGTGGATGATCAATCATGTGTCGAGCTCCATGCTCGACAAGTTCTTGCACGGGACGAAATCCCCAGCTTACACCAACCGGCAACATGCCGGCAGCACACGCCGTTTGCATGTCCGTACAGGTATCCCCTACGTAAACGCACTGCTCTTGACTCACGCCAGCTTGATTCACAATTTCATACGCTCCAGCCGGATCGGGTTTGGGCGGAACATTCTCTCTCTGGCCAAAAATAAAATCGAATGGGTGGTGTCCTAAATATTCACGAATACATTGTTGTGTAAATTCGTGTGGCTTGTTCGACAAGACGGCTGTCACGATCTTGTGTTCCTGTAGAATTGCCAGCAGTTCTACAATGCCATCATAGGGTTTTGTTTGCTGATTCCAGTTGCGCCCATACGCATGCTTGAATTCGACAACGCAGTCAGGAATCCGTGGATCTTCCACAGAATTTGTGCCAAGAGCTCGAGCAAACAGCATGACGACTCCGTCGCCAACCAGATCTCGGTAGGTGTCCACCGGCAACGCCTTCGCACCCTGACTGACGATGACCTCATTTGCTGCAGCGGCAATGTCTGCCAACGTATCCAATAACGTACCGTCGAGGTCGAAGATCACGGCATGCACATCTGTCATATTCAATTACCCATGTTTGCAAAGATCTCTTCGTATCGGCGCCGCACCTCACCGGTACAGCGGGCACAGTCAGCCTGTAGCTGCGCTGGGGCTTCGTAGTGCAACAAGTAGGCCAGCTTGGCCAATTCATCGGGCGCCTGAGGTAAGTCATGGCGTGCCGTCGTATTCATCAATCGCAGTCGTGCCTCGACCCCACGCAGGAAACGATACGAATCCGAAAAGAAGCGGTACGTCCCTTTGTCAATGATTCTATGTTCGTGCAATGCAGCTAGCGCAGTCCAGGTCCCTGGAACCAATACCTGGGGTACATCACGTGCGTGTGCAAGCTGCAACATCTGGGCGACGAATTCAATATCAACGGTTCCGCCAGGCCCTCGTTTCAGGTTGTGATCTGCCGCGGATTCCTGCATGCGCTGCCGCATTTGCTTAATTTCGTCGGCGAATTCTGGCTGCCATCTTGGCGTCACGATGGCCTCCTGAACAATATCAAGCACTTGTTGTTGAGCAGTATCGGTTCCGGTGATGGGACGCGATTTGCAAAGTGCCTGCCGTTCCCACAATTGCCCATGCCCTTCGCGGAAATATCGTCGAAATTCCTCAAATGACACGGTTAAGGAACCGCTCTTTCCAGTTGGTCGCAACCGGGCATCAATCTCGTAGAGCCTACCGTACGGTCCTATCTTTGATGTTCGGTGGATAATGCGTTGACCCAATTCACTAAAAAAATGTTGGTTCGTCGTCTGGTCAGAAGAACGGCTGCGACGATGGGAAGTACGACCATCCCCTTCGTACAAAAAGACAACGTCCAGGTCACTGTGATAGTTGGGTTCACGACCGCCAAGTTTACCCATGGCCAACGTCACCAACTCGCATGGCCGCTCTTCGCGACCTTCACCGATCAGCGGTTCGCCGTACTTCTCCACCAGCTGTCCGTATTCCAACTCGACAATCTGGCGCAAGCAGACTTCAGCCACATCCGCTAGAGATGCTGTTGTAGCTTCGATATCTTCTTTACCGAGAATATCCCGGACACCGACTCGTAAATGCTGAGCCGACTTGAAGCTGTGCAGGATCGGATCGACATCTTCGGCACCACGACAAAGGTCCTGCAAATGTTCTTCCAGCATGTCCCGCGTCGAAAGTCGGTCGAGCACCAGGGAATCCATCAATTCGTCAATCATCCCCGGATGACTCGTAAGGATTCCTGACAAATAGGAACTGGAGGCACACAGTCTTACGTAAAGACGCAGCGACGGTGCGTGCACGCTAAAGAGTTCCCACAATACACCTTTACCCCCCAGCGAATCGCTTACCCTCGCTAGATTGACCAGTGTAAAATCGGGGTCGGGTGTAACGGCAATCGTCGGTAACAAGTTTGGCGCAATCGCCGCCAGAAAGTGACGGCAGCGTCGAGTAGACAAAAATGGGATGCGCTCAGTCGCCAACGCATTCAGATTTTGATAGGCCTCCTGGGAATGCTGAAATCCGTATTCACCCAAAATTTCTTCAACCAAGGATTCGCCCGGTTCAGGATCCAGGACAAGATCCACCTCAGGCTGGCTATCGTCTTCCTCATCAAAAGCTTCAAACAACAAGTGGTTGAGAATCGAATGATTACTGTCAGTTGCCTGCTGATAGTCGGCTCGCAGCGATTGTCCAGCGGAACCATTCTCTTGTCCGTCATACCCTAATCGTCTCGCAAGTTTGTCAAACTCGGCGTTACTGGAAGGAAGTGAGTGCGTCTGCAAGTCAAACATGATTTGCAGTCGATGTTCAATGTTGCGCAGTAGCCGATAATTCTTTTCCAGGAAGTTTCGCTCTGGAGTCGTCAGACAGCCAACTTTTTCTAACGCCTGAATGGCTTCTAACGTATTGCTCGTACGGACTTCTGGTAGATCACCACCGTTCAGTAGCTGCAAGAACTGAATGACAAATTCAATATCCCGGATGCCACCGTAGCCCGTTTTCACGTTGCTGTCATGTCCACCCTCTCGACGAGTTCGCTTCTCAATCCGTCGCTTGAGTGCTTTGATACCCGTAATGTCTACTCGGCTAAGATAGCGGCGATAAATCCAGGTTTCCAAGTGGTCGAGCAAACTTTGTGCCAACTCAACATCACCAGCCACAGGTCTCGCTTTGACAAAGGCTTGTCGTTCCCAAGTACGTCCCGACACATCGTAATAATGAAGAGCGCTATTCAGGCTGACAACAATGGGACCATGTTTTCCCGTGGGACGTAATCTCAGATCAACTCGATAGGCACTACCGCATTCTGAAGATTCTGTGAGCAATGTAACAAACAATTGTGACAAACGGTCAAAAAACTCCTGGTTGCTGATTGACGGAGTCTGATCGGTGTTACCGTCCACGTCGTAAAGCAACATCAAATCGATGTCGCTGGAATAATTCAGTTCGTTGCCTCCAAGTTTCCCTAGGCCAAGGATTGCAAAACGAGCAGGTTCTCCATGGGGACCGCGGGGCACGCCTCGCTTCTCTGAAAGTTCTTTCCAAGCCGTTCGCCAGGCAGCTTCACAGATCGCATCGGCCAAGAAAGAAATCTGCTGAGTTACGATTTCCAAACTCTGTCCCTGGACGACGTCGCCGTAGGCGATTCGTAACGTCTCGCGCCATTTGTACCGCCGCAGTGCCAACATCACCGCATTTCGATCTGGCAACGCAGCAACCTCACTGCAGATCTCATCGATAAACACCTGTCGGGCTGCAGGTTGCCCTTCGGTAATGCGCAAAAGGTCATAGCTTTCCGGATCCTGGATCAAGATGTCACTCAGATACTGGCTCGTCGAGAAAATCTGCACCAGAATCGGCAATGCGCTCTGATCTCGTTCTATTAGCGAAGCGAGACCAATGGGATTTCTAGAACCGGACACAAACCTTTCCAGGTTGTTGAGCGACATATCGGGATCGCTGCAAGCAGGCAGGTATTGGGCCAGCTGAGTCCCCAATTCGCCAATCAAGTCCAAAGTAACGCCCGCTTGGGCCATTCCAACAAGATTGCTATGGGCGCGCTGCAGATCTTTCACCCCCCAAGACTTTAACCAGTTGGAGGCCGCATCAACATTATCCAGGTATTGGACAAGCTGTTCCTGTCGCATGATGGCCCATCGTAGCGAACGACACGCAGGTTGCGAACCACTAAATAGTACCGACCGAATAGACTTCCGGTCCCACATGCTCGGTCACCACGGTACCGAACAGTGTAAAAGCGGTACTGTCGTAGATCGTTATCGGCAAGATATTTCCAATTTGACGTACATTGCCATCAAAAACAACGATGTGATCGCCATGCGTGCGACCGGTCAATTGCAGATGAGGCCCCTCCGGATTCTCCTTTTGTGCATTTTTACTGGGTCCCTCTACCAGCACTTCGACCGTTTGGCCCAAAAAATTCTGATTCTCCTCTTCGCTAATCGCGTTTTGCATAGCCAATAGATCGTTATTGCGTTGTTTTTTGACTTGCTCGGATACATCGTCGGGATAAAGTTCCGCACCTCGAGTTCCTTCCCGGACACTGTACTTGAAGATGAAGCTGTTCTTAAAACGGCATTCGCTCAGCAAATCAACCGTTTGTTGGAAGTCTTCATCCGTTTCTCCGCTGAATCCGACAATAAAATCGCTCGTGACAGTTGCTCCGTGAACCTGCTCACGAATACGACCCATCATGTCTCGATATTCGGCTACCGTATAACCTCGCTTCATCCGTTGCAGGACTGCATCGGACCCACTTTGTGCCGGAACGTGTAAATAAGGCGACACCTTGGGTAGATCGCTTACGGCTTGCAGCAGATCATCGGTCATATCTTTAGGGTAGTTGGTGACAAACTTAATCCGCTCCAAACCATCTACTTCCTGCAAATCCGCTAGCAAATCAGACATTCGAGTCACTTTGCCATCCTGTTTAAAACGGTAGCTGTTGACCGTCTGTCCCAACAACGTAACTTCCAAGGTACCCTGGTCCACTAAGACACGTACTTCCCTGAGAATATCGGCCGGGGGTCGTCCCTGCTCGGGACCACGCACCATGGGAACGATGCAATACGTGCAGAATTTGTCACATCCAATCTGAATGCGCACGTACGCCTGATAGGGCGTCGGCCGCATCGCAGGATCACGTAAAGGATCGAAACTTTCATGAGATCTGGTGATTTGATCACGACTTCCGTCTCGCCGACCCAAACTGACTTCCAATTGAGTTTCGCCGCTCTCCGTCACCCGCTCGATCAGGTCCGGAACCTGGTGCAATTGCCCCGGCCCCACGACTAAATCGACAAAAGGGGCTCGTTCAAAAATCAATCGCTGATCCTTTTGAGCCATACATCCCAACACACCAATCACCTTGTGAGGATGATCTCTTTTGGCATGTTTCAAGCGACCCAAGGCACTATAGATCTTGTCCTCAGCGTGCTGTCGAACACTACAGGTGTTGAACAAGATAACATCGGCTTTGTTGGGAGTGTCGACCAACGAGTAGCCACTTTGCCGTAAAGAGGCCACCACAAGCTCGCTGTCGAGCATGTTCATCTGGCAGCCCACGGTTTCAATGTACAGACGTCGCATCATGGCTTCTCAAGGCAAATTGCAGGAAACACATCAAGCCGCGTTGGCTCGCCGTCGAGAACGTTCCTCGGATTCTTGGTGCTGCCTCTCGGCGCGGCGATGACTTTCCTGTCGCTTACGTTCTTCAAAATTCTGCTCGACCTTGAGCCGCTGTTGTTCCATCCATTTTACCTGCAGGTCAGCAACCATTTTGTCGCGATGGCCGCGCATTAATCGTACGAGGCCGATCACAGCGACATAGGCCGCTATACACAACAATAAGATATCCGCCGTATCCCAATCCCACATAGCATCCTGCTCCTTACGATCCTTCGCCAAGTCCCCCTATGGTAGCACGCCACAGGGACTTGTCGCGAGGGGGATTTAGTACCGCAGGGGACGATAGTGGTTCGAGACAGCTATTCACCGAACCACTCATCTTCTGCCATCACGTGTCCCCTCAGGAATTCGGCACTGCTCATGGATCGCTTGCCAGCAGGTTGAACTCGATCCAGTGACAGCACGCCTTCGCCCGTAGCAATTTCCAGACACGCTTCATTTCCAGGAAACACACGACGACCAGGCAAGGTTTGGCCCCGCTCGGATTGGCCAAGCGAGACTTCGTCCAGGATCAACCGTAGCGGAGGATGGTCGACTCGATGCAGCACGGTAAACGTACGCGGCCAAGGTTTCATGGCTCGTACTTGATTTGCAATTTGAACCGCTGACCTGTCCCAATCCACCTGGCCGTCACTCTTTTGTAAACGAGGCGCCTTACTAGCCAGACCTGGTTGTTGAACGGTTCCCAACGGTGAATCGCCAGCATGTTGCTCGATCAACGATATCGCTGTGAGCACAGGTTCTGTGCCAAGCTGGGCTAACCGTTCTTCCAATGTATCGGCCGATTCCTCTGCTCCAATCTGCACGCAACGCTGAACCAAACATGGTCCTGCATCCAACTGAGGAGTCATGTGAATGACCGTCACGCCCGTCTCGACTTCCCCGTGAAAAAGAGCCCAATGAATGGGTGCCGCACCGCGGTACTTGGGTAACAACGAAGCGTGCAAGTTGACTCCTCCGTGCCGAGCCAAACCCAACGTTTCTGGAGAAAGGATCTGCCCATAATCACACACCACAAATAAATCGGCCGCCACCGCACGCAACAACTCGTGCGATTCTTCAGAATTGATCGATTCTGGAGCGTCGAGCGGCAGGCCGGCCGACTCGGCAGCCAGCTGCATGGGCCCCGCAGTAACCTTGCGTCCACCGCGTCGCGAAGCTGGACGTGTGATGACGTGGGCCACAGTGTGTGCAGAATCAAGCAGTGCGTGGAACAAAGGCACGGCAAATGGCCCTGTACCCATCATGATCAATTTCATCGCAGGTAGATATCTCTGAAGTAGTCGGATTCAAAATAACGAAAGAACTCCACAGGAAGCATCCTCACCAAAATTCTTCGTGCGTTGTGCTTCCTCTGAATAACACCAGCGAGAGCAACGGGGAATTCCGGCAACGTCAACCTTTGCTCGACCCAACCTAAAATTCCGTAAGGCATCCGAGCTAGCAATATTGTGATTCCAATTCCACCAGACGCTGCGTGATCTGCTCGTCGTCCGGAATCTCACCATGATCCCGTTGACTTTGGAACTCCATCTCAAATGTGTGCAAACCGTCCTTCACGTCGATGACACTCGTTTCACTAAGACGATCGATGAACAACACACCGTCCAGGTGGTCGGTTTCGTGCTGAACAACTCGAGCAGCCAATCCACGCACATCAGCCTCGATTTCGTCCCCGTTCAAAGTGTAGGCATTGAGATGAATGGTTTCCGGACGTTTAACGGAAGCATACAGCTTGGGCAAACTCAAACAACCTTCCTCTTTTTCTTCGTTACCCTTCGGACGACTCAGCACCGGATTAATAAATACCAGCTCTTCGCCTTCCTCCGGATCGGCCGCCAAATTAGCAATGAACAACCGGTATGGCAAATCTACCTGATTGGCGGCCAGCCCAATGCCACCCGCCTCGTACATCAACTCAAACATTTCGCTAACGATCTTAGCGATGTTGGCGTCTACCCGCTTGAGCGGTTTCGATGGATGCCGCAACGTAGGATGCGGATATTGGATAATGTGCAAAATGAATCTCCTTCTGCCAGCACCGATTATAGATGTTTCGGCCATGGCGGGAAGCGTGACACCATGCAGATTGTGGTCTTCGCGTTGACCCACTGGACGGACGGTCTTAGAATTCAACCTCGGTGAAAGCGCCTATGGCAGCAACAGACCCCATCGAAGCCCAACACGCGCAACCTGCGCCTCGCGCCATTCCGGCGTGGTTGTTATCCTGTGGCTTGCATGCTGGCTTGCTCGTCATGTTCTTCCTCGCGCTCAGGCTTAGTCCACGAGGCGCCGAAGTGCCACAGGACCGCCCCGCTGGCATCGTTCTGGCTCGTCGTTCGGCAGATCAAACCACTTATTTTGACGACGAAACAGAACATGACGAGCAGGAAACTGCTGATCCAAGCGATACGAATACCACCGACCTACCCCTACCCGCAGCCGAATTATTTTCCACGACTCTCCCCGATGAACTTCCGGAAGCTGGTAATCCCACGATGCCTGCCGATCACGCAGGCAACTTAATTCCTCATGCTTCTACCTTTACCCAGGGGCGTCCTGCTCCCAAACGCTTTGGCCCGGCCGTACAAACCTCCGTATTTGGTGTCACCGGAGTGGGAAGTAAGTTTGTCTACGTGTTTGACCGCTCGGGAAGCATGAGCGACTTCAACGGCCGACCGTTGGCGGCTGCCAAAGCTGAATTGCTGGCAAGCCTACAAGAATTGGACGAAGTGCATCAGTTTCAAATCATCTTCTATAACAACGAACCGTACGTATTTAATCCCTCAGGTGAGACTCCGCGAATGTGGTGGGCAGACGATCGAGGCCGCCGGCTGGCCAAACGCTTTGTAAATTCGGTCACTGCTGCTGGCGGTACTGAACACATGGGAGCGCTCCAATTGGCTTTGGGAATGCATCCCGACATCCTGTTTCTGCTCACCGATGCCAACGAACCTCAACTCTCTGCACAGCAATTGGATCAACTTCGTCGACTGAACGGCGGCAGCACAGCTATCCACACAATCGAGTTTGGTTATCAACCTTCTGCGGACCGCGATAATTTTCTCATGCGACTAGCCAAACAGAACGGTGGACGCCACGCATATATCGATATTTCAGGATGGAGTACCGGAAGACGGTGAGTGGACAAACAGATTTCTGTCGACGGTTAAGTTTTAGGCAGATGATTCTTTTTAGAAGAAGTATCGCCTGTGGTCTACTTTTGCTGTGGATAACGAACGACTTACTCGCTGAAGACATCGTGAAGTTGACTCCCGTTGAGGACAAGGGTCCAGCGATGCGCAAGGCAGGACAAATTGTCGAGTACACCGGTCAATCGCTTGTCCTACGAACGAAAACAAATCGTGAGCTTACCATCCCCAGCCACCGCGTCATTGAGATTCAAACGACGAGAGGCGAGCTGCATCGGCAAGCTGATCAGCGATTCGCGGAGCGCCGCATCACTGAGGCACTTCAACTTTATCGGCAGGCTCAACCACTCGAAAAGCGCATATGGATGAGGCGAGAATTGGTAGCGCAACAGATCTGGTGTTGCCGTTACCTGGGACAATTTGACCGGGCAGCCGACCTATTCGTCGCTCTGTTCCGCAGCGATCC
The DNA here is from genome assembly GCA_022448645.1 of Pirellulaceae bacterium. The sequence goes on from JAKVBZ010000020.1 coordinate 51,438, forward strand.
TACAACGGTGTTCATGGACACCATACCACTCGCCTGGCGCTCTCAACAACCTCCCGTTGACCTGGAACAACGGGCTGTGAGTTGGTTGCTTAGCGCTTCCAATAAACTGGCAAACCAAGATTCTCTGGCGGATCACCAATTGGCAGCGGCTCTGATCGCGGCAAGTTGGCTGTTGCCAACGTCACGGCAGGCCGAATCCATCGATATGCTTCGGCAACTCGAAGAGATAAAACATGATGCTATTGCGCATTTGGCCCGAGCCCAAAGTTGGCGTGCTCAACTGGTGACGGCGACCTTACCGGAAGTGGTCGACTGGCAGCGGATTTCGACCTCATGTCCCGAATCGTTGCGGGCAGGAATGTACTACCTGATTGGTCAAGGTCTGGCTCGTCACCAACGCTACGAACAAGCTGCTATCTATTGGATGCGCGTGCCGATCTTTTTTCCACAACAAGTAGACCTCGCGGTCGACTGCTTGATGGCGACTGGCAACGCGCTCGAAAAAAGACAACAGATTAACGAGGCGATCAATGCCTATCGGGAAATCACGCAACACTATGCTGATCATCCGCTAGTGGGACAGGCCCAGGCCAAACTGGAATCATTATCCCCCACACAATAGCCCTGTTTGGACCTTGCGCAGAAGACTTCCCAGAACGCACACAAGCCAACACAATCAGTTCGTTGTTTCGGCACCCACCCAGCATTTCCATGATGATCCTGTTGGGATGTATCCGGGACTGGATTGTGGCCTCTTTACCGGTCCTTCCTGCGCTTGGCTGGATAACCTGGTGACGCTTGTGTGGGCTTGTTGTCAATGAGGGTGCTTCCGTATGCCTCCGCGTTGTTGATGACCAATGTCGGTCGGCTTGAGTGGCGTGAAGGTGGACGAATCGCCAGGGACTGCCTACAGACGGTGCTCGGATTGTGGATCCTCAGCCTGGTCGCAATGGTTGCCTTGTCGTAGAAAACCGTATTTGTGGGAAAACGTCAAAGAGGTATCCTGAAGGTAACACGTCCCGAGTGACGTACAATCATTTTCTTTTTCAAGGAAGACCACCAGTGACATTGAAGGATCATTGTCGTCAGGTCTGGCTCGCGTGGATCGGATTTTTGGCCAGCCTGTTGTACGCGTTGGGGGCCAACGCGCAAGAGGTGCTGCCTGCTGATCTTGGAGAAGCCACGTCGGCACCCCACGGGATTTTCGACATCGTGCTCGCAGGGGGTGGGGTGGGCCTGGCAATCATCTTAGTGCTGGTCGGCTTGTCGTTGACGGCAGCTTATTTGGTGTTCGAGCACCTGATGTCCATCCGCCGCAGTGTGCTGATGCCGGCAGGATTAGGTGACCAGGTACGTTCGTCGCTGTCGGCTGGTCAGTTAAACGAAGCAAGTCAAGCGTGTCACGCCCAACCTAGTCTGTTGTCGTTTGTCCTTCTCAACGCCATGGCTGAAGTCGACGGAGGTTGGTCAGCGATCGAAAAAGCCGCGGAGGACGCGCTAGCCGAACAAGCGGCACGACTGTTTCGAAAGATCGAATATTTGTCTGTTATTGGGAACATAGCGCCGATGATCGGGCTTTTGGGAACCGTCATTGGTATGATCCTTGCTTTTCAACAAGTGGCGGACACACAAGGTGCCGCGGGTGCCGGACAACTGGCGGAAGGTATCTATCAGGCACTCGTAACAACGGTAGGTGGTCTGATCGTAGCGATTCCTTCGCTGGGAGCTTTCGCCGTATTGCGAAACTGGGTCGATCAACTGGTCGCCGAATCAGCCTATGTGGTTCAGCATGCCCTGGCTCCTTGGAAGCATTTACAGGGTTCGGCAGCAGATACCAAAGTCCCGTCACCACCCTCCATCCATCACTAGCCCCACAAAGGTATCCATGCGATTACCCCGTCCTCCACGAGGCGGCCGAGACTCCTTCAACATGACGCCTATGATCGACGTCGTGTTCCTGCTGATCGTTTTTTTCCTGGTATCGAGTCATCTCGCGAAACACGAAAACCGCTTCCCGTTGCCGCTGCCGGATGCTTCTACAGGCTTGGAGCCACATGACCAATCCATCGAACGGGTAACGGTAAACGTGATGGAAGATGGCAGTCTATTACTGGCTGGAAAATTGCTAACAATCGACGAGCTGCAGCCCCGACTCGAACATGAACAAGGCGAGCGAAAAGGACAATTGAAGGTACGTTTGCGCGGTGACCGCAACGCCACCTATCAAACCATTTCGCCAGTGCTGGGTTCCTGTGCGCGAGCTGGCATCTGGGATATCCAGGTGGCCGTACTCCAACCTAGCCGAGACCAACCATGAAGCGTGTCCTCCAAAAAACCTCACGGCGTACCGACGTTGACTTGGCGATGACCCCTTTGATTGATGTGGTCTTCCTGCTGTTGGTGTTTTTTGTCTGGACCGCCAGCTTTCAAGTCACTGAATATGTGCTTCCGACAGAACTATCTACGACATCGGGTTCGGGCAACGAACAGGTGACACCTGATCTCAGCTTGGACTTTGAGCCTATCGTGATTCAGTTGTTGTGGCGTGATGCGCGACCTGCTTACGTGGTTAACAACACATTGGTTGATTCATTAGACGACATCGAAAAGATGTTACATACCATCGCAGGAATTCAACCTGACAATCCCGTCATCATCGATCCCGAACCGGCTGTTCCCTTCGGGCATGTAATCCAAGTCTACGATCAATCACGCATAGCCGGTTTTGAGCAAGTTCAATTCGCCACACCCGAGGACGCTTAAATCGGCTGCACGATTGGGGGTCGCTGCTGGACAGTGGAAGCCATTTCAAACCCCTTCGCGGAAATGTCCGACGTTTTTACAACCGCTTCCAGTCAATCTCAACATGTATTTTTCTTTCTTCACAGATCGCACGATCAAGATTGGTGCGGCATTGCTCGGCACATGCCTTGCCTGCTGTCACATCACTCAAGCAAACGTTGCTGAACGAGACGCACAGTTCGTGGAAGGCCTGCGCCAGCGCCGAATGTTCACGTTAGCTGAAAGTTTCTGTCGACGTCGTCTGGCAGAACCGGATTTGACCGTTGTTCACCGCATACAATTGATCACCGAACTGTCTCGTTGCTATGCCACCCAAGCAGTACATCACACTGGACCACAACGTGATGAATATTGGGCGCGAGCCGTCGCTGTCATTGAGGACTGGAATCCCCAATTTGAACACAACCCACATTTCCTGGTAGCTCGTGCCCAACACGCGCTGGTCAATTTAGCGCGTGGCGAAATAGCCCGCCAGGAATTGGAGCTGCAAACACCAGGAACGCAAGATTGGGAACTCGCCAGGCAGCCGCTCCGAAAGGCAATCGCCGAACTGGAAGCACTGCAACTGGAAGCGACGAGCCACCTTCAACAATCACTATCCGTGAACCAAACAATCAGCAAGTTCGAGCTCGAATCGTTTCTGGCCAACGTGCAACACCAATCATCCCGCGCTCACCACAACCGAGCGCTCACGTATTCACCTGATAGTGCCGACCGCCTGAACGATTTGAACCTATCCCTGGAACAACTACAGCGACTGGTCCGGGTGTCAGCAGATCCCCGAATCGGTTGGAAAAGTCAACTCGATCGGATGATGGTACTCCGTCTGTTAGGCCAGCTGGATCAAGCGCACGAGGCAGCAGCTGCGCTGTTGGCCGTCAATATGAATGTCGCCCAACGACGTCAGGTGCAAGTCGAACTGATTCGTCTGGCGTTGGCGGAGGATAACCTGCCGCAAGCCTTGGAACTCGTCGAATCTATGGCAAGTGTCCCCCGGCCCCCACCAGCTGATCTGGCAGTGTTGGAAACCTGGATCGCAGCTTGGAAACAGGCGACTGAAAACCCCGAACGCGCTGAAATGTGGCAAGCACGAATCGCCAATGCACTGCGCACCCTAGGCGACACACACGGCGATTATTGGCGCCGTCGAGGCGGGGCACTGGTAGCGTTTGCCGCTCAGACAGGGACACACTCGAACCATCTCGAGCTGATGGTCCAAACGGCGCAAGATCTTTACGCAAACCATCAATGGGACGATGCTGTGCAAGCCTACCTGAGGGCGGCGGAACAAGCGAAAACTCGAAGAGATTTAGACCGTGCCTTTCGTTTACAACTTAGTGCCGGACGTATCGAACACGATCGGAAAACCTATGACGCTGCGATTCATCTTTGGAGGAGCTTTGCGTTGGATCATCGAGACCATCGTGAAGCCCCGGAGATGCATTGGCTGGCGGTTGGCGCCGCAGCTCAAACTGCTGCTGAAGCCACGCCTGCACAACCATTGACCGACGCGACCAGTCCTTATCTATCTTTGCTCACGGAACATTTGGCTCAGTGGCCTGAGGCGGCCACCGCGATTGAAGCTCACTGGTGGCTGGGTCAACTACGCGAACGACAGGGAGAATGGGCGGCAGCGGTCGAGCACTATCGAGCCATACCTCCGGAGGCTCACGTCGCCAATCAGGCGCTGCAAGCGCTGCGACGTTGTTGGAAGCGCTGGTGGGAATCACCGCAACCACCGGGCCAACCGGTCGATGAACGCATCGACGAGGCGCTACGTCATTGTGACCGATTAGTGCAGGACTCTCACCAGCGCTTGCCACAACGGTGGAGTCCTCTGGCAAGGACGGCCGCCGTGGTGGGCGCGCAAATCCGCCT
>JAKVBZ010000020.1:56127-68606 GCA_022448645.1 Pirellulaceae bacterium
CGGAACTCCGGAACTGCCGATCCAGCCTGGCAATCCGAGGCCCGCTCAACACTCATACTCCTTTTCGTACAGACGCAACGTGTAGCATTGGCACTGGAAACGTGGTATGCCACCAACGACTCAGTAATCCAACCGCAGGATCTGGACCTGTTATTGAGACGCCTCTCACAACAATCAACATTGTTGGAACGCGAACGACAATCCCTGGCGGAGCTGTGTCTGGAGATAGCAAATCAGTACCTCGAATCGTCAGACACTCTTTCCAATGCGCAAAGCTTACGCGCCGAGCGGATTCGTGCTGAGTCACTGGCCCGTTTGGGACGTCGCGAGGCAGCGCTGGAAATATTGGCCACGTTGGCCCGGCAGCACCCACGCGACGGAGCAACGCAGGAAACGTGGGCCCTGTTGCTCATCGACAGCGAGGCGCAGGTCGATGTGGAACGATCCTTAGATTTGTGGCGCTCGATTGCCCACCACAGTCGTCAGAAGTCTGAACGTTGGTATCGTGCCAAATACTACCTGGCGCTGGCTCACTTCCGATTAGGGAACCGCAACCGAGCCACCGAAGTCTTGCGTTGGGTAGAGGCGATACCACCAGGTTTTGCCGGTTCGTCAATGCGGCAAGACTTTGACCAGCTATTGGAATCGGTGTCGCAGTGAGCGCTGTCCACATCGTTCGATGAACCGTCCCCAACCACCCAAAACACTAATGCGGTTTTCGGTAACGCCTCATGACTGGCATGCAATTATGGAATAACTGCAGTTCGGCCAACTCCTGTTCCAAGAACCTCGATCCCGGCATGAACTCAGGACGCCGAGCGCCCCAAAGACTGCAGCAGACGGTATTGTGACCGATTGTAGCTGACCACGGTTTGGGTGTAGGCATCCAAAGCTTCGACCCGGGCACGAATCACCTGAACCAGTTCGATCGGAAGCCCTTCTCCTTCGACGATCCGGTCCCGATTCTTGTGATAGCTCTTGCCAGCTACCGCCACGCGATCCAAGGCGATATCCATCTGGCGGTGAAAGCTACTAACGTCAGCCGAATTTGAGACGATTTCGGCAGTTACCTGATCCCGAACCCACTCCATCTGCAACCGTGCCTGCTCCAGTTGAGCTCGGCGTCGTCGATAAGCAGCATGGTTGCCAACGCCTGCATTTTTCAGCTCCCACACTGCCAGTAGATCGAGATCGCTGCGACTACCATCATTCTCAAAAGAGGATCCCACACCACCCCCGAAAGTTCCTCCGCTGGCCCCCGCCTGGAGGTGAGGTAACCAAGGCCGCAAGTGCTCCTGGCGTGTACGAAAGGAGGCGGCGTGGATGAGTGCCTGGAGTTGATCCAGCTCGGGCCGATTGGTTAATGCTTCGGCTGTCAACGCTTCGACAGGTGTTTTCGGATCAATCAAATCAAGTGGAACCACTTTGCTTTCCACAGGAACGAGCGTGCTATGCGGATTCAATCGCAACAAGCGATTCAAGTTGGCACTGCGACTCACTGTCATCCGCTGTGCATCTTCAACACGTTGCATCCAGAATTTTACTTCGGTAGTGGCACGCTCGACTGCAGCCTGTGTCCCTTCGCCTTGATCGGCTAATGTCTTGGTAAGATCTCGCAGCTCGACCGCTGCATCGTAACCGACTTGTGCGTTTGCGAGCATTCCGTGCACTTCCAGTAGGTCGAAGTACGCAACGGCAATATCACGAAGTACACGGTTTCTAGTGGAATCCTGCTCTGCACATGCGGCCTGTAAGCTCCACGAGGCAGTTCGTTGTTCGAAAATCGCGTCGGACAGCGACAAGTTAACAAACAGACGTGCCGGACCTCCAGCACCACCTGCCAAAGGTGCCCCCCCCAAGCCAGCACCACCGCCAAAAAAGAGCGCATTGCGACTGACCTCGACGATGTTGCCTTGAGTCTCCTGCAAACGGCCATCGTGCTTGGTCCAACCAACTCCAAAACGAAATGAGGGAAGCCAAAGGGCTCGCGCTTCGGTTAAGTCAGCTTGAGCTTCCACAAGCCTCTGCCTGGCCAATTGGATTTCCAAGTGGCTGCCCCCACCCATCGCAAGTGCATTGGCCAGATCGATCGGCAATGGTACGTTTTCATCCACGCGTGCAGGCTCCTCAAACACCTGCTTCGTGGGGGATTCCAACAATTCTTCGGAAACCGCGCCCGACTCGGAATCTAATTCGTCGCTCCCACCTTGCGGTGTCGCTTCTTCGGCATAGGACACACGTTGGATCACGGGGTCACCAGAGTCGCAAGTCTCTGATGACAAAGGCGGTAGGCGTTTGAGCAGTCCGACAGAATTGTCGGCTAAATCTGCATTGTATGGGGAATCAAATGATGGGCGCAGTGGCTTCCACAAAGAACGCAATGTGGGTCTATCCGCGAAGCAGGGCAGCGCCGGTCGTCCAGTTTGCGCAGCCAAGGGCGTTATCATTGGCAGGGCGCCCAACCAAGCGATCATGATCCACCACGCGGTCAGTCGAACAGACAGTTTTTGAATGCACATAGGGTTTCCATCCTTGGACGTTAAAACGTGCACGATCTTAGAATTGATTCATCCTTCTTGGGGGTACGAAAGGTTCACTCCGGGAGCGGTTCTCCGTGACGTACGCGATCCAATCCGCGGCTGACCACCTGATCCCCCGACTCGAGGACGATATCGTTGGACAATGCGGTTTCATCGATATTTTCAGCTTGTAGCCCAACTTGCTCTTTGTCGGAAATCAACACATGGACAGGAATTCGGCGACAGATACGGCCTTCGCCGACCCGCATCACAAAGGAACCGTCCGTATCGCTACCGATCGCAGAAGTCGGAACACTAGGCACCTGTTGAAAGCTTCTGAGCTGAATGGCGACCTTACCGTAATCGCCAGGCTTTAACAAACGCTGTCCGGTCGACGGATCCGCCGGATTGAGTATGTCGATTTCAGAGCGCATCATACGTGAGCCACGATGAAATGCACCAGCATGACGAGAGATGCCCAAGGGCTTGCCTTCCAACCCACGAAGCTGTCTTAGACGGTCCTGCGGAACACCTCTCATTCTACGTAAATCCACGGAAACACCGTCTTGCAACTGCGAGGCATTCTCGATGGGTAACATGACAACTCCCCGCAATCGATCGACCGACTCGATAGTAAATAGAGGGACGGCTCCAGCACCACTGGATGGAGGCCTTACAAACGCCCCCGTATCGACATTACGAGAAGTGATAACACCATCAAAGGGAGCTCTAATCTCGACATAACTCATCATGGCAACCGACGTTTTCAATTCTGCCCGCGCCACATCCACGGCCGCTTCGGCGCTACGCACATGAGCACGGGCCGCTTCGACGTCAGCTTCAATCTGCTGGATCGAAGCCAACACGGAGTCCAATGCGTACTGGGCTTCGTCCAAACGATCTTCCTTCCAGGCACCCGAATCGACCAACTTCCGTGCTCGATTCAGCTCGATGTTTCGTAGTTGCTTCAGGTATTGTTGTTTAGCTCGTTGAGCCTCTGCGCGGACAACCTCGGAACGTTCGCTGGCCAAGTTGGCGATCGCCTGATCCACCAGTTTTTCTTTGCGGTGTAACTCGGCATCCATTTCGGGAAGGTCCAGTCGCGCAAGAACCTGTCCACGGTGGACTTGGTCACCAATATTTACGAGGACCTCCGAGAGATACCCCTCCACACGCGACATCAAGTCGGTTCGCTCATAGCCATCGATCGTAATCGGAACCTCGACCTCATCGACAAAATCAGCTGGCACCACCGACGTCAGTTGGACTTCCGTGGTGGCTGCCTGGACGGTTGGCGGATCAGTAGGAAGAGGTGTCTGGGTAGGCAGTGTTTTTTCGCAACTGGGTAGTCCAAAACTGCATAGGATTACCGCGATCGTGCGACGTTTTTTTGTGTTCATGACTGAACCTCAGCAAATGTTTCTCCTAACCGGTCGTCGTCCAATGACCTTGGTGGTCGTTTCATGACAACATACAGGCAGGGCACCACCAATAATGATAATACCGTGGCGCCAATGACTCCGCCGATGATCGTCCGCGCGAGTGGCGCGTTAGCGGAACCACCTCCCGCACCAATCGCCATCGGCAACAAGGCTAACCAGGTCGTAAACGACGTCATCAGGATCGGACGCAATCGTACCTGTGCCGCTTCCAGAATCGCTTCCTTCACGGTTCGTCCCGCAGCCAATCGGTGATTGGCAAAGTCCACAAGCACGATCGAATACTCCACCACAATGCCAACCATCATGATGATTCCCATAAAAGCCATGATAGACAAATTGGTCTGTGTCACGACTAAGGCGATGACAACTCCGATAAAACCTAGCGGTACGGTGAGCAACACGATAAAAGGATCGATAAAACTGCGAAATTGTGCCACCATGACCAAATACACAAGGATAGCCGCCAGCATTAAGCCACCCGTGAATTGAGTGAACGACTCCCTCATGGAAAGGACTTCTCCCATCATGCGAAACGTGATCCCCTTGTATAAATCCGCATTCCGGAACGGTTCGTTCGCCAGGTCTATCTCTTGAGTCTCGCCCGTTTTGGCATCTATTTTGGGACGTCCCAACCGATACAACTCACCTCGTTCATCCGATTCGGCTTGAGCCCCTAACGCTTCCAGCCGTTGTTCTATTTCACTCACCACACCGCCGACATCGTACCCCGACAAAACATTCACGTAGACATCCGTGACACGACTGATATTCCTGTGATTGATCACAGCAGGTCCCTTCGTGCGCCGGATTTCGGCCACATTCCCCAACCGACGTGGACCTCCCGCTCCACTCCCGACAGGTATATTCAACAAGGTGTCAATGCTATCCAGTTCTTCTTCCCAATATTGCACGCCGAAGAAGTAGTGGTTCCCCTTGCGTTTATCAATCCAAAACGAGGGTTGAAAATTGATTGAGCTGTTGGTGGCTGCCACCAGATTCTTCATCACTTCGTCAGGTGTCAGTCCTTGACGAACAGCCAAGTCACGGTCCATTTCGACTTCCAGAATCGGGTAATCGATGCGTTGGGCAATCCGCACATCTGCCGAACCAGGAACACCGTTGGCAACCCCTACAATCCGTTGAGCAACTTCTTGGGCTGTCTCTAAGTTTGTTGCCTGGATCTGAAAGTGGATTGGAGAAGGCTCTCCCATATTCAATGCGGCGGTCAACATACCTCCTGTGTCGAACGAAAACTCAACGTTTGGAAATTTTTCGTTGAGGACCTTGCGCAGTTGCTGAGTATATTGAAAAATATCAGGGTGCTCAGGTTTGCTCTTCGTTTGAACCAACATAAACGTATCCATGACTCCGGAATTCGGCGTGTAAGCCGCCGGCCAATCGAGCAGTACGCCAATATTGGAAACGAGCAATTGTAGGTTCGACTCGGGAATCTCTTCCCGGCCAAGTGCAAAATCCGGATCTGGTTGACCGACGATCTTTATTATCTCCTGTTCAACCTCTCTGATCGTGCGTTCGGTCATTTCGATTTTGGTCCCGGTAGGCATTCGCACGAACAATTGAACTTGTCCGGAATCCACCTGCGGAAATAATTCCTGGCCCAGTTTGGTAGACAACACAAACAAGGAGGCACCAAAACCTACAAACGCTAAAAAAATGATTAAGTAACGCCAGGGCATCAGACCTTGCAGCGTCGCCCGATAAGCGGTGGTCAACCAACCAGACTGTGGCTGCTGACCACTGATCGAACCGACACCCAGAAACTTGGCACAATAGGCAGGGACCAATGTGATCGCAATCACGTAGGAGGCAAAGATTGCGATGCTGGCGGCAACTGCCAGAGGCATGAATAAGAACTTCGCCAACCCAGACAAAAAGACTACCGGAAAGAACACAATGGCAAATGTGATCGTCGCTACCAACATGGGCAATGCCACCTCGGTAGCGCCATCTAGCGCGGCCTGTCGAGGCTTCTTACCCAGGTGCGCATGACGTACTACGTTCTCTAAAACCACGATCGATTGGTCTACCAAGATACCGATCGCCAACGCGATCCCACCCAGCGTCATGGCATTAATGGTGTCGCCTGTGAAATACATGCCGAATACGGAGGCCAGAATCGCCAAGGGGATGGCCAACACAACAATTAATGTGTAGCGCACACTCCGCAGGAACACGAACACCACGGCGCCAGCCAATAAAGCGCCTAAACCTGCTGCGATTTGTAAAGTCTGGTTGCCACGTACGACTCCCACCGATTGATCCATGGCAACGCTCAAACTGAGCGTCGCCATCTTGGGGTCTTCAGATCGTTCCACCTTTAACCGCTCTTCGATATTTCGCAGCTGGCGGTTAATCTGCTTGACAATCTCGATCGTATTGGCACCCGGTTGCCTGTAGATGGGAATATAAGCCTTTCGCGAACCGTTCACCCGCACGATGTTCGTTTGGATTTGCGACGCATTCTTGACGGTTCCCACATCGCGCATCAATACCGGCACACCGTCCACTTCTTTAATCGGTACTTCGTTGAGTTCTTCAATGTGGTCGACGTTGGCGTTGGTGAAGATCTGAAACTCTTGGTTGCCCACCTTGATGCTGCCAGCGGGAATCAGAACATTTTGTTTCAACAAGGCTCGCTGGACGTCCATCAACGATAGTCCGAAAGCTTCCAGGCGTTCTCGGTCAACGTAAGCCAGGATGCGTCGAAGCTTACCGCCATACACGGCCGGAGCGATCACACCCTGGATCGATTGCAGCTTGTTGCGTAGCTCGTAGTAGGCGATGTCATACAGTTCCTGTTCATCCATCTGCGGATTGGTCACCACGACCAGACAGAGGGGGACGTTGGCCGTGGGGTCAAAGGGCATGACCATCGGCGGAATGGTACCCGGCGGCAAATAAAACATATCGCTCATGGCATAGCTGGTGACCTGCGACATGGCCGTATCCATTGAAATGCCTTCGCGGAAGAAGTCCTTGACGATGCAAACCCCTTGCATCGCCTTCGCTTCTTGATGCTCGATCCCCACCGACTGTCCTGTCCACCTCTGCAAGCGGCTCATGATGTCCTTTTCCATCACCTCAGGCGGCATGCCCGGATAGAAGGTAACGATCTGAACAGCGGAGGTTTCGAACTGTGGCAGTAGGTCGGCAGGCAACTCGAACAAATATATACGTACGCCCAACACCAGCGTTGCTAAAGCGGTGACCACAACCAGGTAGGGATTGGTCAATGCAAGGCGTATCATCCGAGACTCTTTTCGTTGGCAACCGGCGTTCGTGCCGAAACCATCCTTTTCTGTGGTAGTTTTTTTCTGTGCCTGCCGCTCTCGACTCACGTAGGATCACCGTCCCTGGTTTTCGCCTAGACAAATACCGGCAGTGATAGCAGAGAGAACTTCTCCTTATCGATCATCATCGTCTTATCCAATCGCGAAGGTCAGCGAAATCCACAAACCAATCGCAAACCATGCTGTTTTACAGAACCCCACTTTCTTCCCACACCACGCAGTTTATGCAATTTGACCCAAAGAAGCGAGTGCTGAGTCAAGTAAGAATTATCCATCGGCGACCACCAGGACCAAGCAGATTTGTCTCGCATGAATTTAGTTGAGTGGGTCATTTAACATATGACCAAGTAGGTGAGACATCATCCGGAAGTGTCACTAGGCATGGGGTTTCCTCGGGAACGGCAGCGATTTTATCCATCATGAAAGGCCGATCGGCGTCTGAAAGACCTAAACTAAGGACCAACAGGCAGCGCATGAAAAAAGGAGCGGGCCGTTGGGGCCCGCTCCTGCGTTCAACAAAACGTCCACAAGGACCAATACTTAGAACTGCATGACTTCGGCCACGACTCGTAGCCGTTTCAGCTCACCGTTTCCTTCAGACGCAACCTCAAGATCCAGAACACCACCAGTGTGGTGCAGTTCGTAGACCAACAGTTCCTTATCGGTCATTGGCTGTCCGTTGACGCTTACAATGACGTCACCGGCTACCAGTCCAGCCCACTCGGCAGGAGAGTTGACTTTGACTTCCTGGATTCCGAACCCAAAACTCGGAATCTGCGAACCACGAATGCCTACGTAGTAGGTTATCTCTGCACACATTTGTTGGACACCATCGATGATTACGACCTGTCGGGGACAGAAAACGTAATCCCAGTGATAGGGAATCCAGCAGTCCCAGTACCAAGGAAGACAACACCAATCCCACCAGTGCCAACAACAGAAGTCAATCCACCAGTTACAGGGTGCAGCCAAACTAAGGCACTTGTTTGCAAAGCCTCTGACGCGGATCCGCTCTTCTGAATTTTCGGTTTCATTGTCAGCGTTGTGGAACTCTTCCAACGCGTCACCGACATTGTCCAATGAAGGGATATCGTTCGGCGTCAGCTGCTCGTCAATTGGAGTCTCTTCCTCTGTTACCGGTGGCGGTGGAAGTACAGTATCCGATTCGTCTGCCGGTGGCAGTGGATAGGAACTTTCCGGTTCGACTGGCGGTGGCAGTGGATAGGAACTTTCCGGTTCGACTGGCGACGGCATCGGGTAATAAATTTCCGTTTCGACTGGCGACGGCATTGGGTAGTAAATTTCCGTCCGAGGAGCTGGCCAAACCGAACCGTAACCCCCTCCCCAAGGGTAACCCCCACCCCAACCCCAACTCAAACCCCTTCTACGTCGACGTCGACGTCCGCGGTCATGACCATGGTCGTGATCATGATCATGGTCGTGAGCATCGCCGTCATTGTGTCCAGGACCGTTGCCTTGATTACCACCTCCTCCGGGAGTGTACTCTGGCTTGTCATCGTTGGGTTTGCCTCGGTCACGTCGATCCCGGTCAGGTCGCTTCCGATCACGTCGATCCCGGTCAGGTCGCTTTCGATCACGTCGGCCAGGAGATGGTTTTTTTTCATTGGGTTTCACGGTAAGTGAAGTGTGGTCGTCCTTGTCTGTGCGTGGTTTCCGGTCTGGCTTGCCATTGGGTGAACGGCGATCTTCTTTGTCCGTGCGCGGTTTCCGGTCCGGCTTGCCATTGGGTGAACGGCGATCGGCTTTGCCCGTGCGCGGTTTCCGGTCTATCTTGCCACTGCGTGAACTGCGATCGGCTTTGCCCGTGCGCGGTTTCCGGTCTATCTTGCCACTGCGTGAACTGCGATCGTTCTTACCGGTACGTCCCCTGCGGTCTATCTTGCGATTGCGAGAGTTCGGTTTAGATCGGCTGGTCTTTTGAGAACGAGAAGATCGCTTGGCTGAAGACTTGCGGCTGGATGAGTTTGCGCGGCTTTTTCGCGGACGGGCTGACCTAGCAGATCTGGCCGACTTGGAAGAGGATCGTTTCCCGACCGACGACTTTCCGGAACGAGCCTGATCGGCCGACGTGGTCATGGGTGACAGTCCCCACAGGAAGATGATGAATGCTGCACAAACGAAAATTTTTGGATTGGAAATAGTCATGGCTTGGTTCCTTGCGTTTCTGATCATTGCATGTGGTTTGTAGTAACCTGGAAAACAGATGTGTTGTAGTGAAAGCAATGGTCGTGCCAACGCTAGCAAGATATTGGTTCACAACAGCATCCGGCCGCTTCGGCCGTCCATCGCGAGTGTAAAAAACTGCCAAAACATCTGTTTTTGCGATAAATAAGACATTTCAAGGATTACCAGGGGCCTCAGCTGTGGCGTCAAAATTTTGCCATGACTATCATGAGCCAAACAGCGCTGCGGTCAAAATGACAACACGAATCCCGTTTTGGGATGGGACTCAGATGGTCCAGAACAACGATTTAGCTTTGCAGCCGTACAGTCACTGTTTTCGCGGAACTCCTCCAGCAGGTCTTCGTCCCATTCAACTCACAGCCCATCCGGGTAGGGAACGACACGCCCCCACAAACGATGGCAAATTAGCCACCAGTAGGCCTGGGGTCGCAGACCATATTCTACCACGCCTCCGTCCGGCAGGTTGGAAATTCAGGGCCGCAAGAAGGGCAGTTTGACGCCCACACCAAAGTAGTACGGCAGGACACGGCAACCGTGGCATCTCCTCCGTTCTGGACAAAACCAGAGAAAGCACCATGGACTGGAAAGATTTGTCCTCTGGCGTGAGTCGGCTCCGTAACTTCTAACAGATCCTAGTCGTCCTCGTTACTATCGAGCACCTTACCGTCCACCACGTAAGAGCGAGATCTCCGGCGCACAATCTTAGTCATCTTGATCCGTGCTTCTGTGTGTTTGGCCCCGCTCTGGCGTGTGCAGAAAAGATCTGCGAGCAGCGCGATCACCCATAGCATGAGGTAAAATCCTGTCAGGCCGCCGCCCTCATTCTGCGCTATGGCGTATGTGAGGGTAGTCCAGGGCAGAAACAGGAATCCAAGGAAGGGCCACAGATTCAGCTCATACGCGCGACTAAGATAGTCGCTGAACAGAAAGAGCACGAACAAGGCCAGTCGGGGACCAAGAACCATCAAACAGCCGAGACAACACTTCATCAGCTGAGTATAGCTGACAGGCGTTTCGAAGTCAGCTGTCACCTTGACGCACGGTGGGCAAATAGACCTTTTGAGCAACTTGTGATACAATAAAAAGACAAGGAATTTGGATCATAACAAGACAGGACAAGTCCCACCGAAACCTATCGCCGTTTTAGGCCTTACGTTAACACTCAGCCATTCCTTGAAGATGCAGACAGTCAGTAGAATATTTCGAATTCAATTCCTCCGACGACAAGTCTTTCCCTACGGATTGATCGGTAGCTTGTTACTTACGTGTGTTGCTGCTACCGCCATGCAACCGGATTTTTCTCTCATGAATGTCAACCCGGCATCGGCAACCTTCAACCAGCTGGTGTCTCCTCGTGACTATCTTGGAAAGACCTCGGCTTGGTACTTCGGATATTCTACATGAAGTTATTGCAGTCGCCAGTTTGGCGAACTCGATAAGCTTCACGATGAACTCGAGGCAGAGTATCCCGCGTTGGATTTTCCAATCATTGGCATCAACAAGTTCGGCATCGGTAATTCATCGTCAAACATAGACATTTCTTCTGGCCGCGACTTGCCTTGGCTTCAAGACATCGATGACAACGGAAACGGTACTTCCGATGTGTGGTCCGATTTGTGGCAGGTTACCTATCGAGATGTCGTCGTCCTGAATGACGACAATTCCATTGCCGAAGTCTTCAACCTCTCACAATACAACTTAGAAATCCCCGAGAATTACAACGATCTTCAAATGTTATTGGTTATTGCAGCAACTTCAGATGCTGATTTTGATGACGATGAGCATCTGACTGCGAATGACATTGACATTCTTTTCGCGGCGATCAATACACAGACCACCACACCAGCTATGGATCTCACGGGTGATCAAATCGTTGACAACCTGGATGTTTCTGAATTGGTGGTGAATCGAATAGGAACAACGATCGGAGATACCGATCTGGACGGCGACGTGGACATAACAGACTTCAACGCTTTGGCAATTCGATTTGATCCCTTGGGAAACAATGTCAACAATCGCTGGTCGGACGGCAATTTCGACGGGGATAACGACATAGACATAACGGATTTCAATGCCCTGAGCGTCAACTTTGCTCCATCAAACGTCCAATCGACAAATACAGTACCCGAACCTCCTTCTGTTGTGCCATTTTTTTTTGCCGCGTTGGGCGCCATAAGCATGCTTGGTTTCCGCCAACGCCGTACATCGCTACCCTGCCGTTGATACCCTCCACCTGATCTTGGCGCAGCAATTGGCACGCAGTGATCGTCCTCGTTCTTCGACTCACACGAGCTCGGCATCACGAAGATCGTTGCCGATTTCCCAGAGTTCTTCACAATCTAGTCTGGATATAAAAAGAGCCTAGGAATCTTGGCCTTGAAGGGTGCGGACGTATCTTTCTACTCTTTTCGGCTTGGGCTCCAGGGCGTGGCGTCACTGAACCAGAGCACGATGTTGAACGCGAGACCGGCCGGCGACCTGTTCAATCCTGTTGCGCGAAAGCCCTCACCCAATTAGCAATCGGACTGGTCCGACCGGACCATTGAGTGGTAAGGCTTCTACCATATCTAGCCACACAATACCGAGTTGGGTGTCTAACCTGAAATGCACCATGATGCAGAATCGGTTGAAGCTGCCAGTTCAGCAAAAATAATTCTTTCTTAGCCGTGCAGGATCAGGGCCGTGATTTCGTAGTAATTAGTAGACAGGAACGGCCCGCTTCCACGAAAAATGAATCCACTTTCCTAGAAGGGTTTTTTCTGTCGAGGAACTGTCTAGGCAATGTCTTTCGACGTTTTTCACCCGTTGGAGGCCCTCACCATCGGGTTGTCCACCGACAAGAGAAGGAGGCACGTTATGGCTATCTGCAAGCTTGAATCACACAAAGTAGACACTCTGCTGGCTCACAGGAAAGGAACTTTCCCAAGTGGTCGGAGGCAAAAAGAAAAATTACCGAAGCCTGAAAAAAATTTGCCTGACATCTTCTGCAGGTAGAACAAATA
>JAKVBZ010000200.1 GCA_022448645.1 Pirellulaceae bacterium
TGATTTTTACTGCCAAAGGATGTCGCCTTGAGTTCATCATGTGCTGCATCCGGGTACACTTATTAAGTGCTCGTCACTACCAAACCGCCACATGGAGTTTTCCCAAGATGACCACAACCCGCCTTGTGCTGCCCACCTGCATCTTGCTGCTATTTCCATCTTTTTCCAACGGCCAGGTTGCGACCTCCGAGCCCGAAGCGGTAACCACTCCATCGGTCGACCAAACGGCTGTCACCAACGATGCAAACGCTGTGGAAGCCTTCGGATTGCAGGGAGGACTGGTAGTGCAACTGGGCAGCAACGTGAGCACCGCCACGGAACTCAGTAAAACCGGTCGTTATTTATTTCACGTGCTTGATACGCACGCCAAGAACATCAACGCGGCTCAACAACAAATTCATCAAGACGGCCACTATGGTTTGTCATGGGCCGAACACACTCGACATCCTTACCGTCTTCCCTACGCTGAGAATGTTGTCAACCTAATCATCATCCAAGATTACAGCATCCCTTTAGAGGAAATGCTCCGAGTATTAACACCAGGTGGTGCGATTGTCGTATCCGACCCTGAAATAACGCCAACGGAGCATTTGTGTCACGCGGAAATCGAGACGCCGCGTAGACAGGGAGACTTCATCGTTGCTGCCAAACGCTGGCCGATGTCCATGGATGTTTGGTCTCACCCAAGGCATGCTGCTGATGGAAATGCCGTTTCGAGTGACGTTCTGGTGGGTCCACCCGAACGAGTTCGCTGGATCGCTGCTGCGACCTCGGAAGTTGAAGGTATGGTGACGTCCGGGGGACGCAATTTTTATGGTGGGATCTTGGCACGCGACAGTTTCAATGGACTGCGTCTATGGCATCGCAACCTTGCAAACAGTGAGGAAAACAATCCCGCCGACTTCGTTTTACCTCGGCTACCCAGCAACGGAACTCGACCTATTGCATCACAAAGACACCTGTTTGCAATCGTCAAGGGACGCCCTGTGACTCTTGATGCGGCAACCGGCGAAGTTATCGCCAATTGGAGCGACATGACTTCGGTGACCAATCTGCTGCATGACGGAAACCGGGTCATTGCAACTGACGCTACTACCGTGCGAGCTATCGATCCAATAACTGGAAAAGAATTCTGGCAAATCAAAGTGGCGGAACCTCGCAACGTGGTCACTGATGGACAAACCATTGCCCTGATCGCAGGACGCGTCAAACGCGGGGAAAAGGCTGTCGCGATGGCTCTTGAATCTGAAACCGGAGACCTGCGGTGGCAACGCACTGATTATCAGTGGTTAACCCTGACAACACGAACCGTACTGGCCAAGGGCCAGTTGGTGTTCGAAGTCTCAACACTCAACGACCATGATGCAGGCAATGGCATTCATGTTGTTAATGCTACGACAGGTGAACCACAATGGTCAAAAGACTTTCCCCCAGGCATGAATCATGCCCGTCAGGCACGTGCCATGTTCCTTGAAGATGACCTGTGGATTCTGCATGGCGGCAAGATCAATACTACAGATAAAGACAAACGTGAACGAAGCCCGACCGAGGTCTCGGCTCTTGATCCACTAACGGGCGAGGTTCGAAAAACCTACCCTGCTGGGATGGCACACTGTTTTCCTCCGGTTTGCACACCCAACTATGTGTTCGCTGGCGAACTGGACATGACCAACCTGAATTCAGGTAAGGTCGTCGCCAATCGAATTACCAAGGCAAACTGTTCACGCGAGAGCGGTTGGATTCCAGCGAACGGCCTTGTCTACACTACACCGAAACACTGCACATGCTGGCCCATGCTGCGTGGTTTTGTTGCGATGGCGCCAGCACCACTGACGCCCCAAAATGGTGTTAATGTCGCCAGCCTGCCAATCAGCGAACTTGAGTTTCCTCTTGAATTGGGCACAGGCAAATCAAATCCCAATGCTACCAACACACAACCCGATGATTGGCCGTTGTACCGCAGCGATCGGTGGCGTAGTGCGAGCAGCTCAGGCTCAGGCCCTGCATCGCTGAAAAAACGCTGGACAACTGAACTCCAGAAGGAGCTTGACGCAGCCCAAAAGATGACAGGCCCAATTTTGCACGACTGGGCCGAAAACCCGGTCATCAAAGGCCCGCTAAGCGCGCCCACCGTCGCAGGCGGGATCGCCTATGTCACGCGTCCCAACGCTCATGAACTGATTGCCATGAATACGGACACTGGCGAGATCCGCTGGCGGTTCACAGCGAACGGTCGGCTCGACACCCCACCGGCGATCTACCGCGATCTATGCTTGTTTGGAACAGCCACAGGCTGGGTCTATGCTCTTCGTGCGGACGATGGCGAATTGGTATGGCGAATGCGGGCGGCTCCGTCTGACGAACGCATCGTCGCCTATGGACAAGTCGAATCACCGTGGCCCGTCCCAGGTGCAATTTTAGTTATTGATGACATCGCTTACTTCGCAGCAGGGCGACAACCACTGGCCGATGGTGGAATCCTCGTTTTTGCAGTAAACCCACGCTCTGGAAAACGCCATTGGGTACAACGCATCGACAGCGTTCCCCAGAAAGGTTTCTACGAAAACTCCGGCCTAGAGTTTGATCCGTTTGACATTCTTCATGCCGAAGGTGATGGGATCGCCATGTCCCGATGGATCATCTCGGGCGATGGCGAGAAAGTCGATGTCGATAAGTGGAATGCCTTTGCAAAAATAAATACAGGAGCGGGCGAAGTTTGGATACCTCGAGGAAGCTGGACGTATGGTGCAAGACACCAAGACCGATTCCGTGGTGAAGCCGAACGCCGACCTCTGACGGTGTTCCGTGACAACGACGTCTTCAGCTCGCTGGACGGCAACACCAATGTTTTCCGTCGCGAATTCCACCTGTCCGAGGGTGACGAATTCAACAGCAAGTGGATCACCGGATGGGAGGCAGTAAGAACCGCCAAATCTGGTGGAAAACCGTACCGAAATCAACGAATCGCAAAGAATGCACTATGGACCAAAGATCCATTTGCCAAAGAAGAAGAAATCCAAGAAGACCCCAAGTATGGGACTCAGCTTCACAATGAAATTCACGCTATGGCGCTTGCATCCAACGGCAAGCTTTATGTCGTTCACCGCGATGGTCGACTCAAAGTTGTGTCGACCGAAACCGGTTATGTCATCGATGAAGCCACCGTACCCGCCCCAGCGTGGGATGGACTCGCTATCGCTGAAGGTCGACTGTACCTCACAACAAACACTGGTAAATTGATCTGTTTAGGAGAAGAGTGAACCACTCGTAGACAACCGCTGGCTAACAGTAAGACAAATTGGGTGACATCTTTCGCAAAGCCTCACAAGATCTCCATCGTGAACAACTCAAGCCAATCAACCGATCGAACCTGGCCACTGCCCAGATCCCCGTGGATCATGCGAATGACATGGTCAGAGCTGTTGTTCGCTCATTGGCGCGTCGAGCCTGAGGTGGTTCGCAAACACCTGCCGCCGGAACTTGAACTTGACACGTATCAAGGGTCGGCGTGGGTAGGGGTCGTTCCGTTTCTAATGTCTGATACTGCCCCCCGTTGTTGTCCTGCCATCCCGGGGCTCAGTAAGTTCCTTGAACTCAATGTCAGGACCTATGTTACGAAAGACGGAAAACCTGGCGTTTGGTTCTTTTCCCTCGACGCAAACAATGCGATTGCTGTCCGTGCCGCCCGAACTACCTTCCATCTGCCGTACATGGACGCTCGCATGTCTCTTGAGCAAGCGAACGTAAAATCCGCGATTCACTACGAATCTCGACGAACTCACCGAGACGAACCCTCCGCGAACTTCATCGGCAGCTATGAACCAGTTGGGGATTCATTTCACGCACAGCCAAACACATTCGAATACTGGCTGACGGCAAGATACTGTCTTTACAGCGCTAACAAAAAAGGCGAGATCTTTCGAGGTGAAATAAACCATCCTCCATGGACGCTTCGCAATGCCAATTGTGAAATACAAGAGAACACAATGGGATATCCCTATGGATTCGATTTCACCACCGAGCCCAACCTGCTTTACGCTGACGCCATTAAAGTCCAAGGGTGGTTGGCAACACGCTGCTGACAGTATTTGATGACCCAAGCCTTCCCATGACCCTGCGTCCGCTGCCCATCTCGCTGCAAAGCACACGGATAACACTTGCAGCATGAACCGCCAAGCATCACTCGGCATTTCGGGCTCGTGATCGGATCACTTCGTAAAAATCGACATCTCGATCTTTTTCAATACTGACGGTGATCCAGATGTATGAGTCCTCGATCTCAAGGCCAATAAGACTATCAAAAAGAGACGATTCGGCACGCTCAAACTCCAGACCTTGGATGTCACCATGGTCAATCATGACAAGGGGAGGTTCACTGTCCGGATCGTAAACCACAACCTTCTGATCACTTACGTAAGTGAAGCCCTCTTTCACGTGAACCAATCCAGACGAATAGAAGTAC
>JAKVBZ010000201.1 GCA_022448645.1 Pirellulaceae bacterium
GTTCCTAGTTGGTGTGGCTGTGGTCCCTGTGTCAGCTCAGGAACGGTCGTCGCGCAAAAGTCGAGCAGGGTTGAAGCAGCCGATCTTTCGCGTTGCGGAGTCTGCGCGGAATGCTCCACCGGCTGAAACGCATCCACTGGATAACGTTTTGCAGATGGCTCAGGGAAAGTTGGCTTTCAGCCGTCAGCACGTGCGAGGTTATTCAGCAAATTTGGTGAAGCGTGAGCAAGTCGATGGAGTATTGCTAGACCATCAATTTGTTTTTCTCAAAGTCCGTAACGAACGTCTGGACGCGGCTGGGCTGGTGACAGTACCGTTCGGAGTCTACATGTACTTCGAAGGCCCGGATGATCTCAAGGACCGTGAGGTGCTTTGGGTCAAGGGGCAGAATAATAACAAGCTGTTTGCACACGAAGGAAGTGGTCTGTTAGGCCTCCTGTCAGTATGGCTGGAGCCGACAAGTGCCGTTGCCATGCGCGGTCAGCGGTATCCGATTTCTTATGTGGGAATGGAAAACCTGCTTCAGCAGTACATCCTGCGTTTACAGGAGGACAAGCGTCGAGGCGTTCCAGAGGACTTTAAGATTAAAGTCATCCGTGGAGCTCGTGTCGACGATCGAGTCTGTACTTGTACGCAAGTCACACACCCGGTTCAGCGTCCATATTTCGAGAAGTATGTCAGTCGACTGTTCATTGATGATGAAACACATCTGCCCATTCGCTACGTGACGTTTGGGTGGCCTGAGCGAAAAGGTGTTCAACCTCCAATTATCGAGGAGTACACTTATCGCAACGTCAAAGTGAATCCCGGCTTCACTGAAGTCGACTTTGATCCTAAGAATTCCAACTATAATTTCTGATTGTTTTCAGCGGCAGCCTTGTTATATTTGGCTTTTGAGTTTGCGCCCGTTTAGCCCAAAACGAGATGCCGTTGTCGTCCGGCCGAGTCAATGCTGGGCACTGGAGCCAGCTGGGAAGTTCTGGGGTTTCGGGTGCTTTTGTGGGTTTGAGCATGGTGTTTATTCTCGAACCGAGGCCTTTGGGCTGTTCCAGAACGAAAGGCGCGGCCTCGGCGAGGACTAATTGAGATCTTCGGGCGAATGCACGGCCCGTCTGGTTCACTGTAAGTGCGGTATATTTCGTGGGTGACAAACAGGCTACCTCGACCTCCAAGTCCAAACTTCCTCGGTGGCTTACCGCCGTATGGGTCGTTTGTGGTGTCATCGGCGCGGCAATGATTTTTGGGGGGGCATTGGGCGATCGTGCTTTTGAGAACGTCGCCCTATTGGTCGTCATATTTATCGCCGCCATTTGCGGGTTGTGCTGGTTTTCTCTACACAGTGGCCATTCAAAAATGGTCCGCGGGTTGGTGCCGTTTTCTGTTGTGGTTGCCATCGTGATCGCTTCGCTGACGCTGCGGATCGAAAAGCTCAGTGGCACGCTCGTTCCCAAGTTCGTGCCCCGTTGGAGTAAGTCGCCGGATCAGCTGTTGGATGATCCAATGCAGGTTGATTCCGCAGTCGACTTAAAAAGGACGACACCACACGATTTTCCACAGTTTTTGGGGCCACAGCGGGATCAGCAGGTGAGGGGAATCGATTTGGCGACGGATTGGACGTTGCGCCCGCCGAGAATTCTATGGAAACAAAAGATTGGGGCGGGTTGGTCCGGCTTTGCCGCTGTCAATGGCTTCGCCGTGACTTTGGAACAGCGAGGAGACTCGGAGTTGACCACTTGTTATCGGATCGAAACCGGTGAAGTGGTGTGGTGGCATGCTGAGCCGGGACGTTTTTATGAGTCTCGTGGTGGTGTGGGCCCCCGCAGCACGCCCACCATTCACGGAGGACAAGTCTATGTCGTCGGTGCTCACGGTACACTGACATGTCTCAGTGGAAGTGGAGGTGACGTCATTTGGAAACGCAATATTCTGCAGGATGTCAACACGACCAGCCAGCGAGATCAAGAGGAGATTGCCTGGGGCCGGAGTAATTCTCCGTTGATTGTCGATGACAAAGTGATCGTACCGGGGGGCGGTCCACCAGGCGGGCCTTACGACTCCTTGTTGGCCTATGATGCTCAGACGGGAGACCTGAGTTGGCGGGGCGGCGATCAGCAGATCAGCTACAGTTCGCCTCAGCTTTGCGAGCTTGATGGTGAACGTCAAATCCTGATCGTGAACGAGTCGACGTTGACGTCGCATCATGTTGGTCATGGCGAAGTGCTTTGGGAAATGGAATGGGACGGCAGCAGTGCTAATAACGCCTCCGTTTCACAAGCCGTTCCTTTGTCCGGCGATCGGGTGTTCGTGTCGAAGGGCTATTTCGGTGGCGCTAAGGTGATACGAGTGACGCAATCCGCTGGCCAGAATTGGACAGTCGAAGATCTCTGGCATGAACCTCAATTGCTAAAGACGAAGTTTACAAATGTATGTATCGCAGGCCATCATGTGTACGGTCTTAGCGATGGCATTCTTGAGTGTGTTGATGTCAATAGCGGTGAACGCTGTTGGAAGCGTGGCCGTTTTGGACATGGGCAGATATTACTTGTGAAGGATGTGCTACTTGTTCAGTCTGAAACAGGAGCTTTGACGATGGTCTCCGCCGATCCGGAACGGTTTGTGGTAATGGGCAAAACAGACGTGCTTGTCGGCCAGGCCTGGAACCATCTTTGCATGTTCGGAAATCACTTGCTGATGCGAAGTGATGAAGAAGCAGCCTGCCTTGAATTGCCTCAGAAATCTACTGAGTTCTGATGTGTCCTATGTCCGTTCAAGTTCCCATTTTTTTGGATAATCATTCCACGACCAGGGTCGATCCGCGCGTCCTGGATGTGATGCTGCCGTTTTTTACTGAACAGTTTGGGAATGCGGGAAGTACCAGCCACGTGTTGGGATGGGACGCCAACGAAGCCGTAGAGCAGTCTCGCCAGACGATCGCCTCGGCCATCGGCGCTTCCCCGAGAGAGATCGTTTTCACGAGTGGCGCGACGGAAAGCTGCAATTTAGCACTCCGTGGTGTCGCCGACCGACGACGTCGACGGGGAGACCATTTGGTCAGCGTCGTCACGGAACATAAGGCAGTTCTCGATCCCTTGCAGCGCCTGCACGCTCGAGGATTCGAAATCACATTTTTACCGGTCGGCCAAGATGGTAGCTCCTTGCCCGGATGGTTGAATCCAGGGCTCGTCCAAGATGCCATTCGGGATGACACATTGCTGGTCTCTGTCATGCTGGCCAATAATGAAATCGGAATCCTTCAGCCTGTGGCTGAGATTGCCAAAATCTGTAAACAGCATGGAGTCTTGTTGCACTGCGATGCCACGCAAGCGGTAGGGAAGGTGCCAGTTGATGTGGATCAGTTGCAGGTCGATTTGATGAGTTTTTCGGCGCACAAGTTGTACGGCCCCAAAGGCGTCGGTGCGTTATATGTTAGACGTCGTGAACCACAAGTTCGCCTAACACCTCTGATAGAGGGTGGTGGACAGGAGTTGGGAAGGCGAAGTGGGACGCTCAACGTGCCCGGAATCGTTGGCTTCGCACGGGCACTGCAACTCTGCATGGACGAAATGGAATCGGAGCAGAGAAGAGTCGCAGAACTAAGACAAGCGTTATTTGAAGGTTTATCGTCCCTCTCTGACGTCTGCCTGAACGGTCCCGGTTGGACAGATCTTAACGTTCGGCTGGCCGGGAATCTAAACATGCGATTTCGCGGTGTGGAAGGTGAGTCGCTGATGCTGAGCATGCCAGATGTCGCGGTATCTAGCGGTAGTGCTTGCACGTCGGTCAACCCGGAACCCAGCCACGTTCTTCGTGCACTGGGAATGAGCGATGACGAAACGCGAAGCAGCCTGCGATTCGGGGTAGGAAGGTTTAATACACAGGAAGAGATAGAATATGTCGTGACTGCTCTCTCGGAGGCGGTTGACCGGTTGCGAGCGATGAACAGCTCGCCATAAGGTCATCGGATGATAAGCTGGCGCTCCTAGGAAAACGATTTCCCTAAAAAATAGGCCACTTTTCCTAATAGCGCTTTCCCTTCCGCACCGAATCGTATACTCTTAAGTAAAGGTGTTTTTCTGGACTCTGTTGATCTGCCTTGGAGCAAAAACAAATGGCCATTAGTTTGAGCGAAAAAGCTGCTGTCGAAGTGAAGCGAATTATTGAAGAACAAAAGTTTGACGATTCGATTGTATTGCGAGTGGGTGTCACCGGCGGCGGTTGCAGCGGTTTCACATATGCTTTGAACTTCGATCAGGCTTATGATGTCAAAGCGGATTCTCGTTACGAATGTCACGGTGTGCCAGTAGTGGTCGATCGAAAAAGTGCCCTGTACCTCGACGGTACGACTGTCGATTTCCACGATGGGATCGATAAACGCGGATTTGTTTTTAATAATCCGAAT
>JAKVBZ010000202.1 GCA_022448645.1 Pirellulaceae bacterium
GACCGGACGTAAATATGATTTCATCATGCCTTACCGCTGCGAAGACGCGGAATACGTGTTGATCGGCATGGGGGGGTATATGGAAACCGCCGAAGTTACGGTCGATTTTTTGAGGGAGCGTGGCATCAAGGCGGGATGCATTACGATCTATTGCTTCCGCCCATTTCCGGCCCATGAAATCGTACAAGCCGTCAAGAACTGCAAGGCAATTTCCATTTATGAACGAATGGACGATCCCCTGTCGACAACCGGAAACCATTTGACACGAGAAATCAAAGCCGCCTTGTGCGATGCCGTGACTGGGCAGATGGGACACGATCGAATAGATCGTATACCGCCTATTTACCACGGAGCCGCCGGGTTGGGCAGTCGCGACGTTCGTCCAGCGGACATCATTGCGACTTTCGATAACATGATTAGTGATGGGCAGGACTTTTTCTGCGTTGGTGTAGACCACGCACTTGCCCTAGATCGGACCGAAGATCCCGATTTGCGGCCGTCAGGAGGGTTTTCCATGCGGGGACACTCTGTGGGTGGTTTCGGGTCGGTGACCACGAATAAGGTGATCGCTACGATTGGCGGAAGTGTTTTTGGTAAAGATGTACAGGCGTATCCGAAGTACGGGTCCGAGAAGAAGGGATTGCCTACTACGTACTATTTGACCATCGCCGACGAACACATCATGACGCACAGCGAATTGGAGTTCGTGGACTTGGTCGTGCTGAACGATGTCAATGCGGTGCTCAGCGGCAACCCGATCAAAGGTATGGTGGATGGCGGTGCGATCTTTATGCAGTCAGCCCATAAAGAACCTCAAGAAGTCTGGGAGCATATTCCGGAGTTTCATCGTCAGACAATAAGGGACAAAGGTATTCGCGTGTTTTTTGCGGACATGGTGCAGATCGCTCGAGAAGTTGCGTCGGTAGCGGACTTGGAAATGCGTATGCAAGGGATCGTCTTGCTGGGAGCCTTTTTGAAGCTCACACCATATTCGAGGGAAAGTGGCATGTCCGACGAACAGGTAATGGGTGGAGTCGAAAAAGCGTTGCGTAAATACTTCGGGAAGCGAGGAGAGCAGGTTGTGCAGGATAATTTGACTTGTGTGGAGCGAGGGTATCGTGAGATGCAGGAAATCTCTCGTGAACTTATGGAAGCATAGCGAGATTGACAGGTTTTCCCTGCTTGAGAATTCGTTGCCTTCAGGATGTTCTTGGCAGACTGGTTAACTCATGACCGTAACAAGAGTACTCCGTTTCGAGATTAGCGGTATTGGTCGCCGTAACAAAATACGACTTGAAAAGTGACAAAAGAAATTAATCAAACAGCCAGATGAGGTGTTTCCATGGCAAGTGTGCCAGATATGCCATCTTTGAATGAAGCCAACGATCGAGATCCCTACAATAACAATAGCTATGGGACGTTGGATGATGCCGGCTATAAGCAAGTCAACTTGCCGGTGTTGGACGTCAATGATTTTAACGAGCGGATCATTCGTGCTTACGAGGATGGTACAGCTGAGAAAGAGCTTCCCGCCGATTTGACTGTGGCCCGTTCACTGATCCCCGCTGGAACAGCCACCCTGCGCGATTTTAGCTACATCGCCCCAGAAATTCCTGAATTCATAGCGGGTAATTGCACCGGCTGTATGGACTGCGTGACCCTCTGTCCCGACACCGCCATTTTGGGCAAGGTCGTCGGAGAAAATAAGTGGCAAGAGAACCTGGAGCAGATCAACGATGACGGGGACCGCAAGATGTTCGAGGAACAGTGGTCCGAGCCCAGGAAGTATTTCGAAGGCCCGAAAAAGAAGCTTGGAGAAGGTGGTAAGTTTCTCATCATGGTTGACCCCAGTAAATGCAAGGGGTGTGCAGAGTGTGTGACGGTTTGTGATGACGAAGCGTTGAAGATGATCCCCAAGACGGATGATGTGATGACTAGCATTCGCAAGAGTCATCGCTACTTCAAGGAATTCGGTCCTACGGACGAAAAATACGTCAATGACAATTTGCTTATCGACATGATGCTCAAAGAGCAAACACACATCTACGTAGGTGGTGCTGGTAGTTGTGCGGGGTGTGGGGAAGGGTCGGCTTTGCGAATGCTCTGTTCTGCCGTAGGTGCCAAATATAAAGACCATTGGGGGATTGTGGCGGCCACTGGATGTAACACGGTTTACACGTCAACCTACCCCTACAATCCGTACCTTGTGCCATGGACCAATTCTCTGTTCGAAAATGCTCCTGCCTATTCCATGGGACTGCGGATGCGATGGGACCAAAAAGGCTGGCAGGATAAACCGATCTGGTGCATTGGTGGTGACGGCGCTATGTTCGATATTGGGTTTCAGGCCTTATCTCGCTTGCTCGCGTCGGGCCTGCCCGTGAAGGTGTTCGTGTTGGATACCCAGGTTTACTCGAATACGGGCGGCCAGGCGTCCACGAGTACCTACATGGCCCAGAACACGAAAATGAGTATCCACGGCAAGGTGGTAGGTGGCAAGCAAGAACGGCGCAAGGAAATCGCACAGATTGCTATGATGCATCCCCGGACTTATGTGGCCCAAACCACGTGCGCACATGTAAATCATTTCTATCGCAGCGTGCTCGAGGCTATGGAATTCGATGGACCCGCCGTCTTGTGTTGCTATACCACCTGCCAACCGGAACATGGAGTGGCCGACAATATGGCAACCGATCAGGCTCGTCTGGCAGTCGATACACGTGCGTTCCCGATGATGATCTACGATCCCCGTAAAGGTGACACCATTCGCGAACGTTTGTCATTACAGGGCAACCCAGCCGTCAATGACGATTGGTGGACAAATCCCAAGACGGGAGAGCGTGTCGACTTCGTCGAATTCTGTCGCAGTGAAGGACGATTCGGGAAACATTTTGACCGTGATGGCAATCCCAGCGAAATGCTCATGGAAGCCCAGCAGGAACGGTTGGAAAACTGGAAGCAGTTGCAGGAGCTCGCAGGTGTCTTGGATAAGAAAAAGTCCGTCAGCAAAGATAAACCTAATCCGGCGGCCGCTGCCAAAACCAGCCCGGTAGCTGAGAATGGTTTGCCTGGTGGATTGGCGCAAGGCACCAGGATCAAATACACCGTCGGGGGCAACTCAGTGACTGGAGTGGTAGCGTCTTCAAATCCCGTGGTGTTGTCATTAGATGACAATACTGAGATTCCCATTTCTGCCAACGTTCTGGGTCAAGCGCTGGAACAAGGGATCGTTGCCAAGCTGTAATCTCTTAGGATCGTCTTTCGATGGGGTCCATGGCTGCGCACGAACCGCAAGCGACGTTTCAGTACGGCGGTGAATTGGAGCCGGCGCTGGACTTTTTCAAGCGCACTCGTAGTGAACTGAGCACGCTTCGCAAATGTCATGTCTGGACCGATCGCGTGCAGGTGTATGACGTCAACGGTGACTTTTTTGAAATTGTCGGTTTGGGTTACCTGCACCCTGAAATTCGGCCCGTGCTGCAATCTATCAATGCTGTGTTTCGGCCCGATCAGATTCATCTTCCCGTTGACAGGCCGTTTAAGGAATTTAAGACCAGCCGTCGTCGACCTTGGGCCGAAGATCGCGTGATGTGAGTCCTAAATAGTACAGCGACGTCTGCGCGTCTGCGGGAAAAGGTTAATGGTGAGGTGGGATACCCTTGCCGGCAGGCGTTTGCAAGCGGTGCGAATAGGACGCGTTGTCACGTTGGCGGAACACAAAAGTGACCAAACATGTGGGCCAGTCAGCAACAAAGTAAAAACGTGGACGCGCGCGACAGGATGCCTGAGCAGTCAGGTAGCGTAGCGTTTCTGGTAGCGTCAACAAGGAAACGCTGGCTGTCGATCCTACTGTCGTCTGTCTAACCATATTCCTTGACCGTCAGGCGGCAAACAACTCTGACACTTGGCAGGGCGGCCTGGTGTGCTGAGGATTCCCTCCGTTCCTTTCAGGTTGGTGCCCTTCAGTGCTTGATTTGCAGGGGTATGGGTGAGCAAGCAGAACGGATAGGAGGAAGGGCAGTTCTCCGGGGTAGGCACCGGTGGTCATTTAGAGGAGTTTCTTGCGGGTCTG
>JAKVBZ010000203.1 GCA_022448645.1 Pirellulaceae bacterium
CGCATACGCACCACCCGCAACCTGCGTGTGTGGGAAGGTGGTGGCGAGTACAACGTGGCGCGGGGCTTGCGACGTTGCTTCGGTATGCGTACTGCCTTGGCAAGTGCCTTTGCCGACAATGAAATTGGTCGGCTACTTGAGGACCTAATGCTCCAGGGTGGCGTCGATTTGTCGTATGTGAGGTGGATTCCCTATGACGGAATCGGACGAACCGTTCGTAACGGCTTGAACTTTACCGAACGCGGATTTGGCGTTCGAGGCGCCGTTGGTTGCAGTGACCGCGGTCATAGTGCTGCCTCGCAGATGCAGCCAGGCGAGATTGATTGGGACCATCTGTTTGGTGAGATTGGAGTCCGTTGGCTACACACGGGCGGCATCTTTGCAGGCCTCTCCGACTCAACTCCGGCTGTCGTTGAAGAGGCCCTGAGCAAAGCAAAAGAACATGGAGTGGTTACCTCGTATGATCTGAACTACCGGCCCTCGCTATGGGAGTCCATTGGCGGGCAAGAACGAGCTCAGCAAGTGAACCGCCGGCTGGCAAAACACGTCGACGTCATGATCGGCAACGAAGAAGATTTTACCGCCTGCCTGGGAATGAAAGTCGAAGGGGTTGATGATAATCTCGAAATGCTACCCATCGAAGGCTATCGACGGATGATCGAGCAAGCGGTTGCAGAGTATCCCAATTTCTGTGCCACGGCGACCACACTCCGCGGCGTGAAAAGTGCAACCGTCAATGACTGGTCGGCCCTCTGCTGGTATGACAGCCAGTTCTACCAGTCGACTGATCGCACAAACCTGGAAATTCTTGACCGTGTCGGAGGTGGCGACAGCTTCGCTTCCGGATTTATCTACGGGCTGCTCACCGGAGGCGATCCAGAACAAGCTGTCAACTATGGAGCCGCTCACGGTGCTCTTGCAATGACGACAGCCGGCGATACCTCTATGGCATCGCTGGCAGAAGTGGAAAAATTGATGACAGGTGGTGGGGCCAGGGTGGCACGCTGATCTTTTGGTGCTGCCCCCCCGCGTCACGAATAGTAGGCCACGGCGAGTCAAACTGCCGCTTGCCAGACCTTGGGAAACATACCAGGAGGTAGAACCGGTCTCCATCAGTTGGTACGGCAAGTTTTGCCAAAACCAGCGTCCCACTCGATTGACCTCGTTTTCCAAACTCCTGATACTGGAATATCAGTAATCTGCAACATGACGGATTGTCGATGTTACCAATGCCAAACAGCATAATGATCCCCCGGATCGCTCCTTCGCAATAACTAAACAAGACAGAACGTCCGACCTGGCAAGTGCACACCGCACTCCCCGGAAGGTCATCCAGCAAAAGGGCCTGATCATGATTTCCCCCCAACATCCCCTCTCCCCAACCGACTTGAGCTGGCGTTGTTACTCTTGCGATTTAAGTCAACTCTCCTTCTCCCACCAGGACGTTCCGTGTGCCGACATCGACGATATGCTGGGCGGAATCGCTCGTGGATTCCGAGTGCTGGAAGATCACCCAATCGATGACGCTTATGACCCCAATGCAGCTCTGCTCATGAACCTGGGTGTCCTTAGCGGCACGATGTTCATGACCGGACTCCGCACGTATTTCCATGCTTACTCACCACTGAAGCGATCCAAGACAGGGCTCCCGTCAGCAATGTGGACCGCTGGCAGTGGAAAGTTCGGCACGAAACTTCGATTTCTCGGTGTTGAGGAAGTCCTTTTTACGGGGCGGGCTCCCCACCCGGTTGCCTTACACATCACGCGAACCGGCGACGAGCCAGCCACGTTCAACTTTATCGATGCAAGTGACCTGGTTGGAAAACATGTCAACGACAAGATTCAAACCCTTTACCAACGGTTTCCAGAGGCACACTTTGCCGTGCTTGGACCGGCAGGTGAGAATTATGAACAAGTTCGCTTTGCCTCGATTGCCTTATCAACAGAAAACCAACTCAAAAGTGGTGATCCCAAACCCCGCTTCTGTGGCCGTGGAGGCATAGGGGGTGTGATGGGTTCAAAAAATTTGCTGGCAATTATCGCAGATGTCAAAGACGGAAAAGCGGCTTCCGGAGAAAGCTTCAAAAAGCTGAACCAGACAGTAGCCCGCGGCGATGGAAGCCGCCGGTTTCGTGACAAAGACACCAACAACCTGGGAGGCACCTGGGCAAACTACGTATCTTTCAACAGTAAGCACGCCATGCCCGAAATGAATTTCACTCCCACAGGGACTGATATTTCGGTGCCACTCTATCGAGAGAATGTTCAGAAAACGGGTGATTTCGTCATCAAAGACGAATCCTGTTTTCGCTGTGGCATCAAGTGCCACAAAAATGTTTACGATGTGAACGAGGAGGGAAAAGCCGGGAAATTCCGTGCCAAGCTTGATTTCGAACCCCTGAATCTATTGGCCTCAAATATTGGTTTGTTTGATCCAGATCAGGCCTGCACGCTGGTCGAACTCGTGGATGAAATGGGGATGGATTCGATTTCGTGCGGTGTGACCCTCGGCTACGCAATGGAATACAACCGCCGCCATGAAAACGACGGGCAACAAGTTGCCGGAGGATTGTCTTACGGGGATTTTCAGGCCACACGTGAGGCGATCCTTGCCATGGGAACAGGCCAACTTGAAGAACTTGGCCAGGGGACACTGCGTCTCTCCGAGCAAACAGGCGAAACAGACTATGCCATGCAAGGAAAAGGCGTTGAGTACCCTGCCTATTTGCCGCAAACCAACCCCGGATATCCCTGGGCACTGGCAGGAGGCCACATGTCGATGCGCACCTTCTTCATTCTGCTGAATGAACAGGAAACCGACCTCGATTACTGGGTCGATGCGATCACCAGCCCACAAAAAGGGTTGAGTATTATTCGTGATGATCTTCTCGGAACCTGCAAGTTCTCGACGATGTCGAGTGCCGATATGGCTTCGGCAATTACCGAAATCACGGGTGTCGAAACGACCGAGTCAATACTTGAACAAGCAGTCATGCGTGCTTTCTTGCGCGGTTACCGCTTGGAAAAACGTCAAGGGTTTACCCGGGACGACTACGTGTTGCCCGCCCAATCCCATGAAGAACATCCGCAAATTGACCTGCCCTATTTCAATACCGAGGAATTCTTTTCGCAGCTACAGCAACGTGTGACGGAGCGATTCGATTCACTCCTACAGGAGCACGGGCTGGCCATGTCGTAGCCGCAATCGTTCAACCACCTGAGGCTATCAGGTAGATCTCGATGGTGTCTCTGGCACCGATTGGTGACTCCAGTGCGGTCGGACCGCTAAGTGGTTGCCCATCGTGCAAAATCAGAAAGTGTGCGTGCAACTTGTCGCACCTGTCGAGCAGCCGATCCCGTAATGCGGGGTACTTGTCGCAAACGTAGTTCACTGCTTCGCGTACCGTTTTGCCCTGGAATGGTACTTCAGCCTTCCCGTCACAAAACCTCTGCAGATCTTCTGGAATTCTGAGCATGGAGTTGTCTGCGTCGATGGGCCCTTACGCCCCTCCCAAGGATCATCCGTACCGTCTTGACCGCACTCGCCTTGGACAAACCGCTGTCCAAGTGGTTCGGTAACGCGTGACCTGACGGTCCAAGATCTTTGTGCCTGGTGCAACAAAAATCCAGTCTACTAATCCTGTCTACCCATGGCAATTCCTGGCCACCCATGGCAACTCCTGACAATTTCATCAGAACACCACCGAGGCCCTCCCCACAGCCTCTCTACCAGCACGTCCCCATAGATTTGCCTGCTCCGCAGCTAGTCGACTAACTTGTTAGATGATAACCTGTTCGGGTTCGCTGCAGGGCGGATCAAGCAACTACTGGTAACCGCGTGACTATCCACCAGGGATTTCGAGATTTTTAATGAAAACCGCTGCCATCCGACGACTGCGCGAACAACTTGCTGCCGGGAAATCGATCTACGGCGTCTGGTCGACGTTTGAATCTGCCAACGTGACGGAGATTGCCGTGGCGTTGGGACTTGATTACGTGGTAATCGACGCTGAGCATGGACATCTCGACTGGCATGACATTCTGGAACACGTTCGTGCAACCGTTCGCAGCCATACAGTCGCCCTGGTCAGAATCAGCGACCTCAATATTGGTACGGTAAAACGGGTGCTCGACATCGGTGCTGACGGAATTGTGGTTCCCTGGGTTGAAACGGTCGAACAACTCCAACAAGCGGTTGCCTTCGCCCGGTATCCCCTCGAGGGAGTACGCGGATTGGGAGGCGAACGTGCCACTGGCTGGGGAACTTGCACGAAGCAGACCGCCGAGGAGTCGAACGAGCACGTCCTGGTCGTACCGCTGATTGAATCGGTACGTGGAGTCGAGAATATTGAACAACTGTGCCAGGTTGACGGC
>JAKVBZ010000204.1 GCA_022448645.1 Pirellulaceae bacterium
CAGCCAATTGGCTAACTCCTGCCGTCCCGAACCACTCTTGATTTGTGGCGCAGTCGGTCCGTCGATCACCTGCAGAAAACGCCGTGGTGCGATCGGGCCCTTACGATTGGGTTCACCGCGGCGATGAATGGCTGCGTCGTGAGGTTTCCCTTCGCTGACGGAAAACACCATTTCAAACGGTGGTTTTCTCGCCATGTTCGTTTTTTCCTTCTTGAGCCAATTTAATCCGTGCAGCATGAGTTCACGAAACCGGCCGTCATAACGGCCGAGTAACTCGTCTCGACGTATTTGCAGTTGTTTCTGGCTGGCCGGATCTTTTGACGCTTTTAAATCGCTGGTCACTTGTTTGAATTCATCCAGCGTTGGCTTGAGCCAGGGACGAAAATGATTGTTGATCTGATACTCATAGCGGCTGATAGTCGCCCAGTAGTTGGTTGCTGACTTTTGTGACTTTGCATCGGGGCGACTTGGCGCTAGAGCGGAAGGTGACTTCTCAATCGACATACCCATCCAGGGAAGTGTCGTGCTCTCTAAGATGCCGTAGAGTCCGTAGTAGTCTGTTTGCAATATGGGGTCAAATGGATGGTTATGGCATCGTGAACATCGCAATGTTAGCCCCAAAACTCCGCGGCCGATCGTATCGATTGCGTTTTCATAGGTGAGGTGTAGATGCTCGGCTTTCGAATTTCCATAGCGTTGCGATAAAGCCAGGTAGCCCGTGGCGATGACGAGTTTACGGGCTTCGTTGTCGACAATGGTACCCTGTTCCAGACCACGTGCGGCAATGACGTCACCGGCAATCTGGGCACGCAGGAAATCGTTGAATGGCATGTCCTCGTTGAGTGAATCAATGATCCAATTGCGATACCGCCAAGCATCGGGAATCGGGTAGTCACCAACATCCCCTTGGGTGTCGGCGTATCTAGCCACATCCATCCAGTGGCGTCCCCAACGTTCGCCATAGTGTTTTGATGCGAGGAGCCGATCGACGACGCCAGCGATCGCTTCGTCGTCAGGTCTCTTGTCGTTCACAAATGATTCGACTTCGAGTGGTGTCGGCGGCAGTCCGATTAAGTCGAAGGTTAAGCGACGAATCAGCGTTCTGCGTGTCGCTGGTTCGACCGCTTGCAAGTTTCGTTGTTGCCGCGTTGATTCTACGAATCGATCAATCGGGTTTCTCATCCACCGCGAGTCTTTGACTTGCGGTGCATCAACTACGGTGCGTGGTTGGAATGACCAGTGGTCGGTCTCGACTTTTTTTCCGGCAGCGGATTTGTCTTTTTGCTGGACCACAGCATTCGTTGTTGGGTCTGAACCAGGCCAAGTGGCCCCATCGTTGATCCACTGCATGAGGGCAGCGATTTCATCGTTTGAAAGGCGGTCCGCTTGGTCTGGTGGCATCCGCAATTCCTTGTGGGTCCACCGGACTGCCCGTATCAAGGTGCTATCTTCGGCGCGGCCGGGAATGATTGCTGGACCGAAGTCGCCGCCGGCCAGGAGTGCCTGCCGTGATACCATCGCCAGGACGGTCTCCGACGACTCGTCACCGCTGTGACAATCGATGCATTTCGCCACCAGTAACGGGCGGATTTTGTTTTCGAAGAAACGTTGTTTTTCTTGGTTTGTTCGTTTTCTCGGAGCGACTGTTTCTGGGGTTCCGAAGGAGGAGAAGCGTTGCTGAACTTGCTCCGCATTTAAAGCCTCGCTGTAAAGTGAGACGTCGTCGATGGCTCCACGCCATGGTGAACTGCGACGGTGGTCATTGCCAATCACGAGGTTGCCGGTATTGGTGATGGGGCCCATGTTCGTGGGTAGGTGCTTTTTGTCGATCAGTAGGCCGTCCCGGTATCCGCGAAGCATGTGTTTCGCGGAATCAGTATCCGAGCGATCCAAGACAATTACGTAGTGATGCCAGTTGCCATCGCCCGCCCCATTTGCGTTTAACGGTTTGAATCTGACATGTACCTGCTGGTCACCGCCGTCGGCAACGGTGAACCGGTAACTGCCATCCTGTCTTGCCCGATAAAACCACAACGAGTTTTTCACGAACCGATTGCGATCCGCTTTGTAGAAAATGGCATAGTTCCGCCGGCCGTCCGGTTGAGGTGCTTGGTCTTGGAGCCATATCTCAAAAGTGAACGATTGATTGATGACTTGGCCGATTGATTCTTGGGTATCTGCGTTAAGTGCTACCTCAATCCGTTGTTTGACATCCTGATGGGTGAACGCCACAGCCAGTCCTTTTTTGCCCCGTCTTTGTAGAACTCCATCGAGGTATTGGCCATGTAGCTTGGACGACGACTCGTCGCGGCACTTGCTGCCCGTGCTGTCTTCAAACTGCCAGCGTGCCAGGAGCTCTTGGGCGAGACTAAAGTCGGTGGTTAGTACCGTGCATAGAAATGCGAAGAGGGCAGCGTATTTCATCGAGACGCCCAAGATCAGGCGTAGAGCAAGCCACTTGCGTCGGGCGGACTCCAGTATCGTATTTTCTGAACCAGTCTTTGTTCTTGTCATGGTTGAATGTGGCTGGCCGGTTGCGGGTGGAAGTTGGCAGGTTTCGTTTGTTTCTGGAAATTATATCTTATCCATGGGGCTGGTGATATGCGAAGGTGTGCAGGGGGATGGCAGTGAAGCAACCTTTTCGAAAGAGACGCTTGTTGGACGGATCGATCGCGTCGTTCCCCTGAAAATCATCTTGCCATGATGATGTTGTCATTGAAGTATTTTTGGAAGGCTGGCATTGCTTGCAGGTAATCCGAATCGCTTGCTGGATGCCGGTATTTGTTTGTCTGCTGAGCCTGTCTTGGACTTATTTTCCGGAATACGTCTTTTTTTAAGAAAATTGCGAGGCTGGCTGCGGGGAAAAGCTCCTGGTTTCAGAGTACTCCAGTATGAGGGGACCGACGGGTGGTTGGTTCCAGTGAAACTGCTTTCTTACAACGACTTAAGGTGCATTATGTTGCGAAACTCGAATGGTCACTTGCGATGGTGTCTTCCGTTTGTATTGGCTTTGTTTACTTGTGGATTTACTGGCTGCGTGATGGGCCCAACGAACGGTTGTGTGCTCAGTGATGAAGAGTTGGTCTATGGCTTTCCCATATGTGGTTTTATTGATCGACCGGATGAAGGAGGCTGGATTGAACTGGAAATTTATAATCACGTGGAGGGCTGCTGGTTTCCCACGCCTGTCATGATCACGGGTGATAACATACTTCGCATGAATCGTGATGGTGGAGTCCATGGTTATGGGGCCAGCTGGTATTACTGGGAAATGATTGGTTTCGTCCCGAATTGGGGATGGATCCACGCAGAAGATGATCATTACACAGCTGAAATACGTATTGTACGCCACGATGAGAGACGCCTGTGGACATTCAATGATACGCTGCGAGATCATTTTGATCCGTCCGGTGGATCTCTCGATGATCTTTGGATTAATGCTGGTGCAGGAACGACGATTACTCTTCATGCATATCTTGATGAGGAGCAAGCATTTCGTCTCGTTCATCCACGTAACCATTAATGGTCATTTTTCATGTAGTGAGCTTTGATTTCAGTGTCCAAACTTGCTGCGGAAATGATCAGCACCGGACCGGCCGATTGGCCTCTTGACAGTCCTTTGAGGTGTTGCCATATTGCCCCAAAATGCAAATGAGTTGCAAATGCATTGCTGTATAAGCAAGGAGGAGACGGTCTTGGGTAGTATCTGTATGGTTTCGGCTCATTTGTGGAACCGTCATCGCTGTCGCTGCTGCCGTACGTGTGATATTACAGGTGTTGTGGAAAGAGAGCCGGTCGTTTCACCGGCGAAGTTTGCGTAGCTTGATAAGTAGGTATTGGATGTGTCGGATACGGATCGCAAAATTCCCGCCAACTTGATCACGGGATTTTTGGGCTCGGGGAAAACAACGGCGATTCGAGCCTTGTTAGAGGAGCGTCCCCAGGGGGAGCGGTGGTCGATTCTCATCAACGAGTATGGCACGGTCTCCATCGACCAGACGGAGTTTGGAGCAGCCGGCGCAGAAGTCAACGTTCAGGAGTTGGCTGGCGGTTGCATGTGTTGCACGATGTCGCACATCGTAGAGCCTCTGTTAGTGAAATTTATCCATCAGACGAAGCCGGATCGGTTGATTATTGAGTCCAGCGGTTTGGCGCATCCAGCTTTTCTCATCGACAAGCTCCGCGGTCCGGGATTCCGCCAACGGGTTGATTTACGAGCCACCGTTTGTATTGTTGATCCTGGAAATATCGAGAACGAGATGGTAGCTAAGAGCGCCGTCTTTCACGACCAGATTCAGGCAGCCGATGTCGTGGCCTTGAATTGGACGGACCGGCGAAGCCGGGATACGATCGACTCC
>JAKVBZ010000205.1 GCA_022448645.1 Pirellulaceae bacterium
TAATATCAAATGAACGTTTTGAATGTTTCAAGGGGACAAAAAAATGATTGCCAGGGATTTGGACGTGATGGAGCAATCGTCCGTAGAGCCTTTAACAAGATCGAACAACAAGGTTTTGCGATTACGCACCCAGGAGGCCCTTGGTCGCGAAATCGGATTTGTTGCCAGCCAGGATTTCCCATCAAACAACTTTGAACCTGTTGAAGGATCACTCCTCTACCAAGTAGAGAGAGGACTCTTACCGCGCGACGATGCAAAGCACCTCAAGGGAGCACCTGCAAGTTTCCGAGCACTTTGCTCCACACCTATCCTGCCGCCAGACGAAGAAGCCGCGGCCTTTCGCAGGATGAACTACCTGAGGTATCGAGCCAATACGATTCGTAGCGGCTTGAACGTTGAACGCCCCGATCGCGACAAGCTCGACATGATAGCCGGCTTGCTGCGGAAAGCCGTACGACTCCACGACCACATTGTAAGGGCTAACGTACGCCTGGTCATTTCGGTAGCAAAAAAATACATCGATCGGCATAACACCTTTGACGATTTATTCAGCGAAGGCATCATGTCCCTACTGAGAGCGGTGGACAAATTTGACGTAGATCGTGGCTTTCGGTTTAGCACCTACGCCACCACCGCCATTCGGCGCCAACTTTACAACTACAAAACGCGTGACGGACGGCGCCGGTCCATGTTCAACACGAATTCGGAACAACCACTACTAGATTCCGCTTTGGGTGCGGAAGAAGTCGCCCATCGAGACATAGCCGTAAGGACGGTAAACGCAGTACTAGAAGAAATGCTGGCAAGGCTCGACAAACGCGAGCAGATCATCGTAAGCGGTCGCTTCGGATTAGAGACCAGCGGCGAGAAACTAACGTTTTCATCATTGGGCCAGAAACTAAACATATCAAAGGAGCGAGCGAGGCAGATCATGGAGCAAGCTGTTCTGAAACTCCGCTCCATTGCAGGGGAGTTCGGCTTAAATGACTTGGAAATATGAGGAACGTGGAAACATGATAGCCAAATCACATCCAGCAAGAATCCTGATTACAGGGGCAACCGGGTACATTGGGGCCCGTCTCCTCCGACGCCTGGAACAAGACGCATTGCCGCTGCGATGCCTGGCACGGGATCCGAGCCGCCTTGAATCAAAGACAGCCGACACGACAGAAGTCGTGAAAGGCGATCTACTCGACTTTAGCTCGCTGGCCAAAGGGCTGCAGGGAGTTCACACCGCGTTCTACCTGGTCCACTCGATGAACACCCAGGGCAACTTTGAATCCGAAGACCACCAGGCGGCAATCAATTTTGCTCGCGCTGCACACCAAGCCGGTGTCCAGAGAATCATATATGTCGGGGGATTGGGCGATTCAACCTCCTCATTGTCACCACACCTAAGAAGCCGCCAGGACGTTGGGCGTGTCCTCCGGACATTTGGTTGCCAGGTAATTGAGCTTCGCGCCTCAATTGTCATCGGCGCAGGCAGCCTGTCCTTCGAATTGGTACGTTGCCTGGTGGAACGACTGCCAGTGATGATTTGCCCCAAGTGGGTTGCCACGCACGCCCAACCAATCGCCATTGAAGACTTGTTGGCCTACTTAAAAGCAGCCCTCAATTGGAACTCCAAAGAAAGCCGGGTGTTTGAAGTCGGCGGGCCGGACCGTGCCACCTACGGAGACATCATGAAAGAATACGCGAGACAACGCGGATTGCGACGCTGGTTGATTTCGGTACCCGTTCTTACCCCACGTCTCTCCAGCCTCTGGTTAGCCTTAGTTACTCCAATCTATGCCCGCATCGGTCGCAAGCTTGTGGAAAGCATGCGAAATCCGACGATCGTCACAGACACATCTGCCTTGGACGTATTTTCGGTCCGCCCCCGGGGCCTTGTAGACGCAATTGACCGCGCGATCACCAGCGAGGATTCCGAAATCACTCGCGTGCAAATCAACCACAACCCCAGACTTAATTACCGAGAAGGAAATCAGCAACAATGGTTAGCCAAACAACAAGCCATGTAAAGATTGGCATTTCAGCATGCCTCCTGGGAGATCAGGTCCGTTATGACGGGGGACACAAGAAAAACGCCTTTGCAGTAGACAAGCTGGGGCCGCTGGTCGAATTCGTCCGCGTTTGCCCTGAACTCGAATTAGGACTTGGTGTACCGCGTGAGCCGATTCGGCTCGTACAGGAGGAGGAACTGGTACGACTCAAAACCAGCACGACCTCTAAAGATCTGACCGACCGCATGGCCGCCTATGCAAAAAAACGAATCGAACAACTCAAAGAGATGGATCTGGATGGATTTGTCTTAAAGAAGGATTCACCCAGCTGTGGCATGGAACGTGTCAAAGTACACATGGATAACGGCCACAATCGCAAGGTGGGCAGAGGTGTCTTCGCGGATATTCTAATCCGAGAAATGCCTTTACTACCGGTAGAAGAAGAGGGACGGCTAGGTGACCCGGTGTTGCGTGAGAACTTCATGCAGCGAGTTTTCGCCTACAGACGTTTACGCCAGGTTTTCCGTAACGGCTGGCTTCCTTCTGAATTAGTACGATTCCACTCAACCGAGAAACTCCTCCTGCACGCTCATGACCCAAACCGTTGCCGGGCACTCGGCAGGATTGTTTCCCAAGTGAAACATACTTCCCGTCGCACAGTCGCGCAAGAATACCAGGCCCTATTCATGGAAACACTCGCACTACGAGCAACGCCTCGTCGCCATTGCAACGTGCTTCAACGCATGGTTGGGTACTTTCGCAACTCACTTTCAGACGAACAATTCGCAGAGATCTCGGAACTGATCGATGATTTCAAACAACAATTAGTCCCACTCGTCGCACCAGTAACATTACTCAATCATTACGTCCACCGTTTCAACGTTGACTACCTGCGCCAGCAATCTTACCTGTCGCCTGTGCCTAAACAATTAATGTGTCGCAATTACACACTGTCGCAGTCAGCTTGACTAAACAACAAGGAACAACACGATGAAAACACTTTACATTACGAGCGCGTGTCTGGCAGTCGCCCTGCTTTCCCTGACCGGATTCGTTTTAGCCAGTGAGCGTGCAGGTAAATCCTCGGTCTTCGGAACGATGGTCGTCAAAGAGGCCAACCGTCCCGCCGGCTTTCCGTCACCAACTCCAGTTGGGAAAGTCGAAATCAAAAAATATCCACAAACCCGGTCCGCCTCTGTAAATGCCAAGGATGTCGATCAAGGCGAAATGTTCCAGTCTCTTTTTCGTCACATCAAAAAGAACAAAATCGCCATGACAGCGCCGGTCATCATGGAATACGGAACTGGCGGCACTAACCAAATGGAGTTTCTCTATGCCTCCCCCCAACTGGGAAGCCAAGGTGTGGATGGAACCGTACACGTAAAAGACACTCCAGCGTTGACCGTGATTTCCATCGGTGTTCGGGGGAACTATTCCCGCGAGCGGTTCGAGAAACATAAGCCTGTTCTCACCAAGTGGCTGAACGACCACCACGAGGAGTGGGTCGCTGCTGGAAACGCACGATACCTTGGATTCAACAGTCCGTTTGTCCCTGGCTTCATGAAATATGGCGAAGTCCAAGTGCCCGTCACCCCGGCCTCCGCGCACGTCATTAACATCAGTTCCTCGGGACGGTAATTGCCGGCGAGCATCATTTCAGCACGAATAGCAAGAGAGGTGTAGAATGCTTTTCCGAATTAGTAAAGTTGGTTTCTGCATAGCAGCAGGAGCTTCGTTCATATTCTCCGTTTCACTTTGGTTTAGTGGCAGTCGAGACGAAGGCCTGTTTGTCGGACTGTGGGTACCATCGATTCTTTCCTTCGGCACTCTGCTGTACTCGGAGGGAAAACGCGATGAATAACATACCCATTTTTGTCTTTGGCTGCGCTGTTTTCGCCGCAACGCTGGGCAGTGCATTCGTGGCCATCATTGCCTCTGATAAATCCCCAGACAACGACCCCCCTCAACCGCGTTCACAATGAAAGGCCTGCGCAACTGCAAAAACCTGGAAGAGTACCTCAACAGCATATTCCTGAGAAACAATAACTCCGAGGAACTTCTTGTTGAGCGACCTAACTCACCTACCCTGTTTCTGCTCGAATAGGATCAGCTTCGCTTTTGCATATCCGCCAGACAGGAAC
This sequence comes from Pirellulaceae bacterium, assembly GCA_022448645.1. The sequence continues at coordinate 4,145 of JAKVBZ010000205.1, forward strand.
GACCGTTCAACAAAACAGGAACCGACGGTACTCGCAATAAAGAGGTCATCGTCTCCATCTCCGTTGATATCGGCAACCATCGTCCGGTGCTGTTCAATCGGAGGCAAACCAGGGTCAATGCCTTGAGCAAACCTCGCCGTTCTTTCATTTTGTTGATTTAAAAAGACACGGACTT
>JAKVBZ010000206.1 GCA_022448645.1 Pirellulaceae bacterium
CCTCGCCAGTGCGATGTGATGATTGTGGCCGGAAGGGTCGCGATGAAAATGCTGCCGGTGTTGCAGCGCATCTGGCAGCAGATGCACGAACCCAAGTGGTGCATTTCGATGGGGGCGTGTGCGTCGACAGGTGGTGTCTTCGATACCTACGCAGTCGTTCAAGGGATTGACCGCTTTATTCCAGTTGACATGTATGTGCCAGGTTGCCCGCCACGGCCAGAGCAGTTGATCCAGGCGATCATGGATTTGCAGGATAAGATCCAGCAGGAAGGTACGTTGTCAGGTAAGGAGTTCGAGACGCAGTCGCGCCAGCAACCGAAGCGTGCTCTTTTGGAATTGCCTGTTCTGGGGCAGCCGATCTCGTCGTCGTTGAGGTCTTCTGTTGCCGGCGCCATGCAACAAGAACAGGGCAATACATGATCCGACCTGATGTATTGGATGCGATGCAGGACCGCTTTGACGGCCTGCAGATGAGTGAGTTCCGCGGTCAGTCGCGTGTTGTAGTACCGCGCGACGGATTTTTGTCGCTCATTCACTGGCTTCGCGACGAACAGGCATTTACCTGTCTGGCTGACATCACATGTGTGGACTATCAGGCGTATCGTGATGCCAGGAACCGGTTTGGCCTGGTTTATCTGCTTTCTAATCTGGATACCAACGAACGATTGACGGTTCGAGTCATGCTTGATGAGGATGACCTGGTGGTGCCTTCTCTGGTTCCGTTGTGGGAAGGTGCGGATTGGTTAGAGAGAGAGGTGTGGGACATGTTTGGTGTCCGGTTCGACGGTCATCCTGATCTGCGCCGGATTCTCCTCCCTGAGGCATTTACTGCTTTTCCATTGCGTAAGGACTATCCAATGCAAGGCCGCGGTGAACGCCACAATTTTCCGGTAATCAATCGAGACCAGGCGTAGTTCAGATATGGCATCTCTCTCGGAAACCGTCGGTGTTGCCGATCCTACAGAACAGGACTACCTGTGGACACTGAATTTCGGTCCACAGCATCCGGCAACACACACGACGTTGCGGATTGTGCTCAAGTTAGATGGTGAGCGGGTCGTCGACGCAATTCCGGATATTGGTTATCTCCATTCGGGATTCGAGAAGATCGGCGAACATCTCGATTACAACCAGTATGTCACGGTAACCGACCGTATGAACTACATTTCACCGATGGCCAACAATGTGGCCTGGCACCATGCGGTGGAAACGCTTGCGGGAATAGAAATTACGCCCCGCTGCAAGTATGTTCGCGTCATCGTTGCTGAACTCGCGCGGATTAGTGACCACTTGTTATCCACCGGTGCGATGGGACTGGATGTCGGGGCATTCACGTTCTTTCTCTATGCATTTTATATGCGTGAGAAGATCTACGACATCTTTGAGACTTTGTGTGGTGCACGTTTTACCAACAGTTACACCCGTGTCGGTGGCGTAATGCATGACATTACGCCATTGGTGATCGAGAAGATACGGTCATTTCTGGATGAAGCCCCTAAAACATTTGGCGATATGCAACGGCTTGTAAATCGCAACCGTATTTTTATCGACCGAATGAAGGGTGTGGGAGTGCTCACACAAGAGGAGGCGGTTCGTTATTGTGCCACTGGTCCAGTGGCGCGCGCCAGTGGTGTGACTCGTGACTTGAGGAAAGACGAGCCGTATTTGGCTTACGAAGATTTCGATTTCGACGTCTGTTGTGCACGCGCGGGGGATTGCTTTGCGCGGTATTACGTCCGTATGGCGGAGATGCTAGAGAGCGTTTCAATTGTGCAGCAGGCACTTGAGAACTTGCCAGCCGGACCGATTGATGTGGGCCCAGAAGATCGTATGGCGCTGCCGACCAAAGAGCAGGTTTACCAGACGATCGAAGGTACGATCACGCACTTTGAACTGACAATGAGTAACCGTGGCTTCGAAGTGCCCAACGACGAAAGCTATGCCGCGATTGAGTCCCCGAACGGCGAGTTGGGTTTTTATCTGGTTGGTGATGGTAGTGATGTCGCGTATCGTGCGCGCTGCCGCCCTCCATCTTTTATTCATTTTTCGGTTTTCCCGTACTTGATTCGTGGCCACACTTTGAGTGATGTGGTCGCGGTGCTCGGCAGTTTGAACATCATTGCCGCGGAACTGGACCGTTAGGCTGATTTGTGTTTTGGGTTCTTTGTAGTGTTTCGACAGTACCAGTCGCCTGAACTGGTTGAGTTTCTACTGCTATTTGTGGTGAATGGAATGGATCGCGTGTTAACCGACGAGATGGTTTCCGAGATCAAAGCTCTGTTTGCGCGCTATCCGACGAAACAGGCGGTGACCTTGCCCGCTCTGCATTTGGTTCATCGTGAATTGAGGCAAGTACCGTTGGAGGCAGTTGTTGAGATTGCTGAACTGCTGGAACTTGCGCCGGCACAGGTACAAGACACGTTGACATTTTATGGGTTTTTCCATCAAGGCAAGCCGCATGGCCAGACGCGAGCCTGGGTTTGCCGCTCGATCAGTTGCCATCTGCGAGGTGCGGATACTTTGCTTGAACACCTTTGCGATCGAGCTGGAATTCAACCGGGACAAACCACCGAGGACGGAAAGCTGACAGTCGAGTTTGCAGAGTGTCTCGGGGCCTGTGATTTCGCGCCTTGCATGCTGGCTGGTGAAAAACTGCATCCTTGTTTGACCAAAGAGTCGATCGAGGATTTCGTGGAGTCGCTTGGCTAACGCATGTGTGATTGTGAGAGCGACACTTTTGAGGTGAATCACTGGTGACCGAATTTAACCCAGTACTATTGGCTCACGTCGAGGAGCCCGAGAGTCACACGCTGAAGGTGTATCAATCACACGGTGGATACGCTTCATGGCAACGGGTTCTCCGTGATGAAACACCAGGTGGCTTTACTGAAATCGTCAAGCAAAGTGGCTTGCGTGGTCGCGGTGGCGCAGGCTTTCCTACGGGCTTGAAATGGACATTTCTGCCACAGGATCATCCAGGTCCGATTTACTTTTGTTTGAATGCAGATGAGAGTGAGCCTGGCACGTTCAATAATCGGATCCTTATGGAGCAGGATCCGCATCAGGTGCTCGAAGGTCTGATGTTGAGTTGTTATGCCACAAGAGCTTCGACAGCATATATCTACTTGCGGTACGAATACCCTGGCTGTTGGGACCATCTGCAATTGGCAATTGATGAGTGTTACGCCGCGGGGTTGCTCGGAACGAACATTCAGGACAGTGGTTTCACGTTGGATGTCTATCTGCATCGTGGTGCAGCGGCATACATCTGCGGTGAGGAGACAGGCTTGATTGAGAGTCTGGAAGGCAAGCGTGCCTGGCCTCGTATCAAACCACCATTCCCGGCTGTAGAAGGCGTCTTTGGCAAACCCACGGTCGTTAATAATGTCGAGACTGCTGCCTGTGTGAAGCAAATCGCTGATCGAGGGGTTGAGTGGTTTCAGTCGATTGGGGCCGCACCTGATCCCGACAACCCTCGCGACGCCGGCAGCTATGGTCCCAAGCTGTATTGTTTGAGTGGACATGTAGAGCGGCCAGGGTGCTACGAGGCGCCGCTGGGAATCACTGTGAATGAATTGATAGAGCAATATGGCGGTGGTGTCTGGAAAGGACGTCGCGCTAAAGCGGTTATTCCCGGCGGCATCAGTATGGGCTTGCTGAGCTCCGAAGAGCTGGATTGTCCATTGGATTTTTCTGGCCCTGGCAAGTTTGGCTGTTTAGGGCTGGGAACCGCTGCTGTTGTGGTGATGGATGAAACCGTTTCGATTGTCGATTTTCTGCACAATAGCTGCCAATTTTTTGCTCATGAGAGTTGCGGCCAATGTACCCCTTGCCGTGAAGGTACTTCGTGGGCATTCAAGATGCTGGAACGCATTCGCCGCGGCCGCGGCCGTTTACATGATCTCGATTTGCTGCTGGAGATTGGTGACAACATTGGCATTATGCCAGGTACGACAATCTGTGGATTAGCGGATGGTGCTGCCTGGCCCATCAAGAACGCGATCCGAAAATTTCGGGACGAGTTTGAGGACCATATTAAGCGGACGAATCCGGAGGGTTTTCAGGAAACGGATCCGGTTTTTTCACTTGAAGTATTGGAGTCACACTGAGACGACTGGAAAGTGGCGTTGTTGAACCCGGCGCCGTTGCACTCCACCTGATTCGGCATCTAGAAGCATTGATGTGCTCGGCGTGACACCGGAAGCAGAAGTGGCATAACTGATATGGCGAAAGTAATCGTAAACGACCAGGAAATTGAAATTGGTGACGACGAGCGACTGAATGGAATTCAGGTCGC
>JAKVBZ010000207.1 GCA_022448645.1 Pirellulaceae bacterium
CGGTGCTACCGGTGATGAGGGGCCCTATGAACATAAGGATAATGTCCCGGCCGAATATCAAGTTTCACATGAAGACTGGGAAGCCTACCGTCTATGGGTGTTTGAGCTCTACGATCAGGCTTTTCAGGAGGGACAGGGGAATGCAATCCCATTGATGTATACGGCCGTTTCAGCAGAGAAGCGACCTGGAATGTGGGACTGGTGCGTTGCCAACGTCACCGCCGGCTTGGGCACGAAGTATGGGGGCGGGGTGCGGGGGCATCACCTGACCGAGTCTAGCAACGGCACGGCAAGCCGCAGGCAGAGGACCTTGGACTCAGAGATCGGGCTCTTTTCTCGCAACGAGATGGATCAAACTTGGAACAAGCCTTTTTTCCAAACCAACATTAAATCCAGCATGTATTGGTGTGCGGTTGAGCAGATTCATGCCGGCATGAGTGTCTGGGATGTGACCATTTCCTGCTTGTCTAGGACCTATATCGATGAGCACGCATTCGCGTTTGAATTCTTTGATAAATGGGCGGCAGAGGTGATCCCTTCCACTGCGGGGGGTGGTTTCGCTATTCTGCATGAAGGCTTGGATGCTGCGGATGCCGTAAAGTTTCCCGCTGAGACGTACGGTTCGGTTAGCAAAGGCAACTTAGAGCGCTACACCGCGATCTGCAATGCCTATGCCAGCCAGGGCGCTCAGATGGATGACCTCGCCTCGGCATCCAACGGGCAAGTTGGGCAGCGAGACAGTCAAACCGGAATCAACGACGCTGGCTGGAAGATCGTGCCGGGTAACTACGACCGTTTTATCACCCAGATTGACCCAGAAACTACCAGCATTGGCCGATGGCGAATCGGTGGTGACTACGACACCAATTCGCACCCTTATGATCGCTTTGCCCGCTCGTTTCAGAACTCAACCGGAAAGAATACGCTGTTCTTCGACATCCACGACGATTTGCTCAGCAATCCGGGGCAGGCGATTAAATTGAGCGTTGTTTATTATGACGACGGTGATGGTCAGTTTGAACTGCAGTATGACGCCAAAGGGGATAACCGCAAAACAGCCTTTACGGTGACGAAGACAAACACCGGAACTTGGAAAACTGCCTCGGCAGTTGTTCGCGACGGTCTGTTTGGCAATAATTGCCCAAACGGCGCCGACTTGATGCTGCTCAATGTCGACTCGGAAGATGATATCTTTCACATGGTCGAAGTGCTGAAGCTGTGCGATGTGACTATCGGAACCACTGGACGCGGGACAGTCCAAGCCACGCACGGTTTGCAGTCGTTTGATCTTTCCCTTGACGAGCATATGGAAGGCTACGAACTGGATTTGACTGCGGTTCCCGAGCAGGGCTGGGAATTGACCAGCTGGAGTGGCGATGTCAGCAGCACCTCCGAGAAAGTAAAAGTCTTTCCCACGCAGGATACGCGGGTCAGCGCGAACTTTAGCTACACGGGACGTTTCTACAGCGAAGATAATTTCAACAGTGCTGATTTATCCGGTGGCGAGGGTTGGAGCGGGGCATGGACACACGATGCGGGTGCTCAGAGTTTCTACAGCACCGGGCCCAATGAGGTGTGCTTGTTGAATAACAATGGTCAGATCACACGGACGCTTGCGACTCCGGTCAACAATGCCGAATTGCGCTTCAAGTATGACGTCGACAAAATGGATAGCGCCAATCCCGATGCCGTGCGGGCTGAGGTCTACAACGGGAGCTGGCACACGGTATGGGAAATAGTCGATAACAGTGAAAATCGTCTAGACCAAGCCACGACGCCGAATGGGATGTTCCAGGAAATCGTTGATGTCAGTGCCTATGGGACGATCTCTCAAATCCGCTTCAGCTGCACGATCGAAGGCAATGAATATTTCTGGCTAGATAACGTTCGTATCGCTGGATACGACGCAACCGCAACGAACGACCAATGCTATTTTACGACAGATCCGATCAGTGGTTTCAACGGTAGTGATGCAGCTCCTTACGTTGGGTCTATTACAGCGAGTGCCACCGATCCCGACGGTGCCCCGTTGACGTTCTCGAAGCTTTCCGGGCCATCCTGGTTGACCGTCGCCACTGATGGCACGCTTTCTGGCACTCCGGGAGCGACCGATCTTGGTTTAAATACCTTCACCGTCGAAGTTCAGGATAGTGACGGAACCGACGAGGCGACGCTGCTGATCATTGTGGACTCCATTAATAATCCACCGGTATTTGCTTCAGATACGATTATTGGACAGGATGCAGTTCGGGGTGGAGCGTATAGTGGTTCGCTTGTAACGGTATCGAGTGATCCGGATGCAGGCCAGAATCTAAGTTTTCGCAAACTTTCCGGTCCAGAGTGGCTCTCAGTTGCCGCCGATGGAACGCTTTCTGGAACGCCGTATAGCGACGAGGTTGGCCTCAATGAGTTCACGGTTGAAGTGATCGACGATGGTGCGCCTTTATTGGCAGATACCGCACAGTTAAGTATAACGGTGCAAGCATCCCTGAGTGGAACGCTGACCCTGAATCCCACCGGCGACGCCTGGGTTTCTTCCAGCGCAAGCAAGCTCAATACGAATTGGGGGGATCATCCTCAATTACGTGTCGGAAAAAATGCGGCCCGTGAAGCGTTTCTGAAGTTCAGTGTTAGCGGAATTAAAGGACATGTGACATCCGCATCACTTCACCTGTATTCGATCAATGTGGACCAAACAGTTCATTGTAACGAACTGCCCGATACCTCGTGGGATGAATTTGCAGTGACCTATAGCAATCGCCCAACTATGGGGAATACGATTGATAGCGTCGTGGTGCTGCCGGATCAGTGGAATACCTTCGATGTGAGTAGCTACGTAAGCGCGAATGGTGTCTATGCATTTGGCCTCGAAGGGACGGCAGGTAATAGAAACTTCCACAGCAAGGAAGGCACCTACTGGCCTGAATTGGTGATCGGCTATGCGAACGCTGCGCCGGTCTTTAACTCGAACCCGTTGTTAGCGGTCGATGGCTACGAGGCGCAGGCTTATAGCGGAACTCTGGCAGGAAGCGCAACCGACGCAGAAGGCGATCCATTGACTTACTCGAAGATTTCCGGTCCGGACTGGCTCACGATCGCTTCGGACGGAACGCTCTCTGGGACACCTACAGCAGCCGATGCCGGCATGAATGAATTTGTGATTGAAGTAAAAGACAATGGTTCGCCAGTGCTCTCGGATGTCACGATACTCAACGTTAATGTCTTAGCCTATGTCCCGGCTGGAACACTCACCTTCAATCCTGCGGATGACACCTGGGTGACTTCGGGCAGCGTAAATAGCAACAAAGGCAATGTCGCCTTTCTACGTGTGGGCAAGGACGCGGAACGCGAATCTTTCCTGAAATTTGATATCAGCGGTGTCGCGGGGGACGTAACCTCGGCGACGCTTCGTCTCTATTCCAAGAACGTTGATCAGACCGTTCATTGTAATGAAATTGCTGACATCTTTTGGGATGAGTACAGCGTCAATTATTCCAACCGACCTGCGATGGGGGCGACTATAGATTCGGTTCTTACAGTGCCGGGGACATGGAATGAGTTTGATGTGAGCAGCTACGTCACGGCATTAGGCGTCTGGGCCGTTGGCTTGGAAGGCACCGCTGGAAACGACGACTTCTACAGCAAGGAGAGCGCCTATGTCCCAGAGCTAGTGATCACCTTCACTGGCGGTTACATCAACTTGAATCAGTCACAGGCCGCCGCAATGGGGGCTGGCATGCAGATGCTGTCGAGTGCGCCTTCGAGCGCGTCGCCTGAAACCATGACCTTGGATGTGGAAGCATTGAGCGGTTCGGTTGCAACGTCATCCGCCGACCTTATACATCTCTCAATGAGCTCAAAAGGCCATCTGCGGGCCTTCGATACTACAGAGGGTGTGGTGGTCGAGTATCTTTCATTGGATCTTGATGCCAGTGGTATCATCCAGCTCGTCTTGCTGGATGTGGATGATGAATGGATTTGGAACGGCTTAGAGAGCCTGAGCTCAGGGCCACAGAGCACCGCATTGTTTGACGTTCCAGGACTCGATGTCGGTCACAGCTACAACTTCCAGGTGCGCGACGAATTCGGAGACTGGTGGGACGCTAGCGGTTTGATCGTCGAGGATTTTTAAACGAAAACCTTAGCTCGTAGAACTCCAGAGGCGCCCGAAAGTGCGCCTCTTTTGTTTAGATCTGCGACTCGAATGCGTAAGATTCGATAGCGCGGCATCAGTATATGTCCGACCCCTAGCTA
>JAKVBZ010000208.1 GCA_022448645.1 Pirellulaceae bacterium
GTACCCGGCCAAGTCGTAGCGGGCGTGGTTCGCTGGGAAGAGTTGTTTGATTTAAAGACGGATCCCCATGAAACGGTAAATCTCGCAAGAGATCCGGCTTACGCCGACGTGCTTGAGCAACAACGCGCGGCGTGGCGACGCTGGCGTCAGCAGGTGCAATGATCGACCGTGAGATTTGCGGCGGAACGTTTGCCGTTTCTCTTCATTCAAGGCGCCAAATAGCCTGGAGTAGAAAGACAAATCCGGAAGCCGATTGCGGAGGGCGATGCGCTGGTCTTCAGACGGTCTTGTGTCCCGACCGTGAATCTCAGCTACAATCTAAGTGTAAAGGAAAGGCTAAGTGCATGGGATCCGGATAACGTCACGCGTTCGTTGCGCTCGTCAATATGAAAAATCGACCTAGTAGCCTCAAACGTTAGGTGGAACGGTATGACTGATCTTTTGATTCCACGCCCCCTTCGTGACATGGTCGACCGTGAGTTAGAAAGCAATGAGCGGATCAACTGGATGGGAATGCCCAAACGCGTCTTTTTTACACGGATCACAACGTTCACAGTTTTGTTTGGATTACCCTGGACTGCATTCGCGGTTTTTTGGACCGTGGGTGCCGCAAGTATAGGAAAAGACGTACCGTTTCTTTTCGGTCTTCTTTTTCCTCTTTTTGGACTGCCCTTCATCATGATCGGGCTCTTGATGATGTTGTCTCCCATCTGGGCATATCGGAGATCTGCAAAAACGGTGTATGTGATTACTGATCGTCGAGCCATTACGTTCGACAGCGGATGGACAACAACGGTCCGCAGTTATTCACCCGAAAAATTGAAAAACATCTTCCGCAAAGAAAAACGAGACGGTTCGGGCGACATCATCTTTACACGACGGGCTTACCGTGATTCGGACGGCGACCGACAATCAGAGGAACTCGGCTTTATTCGAATTGCTAATGTGAAGGACGTCGAGCACCGGCTGAAAGATCTCGCCAAACAGATGGACGCAGCCGAGTCGTAAACAGGATGTTAGTTGACGTTAGTTTGGTTGTAAGTTAACACCGGCCCGCCGGTTACCGTTGAAGATGGACACCGGCTTGAACACTCAGCAAACGACGCAGTCGGCTTTGTGAACGTCGATCCACAAACGAAGACTCACCAAGCGTTTCACTGACGCGCCAACACGTCACTTTCATCACTGGATCAACAAGAGAAGTGTCCGCCCGTGCCGGAAGTTGTCGCGACGTTATGACCAAACGGTTTCCGCTATCGCACTCAATTGTTCCGTGCGATGCGACGCCTGGCGCCGATCATGAAAAGTGCCGAAAAAAGGCTGGCAATGGTAAAGGAAGAAGGCTCTGGTACGACACTTACCGTAAATTCAAAAGTGTAGTCAACAAAGTCGTCTTCGGAGTTGAGGCCGGGCCCACCAAACTGAGGTGGCGTGTCTGGCGTCGGATTGCCCTCTTGAAACCAAAAAGAATAAACCCCCGGCCCAAAATCACCCGGGTAAGCGGGAATGCTAAAAGGTCCAAAGGTCAAACCTCCTTGCAGGTCATCGACAAGTTCATCATTGACCGCCGTTCCTGCATTTATACCGACGAGCGCACCGCCAATAAGATTGCCGACGCTTCCATTGTTAGCCGTAATCGAGTCTGAATCCGCAATCCCCAAAAAACCACCATTTCCAACCGTCTCATAACTATCGGTGTCGTATTGGGTGAGCTTAATGGATGAGATCAGGGTGTTCGGCTCAATCTGAAAAACCCAGTAATCTTTTGTATCTAGTCGGGAACCAAGGTCATTAAGCGCCTTCCCACTAATGGTGTGTATTCCAACATCCAAATTAGTAAGCGGGCTCGGCAACTCAGTCGGATTTACTGGGTCGTCAGACAGGTCTCCCTGAACGTTTTCACCGTAGCTAATCACTGCTCCATGACTGATCGCTGGGAACGTGAGGGTAGCAATCACACCGAACGCCAAAAACCTTGTGATCAAATGCGAGTTTTTCATGGTCGTACTCCAGAAGATGAAAGACGAAGGCATCAGAACAATATCCGGGTTCTCAACACGGCAGGCGCAATCCAACGCTCGTGTACCTTGAAGACCTCCTGTCACTCAATAAATGGTGGAGGCAAAAATTAACACAGTGCTTCTTGCGACACAAGCAGAAATCGGTGCCAACAACCAAGTCCACCAACGTCTTCCCGCAAACGACTCTTTCTCGTGGACTCCCATTGGTCGAGTGAAAAAGGCTAGTCGTCGGCTAGCTTAATCCACGGACCACCATCGAACTCCGTGTTCATAGCAGTGTTCCAGAGATGTTCCGGTGCTGTCCTTGTGTTTTGGCGCGAACCCGCGTGCAAACGTTTCGGTATCCAGCAGCCATGGATTGTGCACGCTGATTATCGCTGGAACGATTGGGTCACAAATCGGTTTGGACTGTTGTGATGATTCGAGTCGCTGTTTGCGTTTTTACATGACATGCAGAGTGGGGTGGGGCGAATAGCCATCGAACGGAGACTCATCGGACGTGCTGCAACCGTCGATACTCGATTGTACCCAAGGTGGAAAACACCGCGAGCTACCGACCGTTCATGTTCACCTGCCACTCAATCGACAAAACCTATACCGAAAATAGCAGCGGTGGCGACAAACGTATGTTGGGTCTGCGAAGAGACATGATGAACGCCGTTCTGTTGCCGGCCGGCAACGTCCCACGTCGCCCGTAATGGTTGGTTAATCAACGATAGCTATGGAACTTCATTAGTCGAGATATTCCTTGGTGGTTGTATTTAATGCTGCCAGCAAATACTGGCGCAGACGAATGGGAGGTTGATCGGCTGAACAGTAGAGTTGCAACTGACAGACATTTCTTTGTGTTCTAGGCTGTTTTGCAAACTACGTACTACCCTTCATCGTTGGTGACAGATTTTCTGCTTCTTCAACGAACGGCGCGCACTTAAGCGTTTCACTCATTTGCATCATGACGAATTATTGAGTCATCCCCGGTGGCCTAACAGGTTGCAGTACCTACCGATCAATGATGGTACTACGGTGCTTTTGACAGCACTGGAATCTCTAGGCAGATGAACAAATCACGGTATTCATGCCGGACGGAGAAGTGGTTACCATGAATAAGTCAGCGATGAAGCTGTTCTATCGAAGGATTGGTCGTTCCACGCTGGATCTCAAGGCGTGGATGGATATCGCTAAAGACGACTAGTCTTCCGTTTAGAGACGCTGATCCCATTCTGCTCGACCTCTGTTCGGAGGCGGCTTGCGAGTCGAGCAGTTTCGGGCGCAGCACACCGACTGTTGTCATCGATATGGCACGGCTCATTCGATCCGCAACTGCGATGTGTGGATCAATGCCCGACATCCGAGGGTGTCGATCTCCTTGAAAGCGTTCACTTCGTGTTGATGGTCCTCGCTGATTGGATCAATAATGAACATCAGAAAATCATCGAGTGCTTTTGCATGCCAAAGTGATTGAATGGCTGAAAAAGCATCTTCCGAAAATCAATAATGCTTGAGCGGGGTGTTGAACCTAAGAAATGAATTCTCTCATGATTGACCAAATGTTGAAAATTTTCTCTATCCTCATACTGCTCACAGCAACGACCAGTTCTGCCTCAGAGGTCGATTGCGATTACGACGTTGTTGTCATCGGGGGTACACCTGCCGGAGTCGCCGCTGCCATCGCTGCGGCTCGCGCCGAAAAAACGGTGGTCATCATCGAGCAGACGCCTCGTCTTGGAGGGGTGCTTTCTTCAGGTGTGCTGAGACTTGATGACAAATACGTGGAATCGAACAGCGGAGTAATGGAGGAATTCCGCCAGCGCGTAAAAGCCTATCACCGCACAGAGCTGACGGATGATCCTCTCGTCAAGGAACATATCAAACAAGATCCACCCATCTGGAATATTGCTGAAGGCCGGGCTTGGGAGCCGCATACAGCCGCCCGGATGTATGCTGAAATGATTGCCGAGCATAAGAGCATTTCAACTCGCTTTAACGAAGTAGCCGTGGGTGTGAAAATGAAAGGCCCGCGAGTCACAACGGCGATCACACGCGAGCGCGATAATCAGGGTAACCTCGGCCCGCGACATACTTACACCGGCAAGGTGATCATCGATGCCACTTATGAAGCCGACCTGGCGGAATTCGCCAATATCCCTTACCGCATCGGACGAGAAGCACGCTCCAAAGAAGAACCGCACGCCGGGCGCATTTATACGAATTATTTTCGCCGCGTAAAT
>JAKVBZ010000209.1 GCA_022448645.1 Pirellulaceae bacterium
TACTCCATGACGATGTAATGGATATTACCTTCATTGTCGATGTCGTAGGCCCGCACAATGTTTGGGTCATCCAGTTTTGCAACGGCTCTAGCTTCGAGTCGAAACCGCTCCACATAAGCCGGATCTTGGACTCGGTTTCGGGGTAACACCTTCACAGCAACTGGCCGCTTCATGAGTATATGCTCAGCCAGATAAACGCTACTCATTCCGCCTTTGCCAATTTGCCGAAGCAGTTTGTACTTGCCGAGATAAAACCCCTTGTGCTTGCCGCCGAGGAGTTTGTCTGCCTGCCACTGCGTGACTAGATGGTGGTCAACCATCCGCCCTGCCAGCAGATCCTGGTTGTCAAGGACCTGCTTGCCGTCCTGGCTGACGGTCTTGTCGAGAAAGTCTTCAAGCTCTGCTTCCTCAATCAAACCGCTCCGTCTAACGAGGTCGAGAAACTTGCTGTCTGTGGTAACCTTGGACATACAGCCATCTTTATACGACGAGAAAAACAAACACTCACGTACCGAAGCGCTACGCTGGCGTCAATGTACCCATGCAAGTTGACAGCAAGAAGAGCTGCCAACCACTTATTCATGTTCCGTTAACATCTTGCTGGAATTACCGCCCCAGCCAACAACCCAACTGAAATCTACCAACTCAATCCGCCAATGGATGCCTCTTTACAGGTAACGTGCCAAAACACGTCTTCCTCCTTTCAAAGTACCATCCAATGCGAAGATCGGCCAGAATTTTTTACCCCAATTCCAGGAAAAACCAGCTACCAAAAAGAAAACACTTGAGTGGGTGTGTATTACTCTCCATACACCACCGCCTAGGATCATCATCGAGATACTTCTGGCGTGAAACCCAATCTACTGCGTGTTGATACCGCAAGCTGACATAACCGGCAATACCTGTGGACACCGAAGTTTTTACCCCTTTTAGAAGACACTTCGTTGAACCGCACGTTGAGAAAACAGCCAGATACCTGCAGCCTTGGCCCTGGAAGATCTCAGGGGATAGGCCCTGTTGGCTCCGATCCTGCCAGCCACACGCCAATACGCCAGCCTCCCCTGTTGGCGGCAAGTCGCAAAAACCTCCTTCCTGGAGACTGATGACGTTGCGCTATGCGCATGCCTCTTCGCACGCCTTGACCAAATGGGCAAAAACCTCTTTGGAGTGTTGTAACCACATCGCAGAAAACAAGTTCCTGGAAAACCTCTAGTCGTTTTCTACACACCGCCGCACAATGTCACGATCAAAATAGTTCGTACTCATCCCGGCATCGAGCACAATTTGTTGGGCGTTGACACCACTGGACCGCGGACTGAGCAGGAATGCAGCCGTGTTGGCAACCTCGGCCGTTGCAACCGCTCGCTTTCGGAGCGTGGCCTGCTCAGCGAAGAGATACGAGTCCACATATCCGGGAATCCCTGCCGACGCCGAAGTTTTCAATAATCCAGGCGAAACCGCGTTGAACCGCACCTCCGAAAATTGGCTGAACGATTTAGCCAGAAACGCAAGGGACGAGTTGAGCGACGCCTTAATCGGCCCCATATACCCGTAGTTTTCACTTGCCATCCGGGTGGTGGAAATTGAAATCGTCACCACCGAAGCATCCGCCGCCAGAGAATTTTTCAAGGCTCGACTGATGGACAGAAGGGAATAACAGGAAATATCGGTCGCTCGCAAAAACTCCTGCTTGGAGGTTTCATGAAACGGCTTTGAACCTGAATCATAATCCGCAAAAGCAATTGAGTGTACGACACCGTGAAAGACGTCGTAACGGTCAGCAAGCACCTTGGATAATTCTTCGATTTGATCCTCGAATTCGACATCGCACACCAATACCTGGGCATCTCCGACGAGTTTTCCAACCGTCTCACGCCGCGCCTCTGAACGAACGACGTAGACAACGTTGGCCCCTGCTTCAACCAACGTTTGGCCAATATGCCAGGCGATGCTCTTGCGATTGGCCACTCCAAAGAGGAGGATATTTTTTTCGGTCAATTGGAGAAAATCAGCAGCCATTCGGTTGGCGGACTCCCGTATATCCTGGTTCATCTAAAAACACCGCCAGCAATCGGGCGGCCTCGAAAACAAGTTACGACTGCGGTTCCGTCATGGTGCAAGCGAACTCGCACCGCACCGCTAGTTTTCCCCCCACCGTTACGCGAGCCTTCATGAAATAGGCCGCGGCCAGACGCTCCACCAGGTCAACAGTAATTTCAATCGAGTCACCTGGTCGCACCATCTTCTTGAACTGGACATTGTTAAGTCGGGTGGCGACCGGAACTTTGCCGCTTTGTTCTGCTGCTTGCTTCGACAGCAGTACAGCACCAGCCTGCAGCGAGGCCTCACACAAGAGGACTCCCGGCGTGAGTGGATAATCTGGATAATGACCCTGGTACCAGAATTCGTCGCCGGTGAAACACTTGCGGCACACAATCCGGTCCTTTGTCTGCTCCACAACTTCATCGATGAGAAGAAAAGGGGGGCGATGGGGAATGACCGATTGAATCGTTTCTAAACTCATGCGCGTGGTGTCCTGTCCGTGGTAGGCTGCCAGTCGCAATCGATTCAGGATTGCTCTGCCAGTTACGAGATATCAAAGGAGTTTAATGGGTGTCCGGCCCAACAGGTGCCAGGTTCGCCGTAGAGTCCAACAAATGATTTTCGATTTCGTTGGCCACGATCACACCGTAATTCATGGCTCCCAGCCATCCGCTCATAATAATCCCCACACTACCGGCGTGATAAAGCCCCTTAATTTGCTGCGGCAAAGCCCGACTCACCGCCAATCCCTCAAATTTAGTCCCAAAACTTGCGCCATCAATGTGTTTGGTGTAATGCTTGAACGTCACGGGAGTCGAAGCCTCGGCGTGATCGAGTTTCTCCCGCACATTGGGGACATATTTTTCGAGCACATCAAGCGTGGTTTCAACCAAGTCCTGTTTGCTTTGCTCATACTCGTTGCTGTTAAGCTCAGCCCAATCTTCATAACGAGCATTGGTACTCGAAACAATCAAGCACCGTGGCCGCCCTGCCGGACGTGTACGCGGATAGTAGAACGAGTAAGTACGACTGGTAATATCGCGACTCAGTAGCATTTCTGTACGAAACAGCGGGGCGGTCGAACTGAACAAAAGGTCGCCAGTCGATTCCTCAACTCGTTCTTCTGGCTTGAGTGCCATATAAACTTGCGTGCTGGAATTATTGAGCCTTACTTCTCTGGCCTCGTCGAGAAACGAGTCATCGAAGTATTCTTCACCGACCAGATTGAACACCGTTGCCCGCAGATTGGAATTGGAAACCACGGCACTGGTTTTGATGACCCTCCCATTCACCTCCACGGAACGCACTTCTCCACCATCACAGTGAATTTGCGAAACATCGCATCGAATCCGGATGTCGACGCCGTTTTGCTTAAGCTCCTCTTCCATGAGTTTAATCAGTTCGTCAGTCCCTCCCTCGAAGGTAAAGACACCTTTAGACATAAAATTCGAGAACACAATACCGTAGCTGATTGCTGGATCCTCCAGCGTACTGCCATTGGCATAGGTAATAGGCTCCATGAGGAGCCGAATCACGTCCTCACGACCAGGAAAAAACCGCTCGAACAGTTCGCGGATTGTCGTTGCCTGATCGTCATAAAAGTTCATCCCGCGGGCGGTGTTGAAAAAATCATCCACAGTCTCGCGTGGAACATTGAAGTCACGAACCAGCAACCGGGTAAAGTCCTCGCGATTAAATGTTGTAGTTAGCGAGAACATCGGATTATCAAACCGAATGCCTTTGAGCTGTACAATCCTGTCGGCAATTTCACGAGTCCAGTAACGACGACAACTCTTCACCATGCCGTGCGGAAAGCCGTGCAACGAAATGTCAAAAATGTGCCCACCTGGTCGCTTAAACCAGGTCGCCATGCCACCCAACTTGTAATGTTGCTCCAACAACAGCACCCGGCGTCCGTTGCGCGCCAGAATATTTGCAGCGGTCAAGCCGGCCAAACCACTACCAATCACCACCACGTCGTATTCGTGGTCCGCATCTTTGAGAAAATCTCGAGGCATCGTCGACAGGTAAGCTGGTAACCTCTCCAGAAAAACAGGGCCTCGATTAAGGCCGAAATCAGTAACTACGCCAGTGAAACATCTTAGCGGAGCCAAGGGCTGCCGGTAAGCAGCCAGGAAAAGCCCCTGAGCGCGGTACCATCAATCCCGCAAACAATGGTGATTCGCCATTGAAATACCGCT
>JAKVBZ010000021.1 GCA_022448645.1 Pirellulaceae bacterium
CATCGGCGTCAGTTGCTGCCTGTTTACATCATTGGTCCTGTTGCCAGCATTACTATCGTGGATTTCGCAAATGAAAACAGCCGAAATCAATAACGAGACAACAATCGTCGAATCAGCTCACCCCACGATCAGCATTTCGGAGCCACTCAGCCCAACTGCCGCCACGCGTCGTTCCCTAACCCACACAGATTCTCATTTGGCGTCTAGCAGCAATGACAACAATACCAAGGCGGTCTGAGAGCCAAGAAAGCTCGATCCTAGGAGAAGGCAGGGCTATGGATTGATTTAACCCAACACGTGGGCAGCGTTCCAACAGAAAACGGCGCAGAATCTGCTGGCACCCGGGGGTGTCTCCGCCGGGTCGACTTCCCAATCGGCTATTGAATTGTTAAGTTAGTGTGAAAGAGTCAAGTATTTTTGCTACAATATTTGCTATATGCACTTCGGAGAATTGCCGTTGCGCAATAGCATTAGGATCGTTGTTGGTCGTCGGAGGGCAGTGGACCTTCACACCTCAAGTCCACGCCGATAAAGGAATCAGATCCCCGTAGACACAAAACAATGCTGCCATCGGCTAAATTATTTCAATTTTCGTTATTTCACAGTTGTTAGTTTATCGTTAACAAGGAACTCATCTGATGAGCAAGCCAGGTAGAAAAGCCAAAAAAGCAAATCATGGTAAGCGGCCGGCCAACGCTCGGGCTCGTAAATCGAAACGTAAGAAGATCAAGACCTAGCTCGCTTCTTGAGTGGAGTTTTCTCGGTGGCTGTAAGAGACCTGATCATCGACGTGTCGGAGCTCGATCTGGACCATCAGGTTGCCGGCATCGAAGAAATTCGCAAGTACAATCCTCAGCGTCATGAGATGGAGCAGCTGACTGCGATTGTGCTTGAAGATACCGAGCGGAACATCTGCGTAGGCTACAAAGATCTGTCACGGGACGAGTTTTGGATTCGCGGCCATATGCCTGGCATGCCACTGATGCCAGGCGTCATTATGTGTGAAGCAGCTGCGCAGCTATCCAGCTACTACGTTCAAAAATACGACTTACTAAAAGCCCAAATGGTCGGCTTCGGTGGATTGGAAGACGTCCGCTTCCGCGATCCAGTACTTCCTGGGGACCGGCTGGTCGTCACCTGCCAGCTCATTAAGGCTCGGCCGCGACGCATGTTAATGTGCCGCTTTCAAGGATTCGTACGTAACGAATTAGTTGTGGAAGGAATCATTAAGGGAATTCCACTGCCCATCGAGGCTGTGACGGCGCTCGCCGAACAGGCGCGCTAAATCATGTGCTGCCGTCGCTCAACATTGTTTCTCCGAACCATGCACCTAACTGCAACGAATCATGGGTCGTCGTGCGCTCCGCGGGATTGATCCCGCACTTGATCTGACTCCTTATTATCGACAGCTTGACCAGCTTCCCGACGATTGGAAGCTGGGCGACTGGTTCCAGCGTGATGCGCCCATCGAAGTGGAGATTGGCAGTGGTAAGGGACTGTTTCTTACCAATGCTTCGCGACAAGAACCAGAACACGATTTTCTCGGGATCGAAATCTCTCGCAAATATGCCCGATTCACCGCCGCACGTTTGGCGAAAGCAGAAAGGCTCAATGCGGGAATCCTCCAAGGGGATGCGCAGCAACTGGTCGCAGCCCACATTCCCTCCTCCAGTGTTGCCGCAGTGCACGTCTACTTTCCGGACCCTTGGTGGAAAAAACGTCATCGGCGAAGACGCGTCATGAACGAATCATTCATGCGTCATCTGGAACGGATCCTGCAGCCCAATGGCCGACTACATTTTTGGACCGACGTCGAAGAATACTTCCAAGAAAGCATGGCTTTGTTGGCACAAGTCACCAACCTTCAAGGACCTCTGGAGGTACCGGTACAGCCTGCGACTCACGACTTGGACTACCGGACTCACTTCGAACGCCGTATGCGTCTGCACGGAGAAGCCGTTTTTCGTTCAGAGTTTGTCCGCGCGACTTGATCCACGATCACCACCGTGGAAGCACCAAAATTCAGAAGATTTCGGACCATGCTTTGCCCTGAGGCGGTAGCCACCGTCACTCAGCAGTGAACCCGCTGTCGCCGCGACGCCCTACACTTGAGACTCCACAGGCTCGGATTCGTAGGTTCGATTACCATCCGACTTGCCAACATTTTCCAGCGCCACCTGATAGAGCTGCTGTCCCCAGGACGTAGGATATTGGCCCGTGATGCAAGCCTGACAAAGATGCTCTTCGCCAAACTCAACCGCTCGAGAAATAGCGTCCACCGGTAAATACCGTAATGAATCAGCACCCAGGTCAACCGCCATTTGGTCTTGCGCGGCGTCCGTTAAAATCCCATCTTGTAGGTATTTGGGGGCAAACAATTCGGTGATGGTCGACATATCAATGCCGTAAAAACAAGGTGCGATGATTGGCGGACAAGCTACGCGCACGTGAATTTCCCGAGCCAATCCCTGGTTACGAATTCGCTTCAACAGGACCTTCATTGTTGTCGAGCGCACAATGGAATCTTCGACCAGATAAACTCGTTTCCCCTCTAGAACTTCCCGCAGCGGTGTATATTTGATTTCGGCCGCCCGACGACGGCTCTCACTTCCTTCGATAAACGTTCGACCGGTGTACCGGTTGCGAATCAAGCCTTCTCGAGCCGGAATCTTCAACCGATAGGCCATCGCGTCAGCCGCCGCTTTGCTGGTATCGGGAACGGGAACCACGATTGTATTCTCGTCGAGCGGTATTTGGCCGTTAATTAGCTCCAACCGCGCCAATTCTTCACCCAATCGCGTCCGTGACAAATAGACACTACGGCCGTCCAACGTGCTGGCAACGTTGGCGAAATAAATCCACTCAAAAAAGCACATCGCCCGGCGGGAGCTGGGTGCGAACCGTTGAATCGAAAACTGTCCTTTGACAATCGTGATGGCTTCACCAGGCTCCAACGACTTAATCTGTTCCGGCTCGAAGCCCAAATTCAAAAGGGCTACACTTTCACTAGCGGCGGCAAACAATTGTCCCTGGCGAGCGTAGCAAACGGGCTTGATTCCCAACGCATCACGAGCCACCAGCATGTCGCCTTCGGCATTCAGCAATACCAGGCTGTAGGCTCCATCGAATCGCTCACCCACATTGCTTATCATATCGATCAGAGCAGGCCGGCGGTCACCCGACAACTCACGGCTGATCTCGTGCATGATGATTTCTGTATCGGTTTCTCGCGCCAAGTGATGATCATTGTCCGCTAGCAATTGGTCCCGTAGTCTTTGATAGTTGGCCAATTGACCATTGAAACCAAAACTGAACCACTTGTGCTTTTGCAGATGGGATCGTTCGAATGGTTGCGCGTAGCTACGATCGTCTCGACCACACGTCGCATAGCGAACGTGGCCAATCGCTGCACACCCCGCATATTCGCGCATCAAGCTCTCAGCCTTACCTTGGTGCGACAGCCGAAAAACCTCACTGACGCTTCCCAACTCCTTGTAAGTATGCAGCAGCCGACTCCGACCCGACCGATAAGTCGTCATACCAGCAGAGAGCTGACCGCGATTCTGGATGTCCAGTAACATCCGCGGCATCAAGCGAGAAACTTGGTCCGAATCACCGTGAGGACAAAGCGGGCTAACTTCGTCACCCGGCAGATGATAAATTGCGGCAATACCGCATTCGTGATGTATATCGCTCATAGATTTGTGATCAAGTAAACTCCGTTCTACACTGGTCCCAATACAACCTATATCCCAGTACAGCAAGCAAAACCCACACAACAAGCCGTACCGCTCCACACATTGTACGTGGCGAGACGGTAAACCTCAAGCGACGCAACCAACCGGTTTTGTCACGAATGTAGAATAATACAGAGAGTTTTTTACCAACTTGTGTGATAAGTTCCATGTCACAGCAATTACGCCAAAAAATCGCCGAAGCGGCAGATACGATCGTCGTCAAAGTAGGTACTCGCGTGCTGACGCGCGACGACGGCATGCTTCACCGTGAACGGATTGCCCAAATTGCCGAACAGCTGCATGGCCTTATGGAAATCGGCCGACGTGTCGTCTTGGTTAGCTCGGGGGCCGTGGGGGCCGGCATGCACCGCCTGGGGTTGTCTCAAAGACCCTCCGATCTCGCCAAGTTGCAAGCCGTCGCAGCGGTAGGACAATCCGCACTAGTTGAAGCTTACGATCAGACATTCCGACAGCACCAACGCCAGGCGGCCCAAGTCCTACTGACAGCAGACGGCTTAGACCAGCGGCACAGCTACCTCAATATTCGCAATACAATCTTGGCTTTGTTGGAATTTGGCGCCGTCCCCATCATCAACGAAAACGACACTGTGTCGGTCGATGAACTCATGACAACATTTGGCGACAACGATCGTTTGGCGGCGCTCGTCACGAATCTGATCGGAGCACCACTGCTTATCATGCTTTCCGACGTGGATGGTGTTTATGATCACTCAACATCGACTCTGATCCCCACTGTCGAATCGCTCGACGAATCTGTCTTTGCACTTGTGCGTGATCGCAATGACGGTTTAAGCAAAGGTGGAATGACCAGTAAACTGGAAGCAGCTCGCCTGGTCGTCACGGCCGGTGAAAACGTGATCATCGCAAGCGGCCACGACCCTTCAGTCCTGGCTCGCATCGTCGCTGGCGAATCGGAAGGTACGCTGTTTGTGGCGCAAAGCAAATCGATTAGCCCTTGGAAACGCTGGATCGGTCTGACCGTACAACCTCGTGGCGTCATTCGTTTGGACGTGGGCGCTTGTCAGGCAGTCGAACGAGACGGAAGCAGCCTACTTGCTATCGGCATTATGTCGGCTGAAGGAGAATTCACCAAAGGAGACGTGGTCACATTACAGGACGCCGATGGCCGCAATCTGGCGCGTGGCTTAACCAACTACGGACGCCACGAAGTGGATCAGATTCGAGGCCTAAAATCGGACGAAATCCTGAAAGTCTTAGGGTACCTACCTTACGACGAAGTGATCCATCGAAACAACATGGTCGTGTTTACATCTACTTGATCACGTCTGCCACCAGTTAGCGCACCGATATCCGGCAAGGAATCAACAACACAGAAGGCTCTTTGAACAGCTGACGCACTAGTTCCACGTCGTTCAGCCGAGCTCCCATACGCGGGTCCAACACATCTATGGATTGCTTCACCTGAGCCCCCAAAATAGGATCTTCCATTAACTGATCCAGAAAACTCTTCGGCTTGGGCAAAATCAACAAATCGGTCTTTTCTCCCTCATCCAAACCGGCCAGTTTCTTGGCAGTCCGTACGGCATCATCCAAGGAACCTAGTTGGTCGACCAATCCATTCTTCTGGGCTTGTCGTCCCGTCCATAAGCGACCTCCAGCCAAGGACTCCATCTTGTCTACCGTCATGTCACGCCCCAGTGCGGCCTTCGTAACGAATTGCAAGTAGGTTTCAGTCATCATTTTCGTCCAGGCCCCCCTTTCAGAATCGGTAAATTTAGCCAAGGAAGAAAACATGCCGCTATTCTTTCCGCGACTGATCGTTTCGACATTCATACCTATTTTGCCATACAAGCCGTCCAGAGCCAGTTTGCCGCCCACTACCCCGATGGACCCGGTGATCGTTTCCGGTTCGGCCAAGATTTTGTCACAGCCCATAGAAATGTAATAGCCACCACTTGCCGCGACGTCACCCATGCTGGCCACAACAGGTTTTTCGGCATCCACAATGGCGCGCCAAATCTGATCGCTGGCAATCGCCGAACCACCTGGGCTGTCGACTCGTAACACGGTAGCCACCACTTGTTCATCTTTTTCCGCCGTACGGATCGCTTTGACAATCGTGTCGCTGCCCACCGATTGCTCTCCCAAAATGCCCGACTTGCTTTCACCCCCTATGATCGGACCCGCCGCATAGACGATGGCGATCTTCTTACGATTACCCGTTGCCTTCTCGGTGCTTCCGGTAAACAACTGCATCAAGTTCATGAAGGCAAACGGACCTGACAAATCCAATTCATTTTTGTGCGTGCCGTAGTCATCCACCATGACTAATCGATCGACTGTGGCCTCTGTCCGCAAACGCTCGCGAAACTCACCGTCATAGATCACATGATCAACCAAACCTGACGTTTTCGCGTCAGCAGCCGTGAACAAACCTTGATCAATCAAACGGCGCACATGATCTACCTGAAGACCACGGTCACTGGCAATGGTTTCGATCAGATGATGATACAGGTCGTCAATCAATGCCTCGTATTGCGAACGATACTCGTCACTCATCGAGTCTCGCGTGAACGGTTCGGCAGCACCCTTGTAACTGCCTACTTGCATCATGTCCGCCTCAATACCCAAGTACTCTAAAGTGTCCTTGAAGAAAGCTACTTCGGCATGGAGCCCCGTCACCATGAGGACTCCTGATTCGGGCATGACAATTTCATCACAAGCAGACGCCAACAAGTAATCACGGGCAGTGGCCATCTCTAGTTGGGCATAGACTTTTTTTCCAGCAGCTTGAACACGTCCAATCGCAGCTCGTAATTCGGCTAGTTTTCCCCGGCCAATCATCGGGCTCTGTGGCCGCAAAACGACACTCTTGATGTCGTCGTCTTGGGCTGCTTGATCTAACCGACTGACCAACTGACGCAAATTTGGACGAAGATCGCCAAACAGTCCTGGGCTTCCAGCTCGTTCTGGAATCTCACCCCTTATCACCATCCTGGCCACTTGGACGGTGGATTCTTTCCTTCCTTTGGCATCATCCTTAGTCGACTCATCCGCAAGCAACGGAGAGCTGGGCAGTATCGAGCCAATGCCCAACAGTACGACAAGAACACGCATCCAAAATTTAAGTTGAGATAACATTACATTTTCCTATGAGAAGACGGCTCGCACGCCCCACTTTTCGTAGTCCACACCATTTTACCGAGTAATGGTGAACACAGTTCAAGGTCGACGACACAAAAGAGGATAGATTCGACGAACTATGTTGTTCGTTCCAAAACACCCCTTCCTTACAGCAACTATCAGGAAAAATCTACGAAATTCTTCGCTCCAACATGCATCGTCTGTGTAAAGCCACCAGTCTCCGCACCTTAAGAGGAAACGGGAAGGGCCTGCAGAGCGTCGTGGCTGCCACTCTTTCCAAGTTACCGTTGTGCCAAGTTCCCCACAAAATGAACTCTTTTGAAATACCATTTGCTTCATTTTATTTCCACCAAGTCTCACGGTACGGGAGGAGACTTGGCGAGTAGGAAGCGATTCATATCTAAAGCTTTATACAGTCATATCTTTTGTTCCACTCCTCAATCGAATCCCAGCTGCTTTTGGCGCCTCAGTGAGTGTTTCCCGTTGCGCTTCCAGGACCGAAATGGGCAGCTCAAGGTAACGATTGATCATAGTTTTGCATGGGTCATATGATTTGCTAGGACAAGCCGCACATCTCGCTGCGATGCCCCTCTCGCGAGTCAACCAAAATTAACATTCACTATTTTACCAGTGAACCAGGTATATGACATAAATGATTATCTGAAAAGGATTTGCAATTCTCTTATCAGTCTTGACGCGATTCGCCAAGTCTATATAATTTCCACAACCTCGCTAAATCGGCAACATGATACGGACTGCACATCCTAGCCGTTTAAAGCAAGGTCGGGAATTTACCAATTGCGTATTCCGCGAAGTCTCGCAGTTTTAGCAAAAGGTCAGTTTTCATCTAGATGGCGAGTCACCGAAGCATTCGACTGGCGACGTTTTGCGGGGAATATAAGAAAACTAGCCTCTATCGTGGCTAAGGAGAGCAAATATTATGAAGACTGTATTTACGACGGGTGAAGCTGCCAAAATTTGCAAAGTGAGCCAGCAGACAATCATTCGTTGCTTTGATTCTGGACAGTTGAAGGGATTCCGTGTTCCCGGTAGTCGGTTTCGACGTATACCTCGAGATCAACTATTCGCTTTCATGAAAGACAACGGCATTCCTACCGATGCCTTAGAAAGTGGCAAACGCAAGGTTTTGATCGTCGATGATGACGAAGAACTAGTGGAACTGCTGGTGGACGTTTTTGACCGAGATGGTCGCTTTGACATCAAAACGGCCAACAACGGATTTGATGCCGGTATGCTGGTCAAAGAATTCCGTCCCGACCTAGTCGTTCTGGACGTCATGCTGCCAGACATCAACGGCAAAGAAGTCTGTCAGCGAGTCCGTAGCGACAGTAGTCTGGACGACGTCCAAATCATCTGTATTTCCGGTATGGTCGAAGCTGACAAAGTCGCCGACCTGAAACTCTCTGGTGCAAACGATTTCATCCAAAAACCGTTTGCAGTCGAAAAATTGATCGAGCGAGCCTGCGAGCTGTTGGATCTCGAATTGGCTACGACTGGCTAATCACCTGGCTTATGTGCAATTAGCTCTATGCAATGGCTACCCGTGCTGCGACAAGGTACGGCCGAATGGCGGTTTCCGCTTGCCGATCCTGCCGCTGCGATGTTGTCGGAAGCGTTGATCACTGAAGAGACAGACGCTCGTCATCAAGCGATTAAGTTGGTCCTGCGCCAACATCCATCACTTGCCATCTGGTCCATCTGTCATGCCGAAACCGTCTCGGCAACGTCTGTGTCGGACGCCTGGGACGCACTGTCGTCGTGGCTATGTGGAGCCGGGTGTGCTGTCTTGGCTGAGCCAAATAACGAGATACAGGAATTCGATTCGTCTGGCCATGACCAAACGGATCGTCGACGTTTTGCCGAGCTTTCGGCTAGTAGTTTAACATTCGCCCGCAACGCTTCCCCAAAGAAGAATCTCCCAGCACTCTTTTCAAATTTGGCGGATTGGCTGAGTGCTACGGGTTCTGACATGAGCTGGCCTGAGATCGAATCGGGACAGACGTGCGTGCCTGCCTGGTGGGTCGAAATCCTGCGACATCATCCCGATCCGGACATGGCTCAGGGGATCGATCAAGTCTTGCTCAGCGAACAACTCACGTGTTGGTCCGCATCGATTCCCGGTACCGGCGAACGGCTGCGTTCGTTGACTCGGATATTACACCGTCTACATACGCTAGAATCTGAATTTCAGCACACACTAGAAACAGAAAAGCTACAAGCGCTTAAACAGTTTGCCTACGGAGCCGGACACGAAATCAATAATCCACTTGCCAATATTTCCACCCGAGCCCAAACATTATTGAGTGACGAACAAGATCCTGAACGGCGACGGAAGCTGGCCACCATTAACAGTCAGGCTTTCAGAGCTCACGAAATGATTGCCGATCTCATGCTGTTCGCTCAACCTCCACAATTAAACCTGCAACCGGTCAATTTGGTCGCGACGGCAAGAACGCTGATCGAACAAATGAGCGAACGGGCAGCCACACATCATGTACAGATGCAAATAGCGCCGCAGCCACCAGAAACGGTGATGGCAATGGCTGACCGAGATCAGTTACTCGTTGCTTTACGATCTATTTGCACCAACGCGTTGGATGCGATTGGGCAAAGCGGTACCATTGAATTTGATATTGCAGAAGTGTGTGATGCACCTTTGGAGGACCAGCCCGCAGTGGCCATTCATATCCGGGACACCGGACCAGGTATTTCCGCCGAAGTTCGCCGACACATATTTGATCCTTTTTTTAGCGGACGCGAAGCAGGGCGGGGACTTGGCTTTGGACTCTCTAAATGTTGGCGGATCATTACCGATCACGGTGGTCAAGTCACTGTGGATAGCCAACTTGGAAGCGGAGCCTCGTTCACAGTCTTACTGCCTCGAGCGCCTAAGAACGATACCGCATCAAGCCATCAAACCGATCCTGCAACGGCGTAAAGCATCTTGGCTGCTATTTATCATGTAGCATATGCTCCTAGCCATCTCGACTGAGTCCACCCGGGAATCAAGCTACAAAACAGACGACAGAAAACGCCTTGATCATGCTCCACGGCGTTGCCAACCCTCATTACCAGAGCGTATAACCGCCGTCGATAACAAGCGCCGCCCCCGTCATGTATCGCGACGCATCGCTAGCCAGATAGACCACCAAAGGCCCCATATCGTCGGGTTGTCCAAAATCACCCATCGGAATGAGTTGTCGAAAACTCTCGATCACTTGAGGATGCTCCTGCGCCCAGCGTTGATTCGGTTCGGTCATGAATCCCCCCGGACAAATCGCATTCACGGTCACTCCACATGGGGCCCAGTCAGCAGCCGTCGCACGTGTGAACTGAATCACGGCCGCCTTAGAAGTCTCATAACTGCGCCCTCCAATATCTCGGTTAGCAACCATGCCTGATATCGATGCTACATTGATGACACGGCCGCCAACACCTCTTCGTACCATTTCACCACCAATGGTTTTGGTACATACAAAGGTACTGGTCAGATTGAGATCGATCAGGCGTTGCCAGTCATTTACTGACAGCTCTTCCGTGGGAATGTTGATGCGGCGTCCCCCAACATTATTGATGAGCAAATCGATTGGTCCGTAATCGGATAATGCCTGTTGGCAGATGTTTTCACATTCTTGTGGGATCCCTACATCGCCACAGAGAGTATTGGCCTGCCGTCCTAATTCTCGAATGTCGCTGGCAGTCATCTCCAGACTGTCTGAATCGCGTCCAACAAGTACCACATCGGCCCCCGCATCTGCGATCGCCAGTGCCATCTCTCGCCCCAAACCTCGACTGCCTCCGGTAATGAATAATCGCTTACCGTTCAAAGAAAACTTATCGAAGATACTCATGGATGATCCCCCACTTCCGTTGCGCCTAAAAAGGAATCCGCCGTCAAGAAAACCACCCACTCGACAGCTGCCAACATCGGATCATGATAACCGTCATCACCGCGCGATACACGCCCCAAAACCAGCCCTCGGCGCTTGCCACAGGCGATCAGCGGGGTCAGGCACTGTTTGCCAGCAAACACGTCGCATGGAACTACTCAGTGATGATGTCAGATGCACAAAAATTTGCCAGCGCAGATCTTTCACGACAGGCGGATTAAATCATGAACGAACGATTGATGTACGGGAGCTTGATTGGCAACCGTCATTACCGCATGCTGCGTTTGACGCCGGCGCCGCTAGCCTTGCATCTCTATCATTGCTGTCTGGCTGATTGAGGTATGCGACCAAGTTGCCCATCGAGTAACATCGGGCCGCTTGAGAAACATAACGAACCCAGGAGACTTAGCATGCGTTTCTTGACAATCACAATTTCCTTACTGCTCATTAGTTTGCCTTCGTCCGCCGGCTCTGTTGCTGGACAAACATTGGTCACACCACCCCCCATGGTTCCGATTACTGTAGATGACAAAGTAATTGACCAAGTATCGTTTGAAAGTGATTTAGATACAGTGAACGATTTGGATAAGATCATCGCCGAGGACGACCAGAATGAACCGAACGAAACAGCTGAGGTGATCCGGCATTCCGTTTACTGTGGGATCTTTGCCAATCGAGCTCGCCGCAGCAACGTGGCGTATCAACCGGTTGCCACATCCATGTACGTCGGCGGAGTAGATCCGTGCGATCCGTGTGCCTGCGCGCCGGTGGCGTTCCATGGACCGGTAGCCGATCCATCGCTGACAGCTGCGGCCCCCGCTCCTGCTTATGCCCCACCTGCTGTTGCCGCTCCAGCTACCCCGGATCCTGCATACGCGCCACAACCCTACGTAGCTTCGCCTGTGGCCCCTCAACCATCCGCCGTGTTGGGGCAAAACCCTGTGGGAACAGGAGATCCCAGGCACTATATTGGACGAGGCGTTATCGGCCAACCAAAACTGTATGTCGCTGGCCAACCAGTCCGTAACGCTCTACGGTTTGTGACGCCTTAACGACAACTCGCTAACTTTACTTGGCTCGTTCGTCTTGGCTCAATCTTCAAAAAAACGGCATGCTCAGCCACGCCGTGAGGTTCCTCCCGCTAGGGCATCGTCTGCAGATAGCGAATCCCAACCAGGGACAGGTTGGATGATTGCCTTGGTGAGCGTGGCTACCCTGTCATACACCTGGGTGTTCTTGCGGGAACCGTTAATACCCCAGTTCCCACGTTTTTTGCTGTTACGCTACCTGCTGTTACCAGACGAACTGTTTGCACAATGGACAGACAGGGCAGGAGGACTGCAGGCGGTGTGGGAGCGACTGTCCGTACTGGCAGTCGTCTGCGTTTTGTGGCTGGCAGCCGGAAGCACCGGCTACGCGTTTCTAAAATGGCTACGCGTTTCACACACGCTGACACGAATGGAAAAGTTCGTCCTCAGTGTCGGAATAGGATACAGTTTCCTGTCGCTATTGGCTCTGGCCTTGGGAATCTTGGGCTGGCTACACACTCCCGTCGTGATCGGTAGCCTAATCGGCATGGCGACCTGTGGATTAATCGCACAACGCTATCCACATGAGATTGGTACGGACAAGTCCTCAGCCGATTCGATCACAAACATTCCAAACGGGACTTGGCAACGAATGTTGCCTTGGTTGGCAGCGCCCTTTGCGATCACGATTCTACTTAGCTCCATCCTGCCTCCTACCGACTTTGACGTTCGTGAATACCATTTACAAGTTCCTAAGGAATGGTTTCAAAACGGTCGAGTCGAATTCCTGCCACACAACGTTTACGGCAATATGCCTTTAGGAGCCGAAATTCCCAGCATGTTGGCCATGGCATTTTTTGTTGATTCCGACTGCTGGTGGTGGGGTGCGTTGGCCGGTAAGGTCTGCATGGGTTGCTTTGCCATGTTAACGGCGGTGTTGCTCTATGCATCGGGTCGTCGTTTCTTTGGCAGCTCTCCCCTGATCGGTTCGATCGCGGCCATTGTTTATATTTCCTCCCCTTGGGTGGGTCGTGTGTCCATGAATGGACTTGTCGAAGGTGTGTGGGCATTTTATTTCTTCGCTTCGCTTTACGTTTTACTCCTCTGGCGTCAACGGCCAACCGATTCATCTAAGGAAAACAAATCGCATGCTTGCCACCGCTGGACATATCTGGTGATCGCCGGATGGTTAGGCGGAACTGCTGTCACTTGCAAGTATCCGGCAGTACTGCTAGTCGTGGTACCCTTAGTTCTATTGGTCGTTTTTTCAGGGAACCGTAAGACTTTGATGATGGTTCGCCTTCGCTGGGCTGCCATCTATCTCTTCGTGGCAACCGTCACGTGCGGACCCTGGTTCGCCAAGAACGTCATATTGGCTGGCAACCCTACGTATCCTCTATTGGCGAATATCCTAGGTGGCAAGACTCGCACGCCTGCGAAAAACGAACAGTGGAATCGAGCTCATCGTCCACCCGGTTACAACGGGCAGGCGCTGGCTGAGTCGCTGAGGCGCGTCATGTGGAAGAGCCGATTTCTCAGCATGGCCCTGGCACCGTTCATCATCTGTAGCCTACTACAAACATCTCGACGTGATATTTTCTTGCTGCTCGTACTGTTGTTGCTATACGGTTTTGCGATTTGGTGGCTTCTGACACATCGCATCGATCGTTTTTTGGTACCTATGTTACCTCTAGCCGCACTATTGGCTGGCATGGGTGCTTGTTGGAGCAGAGCAATCATCTGGCGTGTTGTGGCAACCAGTTTTCTGGCATTCTCGCTCACACTAAATTTCTTCTTCTTTGGCTCCAGTCTATTGGCAGACAACCGATATTTGGCCAGTTTGTCGTCCTTGCGCACGGACGAATTGTTTCACAACCAAGCCCACCGTTACTTCCAGTCTGAGCATTTCGAGGGATCCGGCGTGGTATTTGTAGGAGACGCACAGCCGTTCGCGATTGGGATACCGGTGTTGTACAACACCTGCTTCGACGACAACCTTTTCGAACAAATGGTCCGTGACCAATCAGCCGAAACCTGCAAAGCAAATTTGCGTGAAGCTAACATGTCGCACGTCTATGTTGACTGGCGCGAAATCGGCCGTTATCGACAAACGTATGGGTTCAGTGATTTCGTGCAACCTGAATTGTTTGTCAGGCTAGTTCAGGAGGGTGTGTTAGAAGTCGACGAAATATTTCACGAACAATACGACGTTGATCCTCAATATGTCGAAATCTATCGAGTCCACAAAGACTGAATCTCCCGTGACACTCTTGCTGGCAGGAAAAGCGGCTCCATCGAAACACCGTCGATCAATCGGAGAAATTTCCATCACTCAAACTAATAACATCACGGCAGTTTGTCTCCTGGTTGGTCGAACAGCAAATTAGTCTGGCATGCACGACATTTCAGGCCGAGAACCTGTTCGAGGCAAACGA
The DNA here is from genome assembly GCA_022448645.1 of Pirellulaceae bacterium. The sequence goes on from JAKVBZ010000021.1 coordinate 14,238, forward strand.
ATCTGCCATCAACTTCTGGAGCGGAGTCAAACAATGCCAGCGCGTGGAATCTAGAGGCAAGCTTTACTCATGGGCAAGCTCAGCGCGAAGTGGTCGCCGACTGAATTGAATGGCTTCCGTCATTCGGCTGGGCCAACACACAAAAGCCCTAGGCACTGTCCTTGAATCGCCTACCGTCCGGCCTAGATAGCCAACTGACCTTTTGCTGCTAGTTGTTGGAAACGTTGGAGAGATTTTTCGATGCCGCGACGTAACGAAGTTCGTGGTGTGTTGGGAAAAGCATTCACGATCGCGGTCTGATCAAGGTCACAGATAAAGGGAAAGTCGACCGCATCCGCCGCAATGGTCAAATCAGTTCTATGGGTAATTCCCATTTCTTCGGCAACTTCTTGAATCATTTTGAGATAATCTGGCACCGAACACGTAACACCGGGCACATTAAACACACCATAACCAGAAAACGCATCTATCGCTGCATGAGCAAAGGCAGCTCCTACGTCGTCCACAAAGCTGTAATGTTCACGACCGTCATACGGCATGGCAAATGGTGCATCCAAAGAAACTGCCTTGAGGGCAGTGGTCGCAGCAGAAGTCATGCCTTGATCTCGGCCAGGACCGTAGGTCGTTGCTGGTCGCAGACTGACTGTGGGTACACCTGTTTCCGAATGAAACGCCTGCGCGGCCCCTTCACCAGCAACCTTCCAAAAGCCGTATAAGTTCGGCGGAAAGAACGGTACGTCCTCTGCCACTGTTGTCTGTGGATACATCGTTCGTGGTCCGTATACACCACAAGAACTAGCAAACACAAAACGCTGCAAGGATTCCTTCAACTGGCTAGCCGCACGGAACAGATGAACCGTACCAAGGACATTAACGTCCATGCCAACCAACGGATTGGCCTGACAATCAGGAGTCTGAAAGGCGGCGAGATGAATGATATGGCTGGGCTCATACTCGGCGATCGCCTGGTTTACTTCCGTGGCGTCGGTAATATCGCAGGTGATGCCGACCACCTGGTCTCGTAACGATTCGCATATCCTGGAAAGATCATTTCGCCGGCTGACTCCCACAACCCGTTCGACGCCATTTTTCAATAAATGGGTGGCGGTGGCAGCTCCAATACATCCGGAAATTCCCGTGATCAGGATCCTCATGAAGTCGATCTCCTCAAACTCAAGCCAAGAAAATTCAATTTGACCCAATGCCGTGATCCAAAACAGATCTCACGGACTGAACACTTCATTGTCACGATTCGGGCCGAGCTGCCTATCTCAGGTATCGATCGGTTCGAGTCCATGGCAACTGCTTTGTAGCAGCACGACAGAAGTCGTTCGGTCTTCGACGGTAAGCTTTGCAGATACCGGGCCGCTTGTGCCGCTCCGCTACGTTTTCACTAGGAGGCAGATGCTAAGGTAGATGACATCGGATATCCCTCGTCAGACGATTGGAATCAATGCATCCCATCTTGCAATAACTCATACTATGTCATAGGTTTATGTTTACAGTACCGCTTACGGCGGTGGCTCAAGGACGACTTTCAGGCTGCTGGAGCCGAACGGAATGAAACAGCACGATCGGATTTCGGCCACACAGACTGTCACATCGAACTATGAAAGACTGGCTGGGCAATTCCCATCCATGTCACAAGGTCTTCTAGAGGCGGTCCAACACAGTTCGAAAAAAGCGTGTAAACATCTGCTCCGCATGCAACGTACGGACGGCCATTGGTGTGGCGAGTTGCAAGGGGACACCATTCTTGAGAGTGAGTTCATTCTTCTGCTGGCCTTCCTCAAACGAGAAGCCACCCCTGTCGCTCACCAGGCCGCCCAATACATTCTGAACCACCAATTACCCTCTGGTGGCTGGAACTTGTACCCAGACGGGGACATGGATGTCAGTGCCAGTGTGAAGGCCTATTTTGCTTTGAAGCTCACCGGTCACGATCCCAATACTGAGTACATGGTACGTGCCCGACAGGCGATCTTGCACGCTGGTGGTGCCGATCGCGTGAACAGCTTTACGCGGTTTTATCTGGCCATGCTGGGACAGATTGACTATCGACACTGTCCGGCCGTCCCCCCAGAAGCCATCCTGTTGCCACGTTGGTTTCCAATCAATATCTATCGGGTGAGCGCTTGGTCTCGAACGATCTTGGTCCCACTATCGATCATGTGGGCTCAACAACCTTGCCAACAAGTCGGGGCAGGGCAGGGGATCCGGGAATTGTTTCGTACAGATCCCAGCGAATGGCCTCCAACACGCTGCGTGGGACTTGATGCGTCTCATTCAATTTGGAGCTGGGAACGATTCTTTATGACGCTGGACCGATGCCAAAAGTGGCTAGAAGGTCGAGGCTTCAAGCCGCTACGCCGACATGCTGTGAAAGTGGCCACCGATTGGATGTTGAAACGCTTCGTTGCCAGCGATGGGCTGGGTGCAATATTCCCTCCCATTATTTGGAGTATCGTGGCTCTGAAGAGCCTCGGTTACGATGACGAAAGCCTGGAGCTTCGCTATTGCCATGAGCAGCTAAATGAATTGATCATCGAGGAAGGGGACACGGTCCGCCTACAACCATGCAAATCGCCCGTGTGGGACACTGCACTTTCATTGCGAGCGCTTGCCTGCCACGGTGTAAATTCCAGCCAAGCATTGGTACGTCGTTCGATTCGTTGGCTACTAGGAAAAGAAGCTACCAGGCATGGTGACTGGGCCTACCATTCCGATGCTGAACCTGGTGGTTGGTTTTTTGAATATCACAATGACTTTTACCCAGATACGGACGACACGGCGATGGTCGTGATGGCGTTAAGTGATCAGTTTGCCGATAGCCGATTGGACGAATCCGATAGCCCTTCAGGCGTATCGTTTATTGCGGCAGAACGAGCGTCAGGAGTATCCGAAGCAAAGGAACAAGTAGCACTTCTGGACCAAGCAGCTGCCGCTTGCGATCGAGGACGTCGCTGGATTCTGTCGATGCAAAATCGTGATGGCGGGTGGGGAGCTTTTAACCGCAATAACAATGCTGAATTTCTTTGCCACGTACCGTTTGCCGATCACAACGCAATGATCGATCCGAGTACACCTGATATTACAGGAAGAATCGTGGAAATGTTGGCACGGCTGGGCGCGGATCAACAGCATCAGGCGGTAGATCGTGGAATCGCCTATTTGCGTGCGAACCAATGCCTCGATGGTAGTTGGCCAGGACGATGGGGTGTGAACTACATCTACGGCACTTGGCAAGTTTTGGTTGGCTTGTCGGCTGCAGGAATCCCCGCTGAAGACGCAACCGTTGCCAGGGGTGTGGAATGGCTGATCGACTGTCAGCAGGAAAATGGTGGCTGGGGTGAAACGGCCGAGAGCTATGAGAATCCTGCTCGAAAAGGCATTGGACCGACGACCGCCTCACAAACTTCTTGGGCTCTCTTGGGATTGATGTCTGCCGGTAAGACACTTCATCCCTCTGTCGAACGAGGAATTCGCTACTTGCTCGAAAACCAATCGCACGATGGTAAATGGTCAGAAACCGAGTTCACAGGCACTGGGTTTCCGCGCGTATTCTATCTCCGCTACCACATGTACCCCATGTACTTCCCACTTCTCGCGCTCGGAGAGTGGTTAGGACATGTTACCGAATAGCAGGAGTCGTGCGTCGTGGGCGTTCCCCTATCGCAAATGTGGACGGTTGCCACTTACGTTCTCTACAAACAGCTACGTGGTGAACAACAATATCCTTTGGTATTGATGCTCGAACCGTTGTTTCGCTGCAATCTGGCGTGTGGCGGCTGCGGAAAAATTCAACATCCTCCCGACATCCTACGCAAAGAACTCTCACCCGAAAAATGTTTTCAGGCCGTGGATGAGTGTGGTGCACCGATTGTTTCCATTCCTGGCGGCGAGCCTCTATTGCACACGCAGATCGACGAAATCGTCGAAGGACTTGTAGCTCGCCGCAAGTATGTCTACTTGTGTACCAATGCTCTGCGGTTGAAAGAATCGTTGAACCGTTTCACGCCCTCGAAATACTTATCATTTTCGGTGCACATGGACGGTCCTCGCGACATTCACGACCGAGCCGTGTCTCGACTTGGGACGTACGATATCGCCGTGGAGGCTATCCGTGCCGCGTTGGACACAGGATTTCGAGTCACCACGAACACGACTATGTTTCACGGCATCGAGCCTTCACAAATGCAAGCCTTCTTTGATGAGATGATGTGCCTAGGTGTAGAAGGCATGATGGTGTCTCCGGGCTACCCCTATGAAAAAGCCCCCGAGCAAGATCATTTTCTGCAGCGCAAACAAACCGTTCAGCTGTTCCAAAACCTCTTGGCTAAGTTACCTTGGCGCTGGAAATTCAACCAGACTCCACTCTTTCTAGAATTCCTTCGAGGGCGTTGGACTTTGGAATGCACTCCTTGGGGCAACCCAACATACAACCTGTTTGGTTGGCAAAAACCATGTTATCTCATCGAAGAAGGGTACTGCGACACGTTTTCCGAACTCATGAACTCAACCGACTGGAATCAATATGGCCATGCGTCCGACAATCCTAAATGCCGCAATTGCATGGTTCATTCGGGACACGAACCCACAGCCGTCATGCAGACGTTCGGGACTCTGCGAGGTCTCGCACGCACAGCCCGGATCGTGTTGACGGGAATGACCGACCGTAGCAAGGCTGCCACCCCGCCTACTTCTTCTCAGAATCAGGACTCATCGCACGGTAACCGTGTCGAGTTACCAGTGCTACAATAAGCAGTCGGCGTGTGGAACGCAGTCACTTGATGACTCGAAGAGTCAGTCGAAAACTGATATGCGGACCCACAATCTCGAACGATGGCATTTCGAGGCCGTCGATCAGCTCAAAAACCGCTTCACTGAGGCCCTTGGAAGGACAACGTGCATTTCCAACCATGAATCAGCCACTTCTCATATTGTTTGCGCTGGATATGGAGGCAGAAGGCGTCGTTAGCCGACTGGAAGATCCTGACGAATCACAACATGGCTCCCTGCGTTTGACACACGGTCGATTGGCTGGAGTTGAAGTGGTGGTAGCGTCGTCGGGCGTCGGACGAGCTCCGGCCCACCAGGCTACTCTGGAACTGGTGTCACATCTCCAACCCAGTTGGGTGATCTCGGCAGGGTTCGCTGGCGGCGTGGTTTCGCACGTACATCGTGGCGATATTGTATTAGCTAATTCTGTGACCGATGAAGCACAAAATATTTTGGCGATTGACTTGAATATGAGTGAAGCGGGAACACCACCAGGTCTTCATGTGGGTCGCCTAGTGACGGTCAACGACGTGAAAGAGCGCCCCCAAGATAAACAAGCGCTGGCTGCATCCCACAAAGCAATTGCTGTCGACATGGAATCGTTCGCCTCAGCAAACGTTTGTGCGCAAAAAGAGATTCGCTTTATGATCGTTCGTGTGATTACGGATGAAGTCGATGAGCAACTTCCGCCAGAAGTTCGTCATCTGCTTGCACAAGATTCCACCGCAGGACTGTGGGGGGCAGTCGCTGGTGCGGCCATCGGTCGTCCGTCTAGCCTGAAAGATTTATGGACATTGCGCAAAAACGCTGTGACCGCGTCGGAGCGTTTGGGACAATTCCTGTCAAGCATGATTCAGCAACTCAGGTGACCGTGGCAGGGCAGGGGGCTATCTCCAAACCCCTAGAACGAATGAATCGCTAACCTGGTGTAGACTAGAAGCAGTTTAAAAAAATCCGTACGATGTCCTTTCAGGGTCGTCATACATTTCCGCCCACAGTTGTATGCAACGTCCGCTGCACTCTTTGGAGACACTTACTGTGAAACGTTCCGCGCTCGTTCTTGTTCTTTTTGTATCGTTCATCCCCAACACCATATCAGGGGAGGAAACTGCCAAAACGCAGTTGGACGGTCGCGATGGACGCAAGTTAGCTTTGCAACAATTTCGACCGCACCCCATGCTGCGAGTCCAACATCACAACCTGCAGCAAGCAAAATTCCGCGTGGTCGACGTGCACTCGCATTTACTGCACAAGCTACCACGTACTTACGGCGAGGTCGAAAAGTACGCCCAAGTGATGGACAAGCATCAAATAGCCATCAGTGTCAGCTTGGATGGGAAACTGGGGGAACAACTCGACCGGCACATCGAAATGGTCTGGCCCAAGTACCAAGATCGGTTCCTGATTTTTGCCAACGTGAACTGGATGGGGGATGGAGATCCAGACGATCCATCAACCTGGGCATGTCACCATGAGAACTTTGCCCACCAAACTGCACTGGCGCTGAAAGATGCCGTTAAACGCGGCGTAAGTGGTCTAAAACTATTCAAAGCTTTTGGACTCACATACAAGAACCCTGACGGATCACTCATTCAAGTCGACGATCCTCGCTGGGATGGAATTTGGCAGGCGTGTAGCCAACTGGGGATTCCTGTCATCATGCACGTGGCCGACCCGGCCGCATTCTTTCTACCAATCGACGAAACCAACGAGCGCTGGGAAGAACTCCACCGGCATCCCGATTGGAGCTTTGCCCAAAAAGAATTCCCCACACGAGAAGAATTGTTAGAAGCCCGCAACCGGATCATCGCACGTCACCCGAAAACCAAATTCATCGGTGCCCACATGGCAAACAATTCAGAAGATCTCCAGCAGGTAGGAAAGTGGTTGGATACTTACCCGAACCTTTACGTGGAAATCGCTTCCCGAATCAGCGAACTAGGCCGGCAACCCTATACTGCGCGCCAATTCTTTCTGGATTACCAGGATCGGATCATGCTGGGAACCGATGGCCCCTGGCCAGAACAACGACTCACACTGTATTGGCGGTTTCTAGAAACCTTTGACGAGTATTTCCCATACTCAGAAAAACCGTTTCCACCCCAAGGTTTGTGGAGAATCTATGGTATCGGCCTGCCAGATGAAGTGCTGAAAAAAGTGTATCACGAGAACGCCGCCAAAATCATTCCGGGTGTCGCAGAGCGTTTGTTAACACAGAGAACGAACGAACCACGCAGCTAAGAGAAAAACACTGCTGTCGCAGGGTCACTTTCATTCAGAATCCACCGACGCCAGCCAGGACACCTCTGAAGGTCAAAGCTGCCTGCCTACCTTTTGTGTTGGTTAAGTGACCTTTTGGTGATTGCAGAACTCTGAACGTTCGCAAAATCCGGTTGGCCAAACTAGATCACACCTATGCCAAGAAGGTCCGAAAATCACTCAAAAACGCGAGACAGACATATTGGTCTGCTTGACCCCGTTTTGCTGGCTTATCATCGAACAGTGCGAAAATGGGCATCGTTGAATTCCTCCATGCAGGGCAGGGGGGTGGGCGGTTTTTCAATGGAAACTCATAATAGTGTCTTTCCCACCAAGTACCTCATATTTCGCCGTTACACGTTGCCGACTGGTTGCCTACTGTGGTTCACATCTTTCGAGGCCTCGCTTGCCTGGCATTGCTGCTCCTGATCGCCAACGGCATCTGGGCATGGTTGTCGGTAGACGATGTGGAATCCACAACGAGTCAATTACGGACACTCCAAGAATCACGGTCCAAAATCAAAAAACTACGTACTACGGCAAGAACCAGCCAACATTCTGACGGTGTTGTCAAGTTACGCAAGCACGAAGACAACGAAACGCAGCTCGTCAAACATCTCGACGCGAATCTGCAACGCAGCTCGTTGCAGTTCTTGTTTCTGCTGGCAACGTCTCTAGTCGCCATGTTGGTAAATAGCATCACCATCACGTATTTCATCGGAACCAGCCGCTGGTGTAAGGAAGTCGTAGAGACTTATTCGCTGGACACTCAACTAGCGTTGCAGTCCGCAATATGTAAACGACAAGCGTTTCCGTGGGCAATGATCGGGATCGCAACGGTCCTTTGGCTGTCTGCACATGGTGGCGCGGCCAACCCGAGTGTGCGACTCATCTCGGCAGCCCCATGGGGAACTTCCTATGCTGCATCAGCTGCTCTTTGCACCGTGATCATGGCCTTCTGTTTTCGGAAACAAACGCAATACTTGGCTCAAAATTTTCGAGTGATTGAAACGATCTTGGATGATGTCCAGCTCGTTCAAAACGGACAGTCGCCATCGACAAACGCTCCCTAATTTAAACACAATCCCTTACCGCAAAGCCAACCATGCGTGCCTGCGTACAACGAGTCCACAAAGCTGACGTGACTGTCGACGGTGAGATCGTTGGACAGATCGATACAGGCATGGTCGTCCTATTGGGTGTCGCCCAAGGTGACACTCAAGACGACGTACACCAAATGTCCGACAAGCTGGCCGAGCTACGAATCTTCGAAGACGACGCCGGAAAAATGAACCGTTCACTGCTCGATTGTGGTGGCCAAATGCTGGTCGTCAGTCAGTTCACTCTATTGGGCGATTGTCGAAAAGGTCGCCGACCGAGCTTTGTGGCTGCAGGCGATCCGCAACTTGCCAAACAACTCTATGACAATTTTGTGGTTGCTGTAGCAGCCAAAGGGATCAAAGTTGCTACCGGTATATTTCGAGCTCACATGGATGTGTCCCTGGTGAATGACGGTCCTGTCACGTTGTTGCTGGACAGTCGCAAGCTGTTTTAGGAAAGAACACTGTCATGTTGAGTTCCGACGCAGAGCATGGCACGAGAGCGATTCTAATTCCATGAGAGACAGCAAGAACCTACCGTATCCAGCCATCAACCCAGTGGTGGGCCATATTACAAAAATCACCCCACGTGGGACCGTGAACATCACTGATTGAGATCCATCCAACGATCGCAATGAGCAACACCAGCTTACCGTAAGTAGAAATGTTAGCCCACACATTTTTGCTGTAGAATTTGACTGCCGTCCCGAACGAGCGTTTCACGCGCAGACCGCGGCGCCCCCATTCGAAACTGTAGAACTCGTCGAGTAACAAATGCGACATGAACCCCAAAACAACTGCTGTGACCTTGAACATCTTTTCAAACAATCCTCGGCTGCGAAAGTCCACCGGTTCGCCATGACGAGAATTCCATCCACGCTCTAAATGCCCCGCTGCAACGTAAAGGTATTCTTCATACCTACCGTCATCGTAGTCCGGCCTCCAATCACCCCGCTCATCGTAACCGGACAGATGGTAATCTCCACGATAGTATCGTACTTCTGGGTCGCTCTTACCTCGGGAGTAAATCGGTCGATCGTAAGCTGACTCGGTGTAAACACCGTGTGCATACGGATCGGTACAAATCAAATAGGCGAGCAATCCAGCGATCGCCGCAGCGGGAATACTATGCCACATTCCTCGGTGGACCGTATAGCGTTTTAATATCTCGGCCAAACCAAATCGAATACTGATGTAGGCAAAAGCCCCAGCCAACACGATCAGATCGGTGCTCAAACCCATTTCTTGTAAACGACCGATCATGAGCATCGGGACAACAGCTGCACCGAACGCAATACTCTCACGTAGAGGTACGCCAGTATCGCTATCCAAATCAGGCAGCATGCCGGACAAGCCACATAAACCAGCTCCCAACAAACAAGTAGATGCTTGAACGTCGTACACCAAGTAACCCATCGTGCCGTATCCGATTCCCAAGATGGTGCTTGTTGTGATATGCGTACGAAATCCGGCCATAGTGATTCGCTGTTAATTGAAAGGGGCAGAAATCATCACCATAGAAATTGCGGCGCTCGCGAACTGAAACCACCAGTCCACGAGGCGAAGGAATGTAACGAATGGTAACGGATGGCAGCAAGTGCTTTGCGTGCGATGCTGGTGATGCTGGCTTGCTGTGCTGGCAAGGTTTACGTCGGTCAAACAAGAATTCGCTCTTGGCGCTGTCGCCCAATGCCATCTACTTTATAGTGGAGCAACACAAGCCGTTCGGCATTGGATCTCATCCCCCCATAAAGCCGGTCCGCCGTGCTGCTTATCGTCTTTTCTAATCCCCGGGAGAAATTCGCTCATGCAAGCTTATGACATTTTTATGGTCGTGGTGCTCGCGGCAGCGACGATTTGGGGTTTGTGGAAAGGCTTGGCATGGCAAATCGCCTCTTTAGGATCTATCTTTCTCAGCTATTTCGTAGCCAGTCAGTTTTGCCACCAGGTTGCAGCTTATATCAATACCGAGCCACCCTGGAACGTTTTTTTGGCGATGCTAATCCTGTACGTAGTAACATCCGCCTTAGTTTGGATGGCATTTCGGGCCGTGCGCGCCTTCATTGATCAGGTAAAGCTGAAAGAATTTGATCACCAAGTGGGCGCGATTCTTGGAGCGGCTAAAGGAGTTATCCTCTGCGTCATCATCACACTATTCGCAGTAACTCTAGCCAGCGAGGGTCAACGACAAGCGATCATCGAATCTCGATCAGGGTACTACATCGCTCAATTACTGGATAATTCTGATGTCATCATCCCGGCTGAAATCCACGAGATTCTTGAGCCCTACCTGCATCATCTGGACGAGTCGCTGGACCCTCGATCTGACAATTATGGGCCCGAATTCGGCGATCGCGGCTACGACGATCGAGGCTGGGGTCCGAGTCCGCGGGAATGGGGGCTGACAGAGGGTGTCAAACAGGCCGTTTTCGACTCGCTGAGCCTTCCAGCACCCGAGCTGCGGGACGTCCAAATGGACTATCATGAGGACCACGGGAACCGGTATGGAGAGCAACCAGAAGAGTCCCGAGACCCAGGTTACGGGGACCGTCGTTTGGGGGCCTCGCGATGAAATGTGACATAGCTGGAACGGAATCAGGAAGAAAGCCAGAACAACCTCTCACGTTTGGTCCCACAAGCGAAAGGTGCACTGCAGTAGGGTGCGTTTACTAACTAGAAAACAAGCACCTTACCGAACATAACGAACATTATCGGACGTTGTAGAACAACAGAAAAAGAACCCTTCCTCACCCAAAACGGCTCCACTTAGCCCTCTCCTAAGGCAGCTTCTTCTTCCAAAAAGACACCCATCCGACGGAACTTTTCGTAGCGTTTTTCGAGCAACTCATCGTTGGGAATTTCTTCCAACTCCCTTAGGGTCTTGACCAGATAATTCTTGACCCGCGAAGCGGTCATGAAATGGTCCCGATGGGCGCCTCCCAGCGGTTCCTCAATCACGTCGTCTACGACACCAAATCCCGGGAGATCACGAGAGGTGAACCGGAGTGCGTTGGCTGCCTTTTCGGCATATTCGTGGCTTTTCCAGAGAATCCCGGCACAACCCTCCGGACTAATGACCGAATAGTAGGAATGCTCGAGCATGGCCACACGATCTCCCAATCCGATGCCCAGTGCGCCTCCACTGCCACCTTCACCGATCACCACGCAAATAATCCGCGTCTCTAGACGCGACATTTCATACATATTTTCTGCGATCGCCTGTGCCTGCCCACGTTCTTCAGCACCAATTCCCGGATAAGCCCCAGGAGTATCAATCAGGCAAATGATCGGCATGCCAAATTTGGCACCCAACTTCATTTTGAGCAACGCTTTGCGATAGCCTTCCGGATGGGCGCAGCCAAAGAAACATTCGCTCCGTTGCTTCAAATCTTGCCCTTTTTGGTGGCCAATGACCATGACCTTGAAATGATCCAATTTGGCGAAGCCGACTCGCATTGCCCGATCATCACCAAAATGTCGGTCTCCGTGCAATTCGACGAATTCATCAAACACCAAGTCCAAATAGTTGACTGTTTGTGGCCGATCCTTATACCTTGCCACCAGAACGGTTTCCCAGGCAGTCAAATTGGAATAGACGTCTCGCGTCACTTCCGTCCAGCGTCGCCTCAACTGCCGAATCTGTTCTTCGCTTTCGGCACTATGGTCATTAGTGCGTTCCAATTCTTTCAATTCAGCTTCGAGCCGGTTCATTTCCTGCTCGAAAGGCAACGTGTTATTTTGCGCAGACATCTTGAGCTATCCGTCATTCCCTAAAGGAACGGGTGGTTTGGTGAATACTTTGATGTGGTCCAACTCGCGAATGAAATCGTTAAACGACGACGGTCTCTCTTGCACTTTCTTTGCCATCGCACGAATAATCAATTCGGCAAATTCTTCGGTGACGTTATTGGCTGCAACCATGAGTGTGGGAACTGAAGCTTTCAGATGTTTCGTTAACAATTCATCCGCAGACTCCGCAGTGAATGGTGGCCGTCCCGTTAACATTTCGAAGACGGAACATCCAAAACTGTAGATGTCTGCCCGCACATCTAAAACTTCACCACGAATCTGTTCGGGTGACATGTAACTGCGAGTCCCCTGCACTTTAGAACGCCCACCTAACAATCGGGACAGTCCTTTCTTAGCCTTGGCTGACAACGAAAAGTCAATCAACTTGGTAACGCCATCATGGACCATAAAATTGTCAGGCTTCACGTCCCGATGTAACCAACCTTGTTCATGCAAATAAGATAACCCCTGAGCGCACTGTCTGACAACAGCAGGTACACGAGGCAGAAATCCTTCGAGCCCTTCCTGTATCATTTGCTTAACATTTTGCGATCCACAGTATTCCAACACCAAAAAAGGAACGCGTTCGACCACACTAAACTCGATGACTCGTATCACGTTAGGGTGATCGAGATCGTGACCGACTTGGTATTCATGCCGCAGCTGGCTGATTTCCTCCCGACTCTTACGAAAGTCATCCTTGAGGACTTTCAGAGCCACACGTTCGTTCAGCGTATTGATTGCCAGCCACACCTGACAGGACTGGCCAGTTCGAATTTGGCGAACGAGGCGGTATGTGCCAATATGGGTTCGGCCTGCAGTAGACACGGAAGGACTAATCTGTGGGGTTGAGCGAAGTGATGAACAGGCACTCCCTTCAGTGTAAACCAACGTCGCAAGTGCCGAAAGCCCGATCAGCCGGCCAGCGCGGCAATCCGCAAGCTATCACCATCCATTGGCTGATCAAAAACAATCACTAGAAAGCCTTGACGCTTCCTAGACTCGACTCATGATTCAGCAATTGTTGATACAAATGACGGAGCTGTTCAGTCATTCTTTCGTGTGGAAATCTTTCCTCACACAATCGCCTACCCTCCTCGGCCATACGCTTTCTTAGATCAGGGTTGACTACCATTTGCTCCATCGCATTTGCCAATTCGTCGACCGACTGGGGCGGTAAGAGAAAACCTGTTTGACCATCCATAACAACTTCACGTGCTCCATCCACGTCGTAGCTTATCACCGGACACCCAGCCAATAAGGCTTGTGGTAATACACGAGCCAAACCTTCTCGAAGACTTGTATGGACCGCCAGATCCATCGCTGCCAGGTATTCTGGTATTCGTGACGGCTCCACCAGACCTGTGAACTGCACATGATCAGTCAGTCCAGCGTTTTGAATCATGCGTTGCAATTCAGTACGCAGTATTCCGTCGCCAACCAATAGGAATCGCAACTGAGGATAACGAGGCACCAGTTGTTCTGCCGCACGGATCAAATACTCGTGCCCCTTCAAGTGAAACAGTCGAGCCACCTTGCCAACAACCAAATGTTCTGGTGTATATCCCAACCTCTCTCGAGTGACTTCACGATGTTTTGCTGCGTTCACAAACGACGTAACATCCATTCCACTGTAAATGGTGACGAACCGGTCCCGTGGAGCAACATTCGTTCGCACTAACTGTTCGGTCATTGCGTCCGCCACACTAACCAAAGCGTGACACCTACGAGCCGCAAACGTTTCACACCAGCGACTCAACGTTCGGGACAATGCATGCTGGTAGCTATGAAAGGGCGCGCCATGTACCGTATGCACCACGGCTGGCACCTTGACGTGCCACGCAGCGAGGCGTCCCAAAATCCCTCCCTTGGCACTATGCGTGTGAACTACATCTGGCTGGTAGTGGCGTAGAATTGCTTTCAATCGCCGGTATACCAACATGTCGTTTATCGGATGAACAGCTCGCTGCAAACCAGGTACGATTTCGAGAGGAATATTGCTCGATTTGACATCTTCCAGCAACGTACCCTCCGGTCCCTGCTCTGCCCCACACAACAACAACACGTCGTCTCCAAATGTGTGGATCAAGTCGCGGCAACACAACAGCGTATTCTCTTGAGCGCCACCTACGATCATGCGAGTTATGATGTGGGCAATTCGCATAGAAAAATTCACGAACCGTGAGTTGGATATTTGACGTTCACAAGAAACAGACCGAGCGGCGGGGCCGTCATACTGGCAGATTTACGATCACACGCTTGTAGAACGAACTCCATGTGTTCAGGAGTCACAGCGCCACGCCCTACGTCGTACAACGTCCCAACAATCGCCCTCACCATGTTGTACAAGAATCCATCAGCGGTCACCTCGTACACCACTTGGTCTCCCTCAAATTCCTCACCTACCCCCCTGCTCTGCTCGCGTCGGACAGTCGATTCAAAAATCGTACGGATACTCGTTACCCGTTTCGACCCAGCTGACTCGAAGCTAGAAAAGTCATGCGTTCCCAACAATCTCTGCGCAGCTGATTGCATCGCCTGCACATTCAGCCGTTGCGAAACATGCCAACAGTAACCTCGGCAAAAGAGATTCGGCAATTGCCCGTCACGGATGACATAACGGTAGGTTTTCCTTTCGGCATCGCGTATGGGGTGAAACCCGTCTTCTGCTTCCATCACGCTGAGCACCACAACATCTTGCGGAAGATGCGCATTAAGCGCCTGCATCATTACATCACAGGTCAACGTCGAAGCTGTACGAAATCCAACCACCTGCCCTAGCGCATGGACTCCCGCATCCGTCCGACCACTGGCAATCACCGTGATCTCTTTTCCTGTAATTCTGTGTAGCGCTTGCTGAACCGTCTGCTGCACGGTACGTCGATTTGGCTGGACCTGCCAGCCGTCGAATCCCATTCCATCGTAAGCCAACGTGAGCCTAAGCGTTCGCATGCAGAACCGTCCGGTCAACTATCCCAGATCACTTGACGGGATCAAACACATTGCAGAGCCTACAAGCCACGTCACTGAATACCCCCGAGTCCGCCACATGACTATGCAGTAGCCCTTCGATTGGCAAGCAGTTCGGCAATTTGGACAGCGTTCGTCGCCGCTCCCTTACGTAGATTGTCGCTGACACACCAGAACGTCAAGCCATTTTCGCAGGATAAATCTTGACGAATCCTACCAACGAAAACGTCATCCTTTCCATCACAGTCCAACGGCATGGGATACTGTCCCGCTGCCACATCATCATTTAGCGTGATCCCAGGAAAATCTGCAAACAGTTTTCGGGCTTCCTCAACCGTCACTTTGCGTTCCGTTTCCACCAAAATACTCTCGCTGTGGCAATTGGTCACAGGGACGCGCACACATGTTGGACACACTGCAATCGAGTCATCTCCGAAAATCTTGTGCGTCTCATAAACCATCTTCATTTCTTCGGAGGTATATCCTTGATGCTTTGGCGAACCGATCTGTGGAATCAGGTTATGTGCAATGGGATGCGCAAAGGCCTCGTAGTCATAAGCTTCATCATCCAGATGGGCTCGTGTGCCAGCATCTAAATCTCGCTGGCCGGCAACCCCAGCTCCACTCGTCGCCTGGTACGTGCTCACAATCACACGGCGGATGTGTGCCACGTCGTGCAATGGCTTCATCGCAACCACCATTTGTGTTGTCGAGCAGTTCGGGCTCGAAATAATCCCTTGATGAGAATCCAATGCTTCTGGATTGACTTCCGGAACAACCAACGGAACGGTTTCGTTCATCCGCCAGTAACCACTTTCGTCCACGCATATCGTTTGCCGCTCCACGGCATACGGTATAAACTCAGCCGCCACATCATCCGGCGTACTACAGATAGCCAAGTCAACGTCATCGAACGCATCGGGGCATAACACTTCTACGACATGGTCCCGCCCCCGAAAAGGCAGAGTCGTTCCGGCGCTTCTCTGGGAAGCCAAAAACTTGACATCGTTCGTCGGAAAATCTCTTTCCTCCAACAGTCGCCGAATGATACCTCCCACGGCACCGGTCGCACCAACAATCGCTATCCGCTCGTACATGCCAACTCACCCTCGAATCGTCAAAAGGTTTTCATCCAACTATCTCTCGATAGTCTAGCCGAATCCACATCAAGAAACTACAGTGTGGCCCCTCCTTGGCCAAATATGGCCAACGATCCTCGGACAATTGCAATAGAAACAACACCATATTGGCAACAGCATCATCGGGCCCAATGAGATCATACCTATTCCCTAGATACAACGGTACGGCCATGGCCAATACTAACGGACAGGACCAACGAGACCGCCGAAAGACGAATTCACTACTCGGGAAAGGATCACACAGGAAGCCATGACGATCACGGCTAAATGAAAAACGATCAAAACGCTAAACACACAACGGACACTTCGTGACCAGACTAGATCTGCAAAACTTACAGTACTTTCGTTCGGTGTTCGTCGAATTACGGCGACTCGTTCTATCCATTATCTCATACCGACAGTTTCAGCTGGATCCGATTCTTCTGAAAGATACCATGTTTCCACCCTCCTCCATTGAGGTGACTGTATGTCGCAGAAATCCTGACGGCTAACCCCAAGAAACATGAGATTACAGCACTACAGAAGTTTCCGTCGCCATGCAGAGCGGCGCGAAAAACAGAAGGAGTCGTTAACCCATCAGGACTCAAGACAGCAACTCTCTCGAAGACAACAACTTGTACTCAAACAGACGCATTCGCTAACGATTCACACTTTCCATACGGAGATCGTCTACGCTCATTTCGCCCGTGGCACCGAACAAACCGATGCGCAGAATACCTTCCCGCGCCTGCGGCGGAACTCGGATCGTTTTCGATACTTCATGCCACTGCTCGGTCCCGTCCCAAGGCCCCAGCCAACGATGCCCCAAATCGCGTCGTTGATCATCGTAGAAAGAAATGGCGATCATAGGACGTTGGTCAAGATCTCTGCCGGAACGTACTTCGCGTAAACGAATCCAGGCAGTCACATTAACGGCCTGGACCTCCCGACCATCCAAAGCAAAGCCTTGAAGAGCGCGACTGGGACGGCCGGCAATTTGATTGTGGAATTCGATATAGTGCTGTCCCTGCGGTGCCATTTCGTCTGCGACGATCTTCCATTGCCTTTGGTAGTACCAACCAGGAAGTGATTCGTTCTGCAATTCTTGTTCGAAATCGGCATTCTCCAAATTCGATACAGGGTGATCGTCATGATTTTGTCGAGACTCATCTGCCACACCGGTCATAGGCACAAATAGGGTCGGCCTCAGTTCCTGAGACATCAGCTGCCCATCCTGTTTAGTGAACAGATAAAGTGTCTGCTGGTATCGCTGGCCAACTGGAATCACCAAGCGTCCCCCTTCCTTCAACTGATCGACGAGTGGCTGGGGAACTTCTTCGGGTGAACACGTCACAATGATTTTGTCGAATGGAGCACGATCGGGCCAACCTTGAAAACCGTCTCCTGTTCTCACGTGTACGTTATCGTATCCCAAACGCTGTAGCGTTCTCTGTGCCCTCCGTCCCAAAGATTCTACGATTTCGATCGAATAAACTTCGTCGACAAGTGGACTGAGGATCGCCGCCTGGTAACCACTGCCCGTACCAATCTCCAACACACGATCGTTGACCTGAGGATCCAAAGACTCCGTCATATAGGCCACGATAAATGGTGAAGAAATCGTCTGACTGGAACCGATCGGCAGCGCCATATCGTAATAAGCATTGTGTCGATAGCGCGCGGAAACAAATTCGTGGCGAGGTGTCTCACGAACCGCCTGAATCACACGAGGATTGGTGACCCCGGCATCCACAATCTCTTCACGCACCATTCGTTCTCGCTGCTCACGCCAGCGATCGCCATGGGGCTGAGCCAGCAATACGGAGCTTCCATTCAGATGTCCTGAGAGAAGGATTGCTGCAGCCAACCCCGAGATAACATGCCAATGACGCATGGAACTCCCAACCACCAACCTTCGGAACACTTCGTGTTGTCCCGACAGCTGCTATTTGGAATCTTTTAGTTTGTCGCGAAATTGTTTGCGAAACTTTTTAACTTTGGGATTGATTACGACCCGGCAATATCCTTGGAAAGGATGTTCCTTGAAGTAATTCTGATGATAATCCTCGGCCGGAAAATAATTGGGCAATTCGGTAATTTCAGTCACAACGGGCGAATCCCATACCTTTTCTTTGTCCAGTTGGGCAATATATTTTTCGGTGGCCTCTTTCTGAGATCGTTCGTGGTAAAAAACGACAGAACGATATTGCGTACCACGGTCGGCACCTTGTTGATTCAAGGTAGTTGGATCATGCGTGCCGAAAAAAACATCTAACAGTTCATCAAAACTGATTTTTTTTGCATCGTAGCGAATCTGACAAACTTCCGCATGGCCGGTAGTCCCGGTACAAACAGCTTCGTAGCTTGGATTTTCCACCGCCCCACCAGCGTACCCCGATTCTACTGAAGTCACGCCATCGAGCTCTTCGAACACTGCTTCCACACACCAAAAGCATCCGCCTCCGAAAGTCGCCAGACTTTCGTTGGAATCTACATCGTTTTCCACCGCAAACACCTCCTGCGAGCCTTTCTGGGATGACCCGCCTACGATCAAGGTTCCGAGTAATAGCACAAAGATTGGCGTTGGCTTACGACTTACCATGTTACACCTCGTGATCTAAAAACTTTTTGCTCCGGCAAACGGTGCACTTGTCTAGAACAACTTGCAAAATGCAATTTAGAAACGAAGGACGAGTCTCCGAGTCCATCTTACTGGAATGGAAGTACGCCCTAACAACATTATAGGTTATTCCCCATGATCCACCGATGCCTTCATGTTCTTGGTCAGAGCCATAAAGGCTGCCTCCAAATTCAGATCGTCTTCACAGAACAGGCTCAATTGGTGACCGTGATTCAACAGCAGTGACGGCAGTTCCGTATAATTCTCGACGCCTTCCCGCAATGTCACTTCCAATTCTTCGTTTTGCCGGGTAACTCCAACCACAATATCATGATCTTCCATCAAACGGGCCGCATCGTCCATGTCACCAGTCACTCGTACCCTCAGTATTGTGTTCCGCCTGACCTGCTTCATCACTTCGGACACTTCTGCATTCACATTCATCACACCACGATCGATGATTCCGATCTTGTTACAGACGTCAGCCAGCTCCGGCAGAATATGACTCGAGACGATGATCGTCTTGCCCATTTGCCCTAGTCGACGCAGCAGATTACGCATTTCGATCCGCGCTCGAGGATCGAGTCCGCTCAATGGTTCGTCAAGCAGTAACACCCGAGGGTTATGGATAAGGACCCGGGCCAGGCCCAGGCGTTGAGTTTGTCCTCGGGACAGAGTGTTTGCGAACGCATCGCGTTTAAAGTCGAGATCCACAAGCTCCAACATTTCGTTGCAAACCTTGCGCCGTTCCGGCCCCTTAATCCGGTACGCCGAGGCAAAGAACTCTAAGTATTCAATGACGCGCATATCGTCATAAACGCCAAAGAAGTCAGGCATGTAACCCACTAACCGGCGAATCTCTTTAGCCGCGTTGTAAATCGAGTGATCACAAACGTAGGCTTCTCCCCACGAAGGATTCAGCAAAGTGGCCAAGATACGCATCGTGGTAGTCTTGCCAGCTCCATTCGGACCGATAAAGCCGAACACATCTCCCTCGACGAGATCGAGTTCGATGGATTGGATGGCAAACAAATCACCGTATTTTTTCGTTAAATCGTGCGTCTTAATCACAAAACAATCACCCTTCACGTCGTTGCTGATCGCTCTTGTCGATTTCGCTTGACCGGTCAGACACTCGAGCCGATTTCATGGACTCGACCGGAACAATGAATCGATAAAAGGACCAATGCTTATCGTAGTACTCGACCAATGGTTCACCATCACGTATCATCTGCGTCGCAGGACGTTCGGATCGACCAACGAACACAGCTTGACCTACCGTCAGGTGGTGACTCATGTCGACAAATGCTTGATAACGATTCTGCAGTCCCGTGTAGGTCTCGCCACCAGCCAATTCGTGAAACATCATTATCTCAATGATCCTAGGGATGTCACGGCTGTATTGATCCCAGGGCGTTGTTAAATCACTGACTTCCGACAACGTTCGCCGAGTCAACCTCCAGTGCAAATTACGGCGGACCGTCGTAGAACTGATCAGAGCCGTCCTCCCCGCCGAGATTTTTCCCAGCTGGTATGCCCACGGTGCATAATAGAGATAACAGTCGGACAAGTCTTCGTCGAGTGGATTCCGTACTTGCCCCCGCAATTGACCATCGGCTCGAGCCCGAATCTTTCCCAGCGACCCTAAATCTATGGGGAGCCACCAACGAGACTGAAATGCTTTGGTAGACCAAATTTGGATGGGCATACCCTCGATTTCAGACTGTTGTCTGTCCTGTTTGAAGGCATTTCGAATCACGTAACTTCCAGTGGAGGTTTCAATCGTCGAGGCGCTATTCATGCCACCCAGGGCTTCACCAGGCAAACCCTGCCAACTCAACAACGTCTCACCTTGTTCCACGGAGGAGGACTTACTGGGAATATCCGGCCGTACAGAAATGTCAAATATTTCCGTTGTGGGACTGATCGCGTGGCTCCACGTCGTACCCCGTACAAAATGTTCTCGGCCATCCACATCGATAATGTCCACTTGATTCACACGTAGCGCATTTCCCTTTAACTGTTGAGCCAATGCATAAGCTCCCACAGAAAATCCCACCACCACAAACGGGAACGTTAGCCATGTCCACTCCATCCTGCCGATCACTCGTTTCAGAAAGAAGTAATCAACAGGACCGACGAGCAATAAATAGGCGACCATCAACGCTGCCACAAACCAAAATGGAATGAACGTGACTTGTGAAAAATGCTCCATGGCATTACGTAATTGTCCGGCCAAATCGACATAGCCAGCGTGGCGAACAGCACCGCCGCTGCCAGCTCTCTGTGGAGCCGATGATGCGTCGAGCGTCCACTCCAGCAACCTTACCAGTAATTGGTCTCGTCCTTGCCACTCCGCAATCGGTGATACATCCAAATCTACCGCGACAAAAACGAGCTGCCCAAAACCGTGACAATGC
This sequence comes from Pirellulaceae bacterium, assembly GCA_022448645.1. Next base: position 35,293 of record JAKVBZ010000021.1, read on the forward strand.
CGTACGATCATTGGGCGATCGACACCCGCAGACCGCTCCCACACTTGCACCTGGCCTTTCAAATCATCGACCACTGTCAATGCAAGTTCACACTTTCCACTAGTATCTCTACGAATCACGATGGGATAGGAAGTATCGGTGAAATTTTCTAGCCCCGTCGTTTGACACTGATCCACCACATCCTGAAAAGTGCCCGGCACGAAATCCTTCATCCTGCCACCTTCACCAAACAACTGATGGCCTTGTCGCCCCGCACTTAAGATGACTTGCCCTCCCATCCGCACCCAATGCAGAATCGCATCTGCTTGTTCCGCAGATATCCACTTCCCCAGATCGACCGCACCCGTCGTGAGTATTAAACTATCAACACCTTCATAGCTCCACCAACGGTCGGGAAGCGCCAATCCAGGTTCCAAGCGGACAAAGTGGACATCGTCCCTGTCAAGTTTTGGCAAGACATGTTCGACACCAATGTCAGCTCCCAGGTGAACAACAAGCTGTTGATCGGCAGGCAAGGCGTCGGGAATCTCTGCAGCCGAGAACTTACGCGCAACGATTTCCGTTTGTTCCTGCACAATCCTTACTTCTAAATCCCCCCGGACTCGACCAAACTTAACGTAAACCAGCGCCTGTCCAGACAAATATCCGCCACCCGCAGGATGTTCGTCCAGGTACGTTACCGGCAATCCATCCCCGTCGGGTACAATCACATCGATCCGAGCATCAACAAGCTGTTCCGCACCCGCCACATGAACGACAACCGGCGTCCATGTACCTACCTTGTAAAGACCGTCGAAGCCAATAGTAACCGACGTGATCTCGACTGGCGGCGATTCCATTGCAATCGATGAGCCAGCACAGAAAGAAATGAACGCCGCCATGAGGCAGCGAATACCTAGTACTCTTCGAATGGGCGTGTTGCACGAGATTACCATCAAGGTTTCCCCTCGTTCGGACAAGTGCACACCAACGCTCCGCAGCCCGGGCAACCGTTTCCATATTTTGCTGTGACGGCCTCGGACAAATCCACGTCGACCACATTGGCTATGGTGGAAAGCCATGCCAACACGTCTGCGAATTCTTCCATCTGATCCTGATGAGTCCCTTCACGTAAGGCAGCCGCTAATTCCCCCACTTCCTCCATCAACCACATGAACGTACCGTCCACACCTCGAGCTACGTCTTTTTCGTGATACATGTTCCGAATCAGTCGTTGAAAATCGTCCAATGCCACCGAGGGTTTTGGGAGTTCACTCATCATTTGTCCTACATGTCACTTAATTTACCATCCGGCAGTCAGTCTGAATCAAACGGCAAACGCTGTGAAGTAAATTGTAGCGGTAGAGTGCAAGTCCTACCGCTAAAACATCCGGACTCACAAGACAAAATGCCTCGCCAGTCCAGCCGCTTCGGATGCATTGGCAGCCTCTCACCAATTACGAGAACCGCTCACATGCAGCTAGATTATCGTCGTCCAACTGGATAATCCGCAACAGTGTTTCGGTTAACTTTTTCTGAAGTCCGGCCAAATCATAGACGTCCGCCAGTGACGTCGTCCAGCAAAGCCTTGTCTGCAAGTCGTTCGACACCTGAAAGGTGGATAGCTCGCCGTTCTCTCCGCCTACTGGTACTACCGCCTTTTGTTACGTATAGTCTGCAGTAACATGAGCAGCAAAGGTTATCTGATTGCCTATGTTCGGCTCCTTACTAGAAGAGTTTCACAACTTCTTTGGTATGAAGCGCTAGTTCAATGCCGGCTACCCTTGTAGCTAAACAGCGCAAGCTGTTCGGTCTTCAACCATGGGCTGTGTGACCGAGCTGTATGACCATCGAGTAGCTCGGCCTCCACCACGATAATAAACCACCGGTCGGATGCTAAAGTCGATGAGGCCCTATTCCTCGCGAGAAAATCCAAATGCCTGAATTCATCAGTGTGGCCAAAATCGAAGACCTCCCTGAAGGATCCTCCAAAGCCTTCCGTGTACAGAATCGCATGGTCGCTGTTTTTCACACCGAGAATGGATTGTTTGCCATCGATGACACGTGCCCACACATGGGAGCCTCATTGGCCGATGGACATGTCGAAGAACAAGTCGTAGCCTGTCCCTGGCACGCCTGGCGGTTTTCTATTTGCGACGGCACCTGGTGTGACAGCCCAACAATCAATATCGACAGTTTCGAAGTACGTGTGGAGGGTGATAACATCCAGGTACGTGTTCCTGACGAACAACGTCAGACGGATGACACTCCAGCCAGTTCCGAATAGTTTTCGATCGGTTTTGTCTTTCCAACCCAACCTTGTAACCTTTACCAGTCAGCAACATTGTCCGCTTTGAGACTCCATTCAAAAGCCCTAAGAAACCTACCGTTAGAGACTTCCCCATGAACTCCTCATCAGAACGCTCTGGACTCGGCCTTTTCACATCACTCAGTACGATGATGTTTGTCATGTTCTTCGTTTGGGGAGCTTGGTACCCAACGATGGGATCGTTCATGACAGAAAAAGGGTTGGCAGATCACATCAATTGGGCTTACTCGGTAGCACCTATTGCCGCAATTATTACCCCGTTTTTCATGGGCCTCGTTGCCGATCGCTTGATGAATGCTGAAAAACTTCAAGGGATATTGATGATCCTGAGTGGCATTTGCATTAGCATCGCACCTTCCTTTGCCTCACCAGACACTTGGCTATTGTTCATCCTGCTCTTGTTGGCACACACTATTTGCTTCATGCCGAATCTTGGCCTGAGCAATACAATCTGCTTGAAGCATTTAGTCGATGCGGATCGAGACTATCCCATCGTCCGGGTCTTTGCGACCGTGGGGTGGGTCGCGGCAGGTTGGATCATTAGTGCGCTGACCGCAGACAAAACAGCGATGCAGTTTTACGTTGCCGGATCGGCCGCTATCGCGGTAGGTCTGTACAGCTTTGTGTTGCCCAAAACTCCGCCGCCTGCTCGCGACAAGCCGTTACGATTCGGTGAGCTCTACGGTGCTGACACGTTTCCTTATTTTAAACACTGGTCCTTTACGGTTTTTATGCTTGCATCCCTGTTTGCCTGCATTGGCATGATGCCTTACTGGGCACTGGGAAGCCCTTTTTTGAATGCGGTGGGCATTGAGAAAACAGCTCGCTTTTTGACGATGGGACAGATCGCCGAAGTCTTTGTTTTGGCACTCGTGCTGCCTATGTTTGTCAAACGTTTCGGCATCAAATGGACCATGATATTGGGACTGACCAGTTGGGCCATCCGCTTTGTACTATTTGCTGCAGCTGCTACCAGACAAGACATAGGTGGACAGACGATGCTGGTACTGGCTATTGTACTGCACGGGTTCAGTTATGACTTCGTCTTTGTGTCCGGCTATTTGTATGTCGATCGATATGTACGGGAAGACATTCGAGCACAAGCTCAAGGCCTACTGGTTGTTTTCACCCAAGGCATTGGCTTTTTCCTCAGCTCCCAAATCTTCGTGGGAGAGATTTTCCCTCGGATGATAAGAGATAGCGACAGCGCGGCGCAATGGCAATCGTATTGGCTCGTCCCCGCCATCTATATGGCCATCGTCCTGGTAATGTTCTCGCTATGCTTCCGTGATCAAAACAGCAACAATGCCACAGAGTCGGGGTAGTATTACCGTGTTGGATTAGAACGAACAATCACCGTTCAATAACTAATGACTAGATGAATCCGAATGGCATGGTCGGCGTTGGAAAAGGACTTCTTAGGTATTTATCATGAGGCATTCGGATTTGTCTAGTCATGGGAACATCTGACCTAAACATTGCTAGGTCGTAATTAAAGAATGCGATTTAAGAAATCCTGACGGCTTCAATCTAACCCAACTGAATGGTGCCACCAGGCTCTAGCACCATCGGCTTGGCATTCGTTTCCTGCCTCACCTGGGCTGCCCAAGCCTGAGCATCTTGCTGGATAGGCGGCCAGGTATTGTAGTGAGCGGGTGCCACCTGGCGAGGTTGGATCAAACGAATCGCTTCAATGGACGCTGCCGGTCCCATCGTGAACAGGTCCCCGATTGGCAATACGGCCAAGTCCACACCTGTAGTACCTATCAGTTTCATGTCCCCAAACAACGCAGTGTCGCAAGCAAAATAAATAGTACCGTCACCGGTCGACAGCAGGAATCCGGCCGGATTTCCACCATAAGAACCATCGGGCAACTGCGAACTGTGATGAGCCAGCGTCATCTCCGCTCGTCCACACGGCAAATCGAACCCCCCTCCTAGATTCATTCCCACCGTGTTTTGAACCTCGTGTTGTTGCGCAAACCACTCGGCAATTTCGAAGATGGCCACAACCGTAGCATTACACCGATTGGCAATTGCAGCCACATCCGCCACATGATCAAAATGCCCGTGGGATACCAAGATGAAATCTGCACTAACATCTGCTGCTTTCACCGGTGATGACGGGTTATCATCCAAGAACGGGTCCAACAGGATGGTGGTACCGTTCGATTTAATCTGCCAACTACCGTGGCCGAACCACGTCAATTCAGTAGCCATGAATGGTCGCTCCTTGTACTCGACTTCTATTCCGCTCGGAGAATAGTATTCATATTCCGTTTGTAATCTTCGACTCCAGGCTGTCCGTAGGGATTAATCCCAATCAAACGTCCCTCGACAACCGTTGCCAACATCAACATCTGAAATAACTGTCCAAGAGACGATTCGTTTTGCATGGGAAGATGCAGATTCGCCGTGGGACGTCCATCCGCCTCATATGCCTGATTGGTACCTTCTAGTGCCGCATACATCACATCAGGCAACGTCTTGTCTGCCAGGTCATTCAACTGATCTTGGTTCCACTCTTGTTGTCCGATGGATAACGAATCTTGGCGATATCTATCCACGATCAAATTGGTAATCAGCTTGTCCCGGGTTCCTTGCTGATGTTGCTGGCCTCGCGAATGCAAATCCCTTGTATTGACGACCGTCAACGGTAGAGCACCCTGCTCCTGTTTTCCCAAGCTTTCTGCCAACAATTGATCGTACCACAACCCTACCGCTTCCAACCCACTGGACCACACGGATAAGACACGCGTGGTCGCGTTGCATTGAGCCTCCATCAAGTGGGATACGGCGACGTAGTCCAGCACCGGATTCTCACCTACTGGCGCGGAACGAAACGTTTCGTTCATGATCGCCGCCCCTTCTAATAACCGTACAACATCCAATCCTAAGATAGCGGCCGGTAACAATCCCACCACACTAAGTACCGAGAATCGACCGCCAACACCGTCGGGCACCCGAAACACGTCGCGGCATCCCAACACCTTGGAGAGCTCGTGAAGTTTTCCAGCGCTGCCTGTGACGGGTACTACGAAGTCCCCCAACCGATCTCCACTACCTTCCAGACACGTCTGTAACTCACGTAAAAAGATGCGGAAACTGGCTGCGGTTTCCAACGTACCACCACTTTTGCTAATCACAACGATTGCCCAACGATCGTCAGTCTCACCAGACGTCCGCAGCAAATCGATTAGCCCATGCGTTGCGTCGTTGTCAACATTGTTGCCTTCAAAATACACCCGAGGTCGCAAACCACGTTCAGCCCGACTCAGTTCGTTATGATAGGGATGGCAACAAGCTTCCATCATGGCTCGTGCTCCCATATACGATCCTCCGATTCCCAACACGATCACTCGGTCCACCAACTCTCGTAACCGATCAGCAGTAGCCAACACCATACCTAATTCACTTGACTCCTTATGGGAACGATAGTCGCGCAGGAGTCGCTCAGGTAAATCGATGAATCCTGCGTCTAGAGGCTCCTTGTGGTCGGGCACCGAGCCACCCTCCGTCCACAACTGTAGATCCTTCAGAACGTCGACCTTAGCTGTGTCCAAACGTGGTGCCAGTTTTTCGACATCCTGTTCAGATACCCCCCTACCCTGGAGAAACATTCGCTGAGGATCATAACAAATCGGTTCAAGCTGGACGTTCATAGATCCTCCGTGGAATGTCGTATTTTGTCATGGATCTTTGCTATCTGACTTGTGGTGTTTTTCGCTGAGCAGGGCAAGCCGCCCCACCTTTCGCGGGTTCACTGTCTATCACCAGACTTGCCTGCAGCCAATGCCAAACAGTCGGGAAACAAACGCAGGTCCGACTCTGAGACGCCTCTTTTGCCACCCATCAGTTTATGTTAGTTTTTGCCCAGGTGGGACCAGGGACCCGTCATCTGCAAAGTGGTTCGTACACCCTGAACGTGGCTGAGTGTGCCACTTAACCCCGCCGAGGATCTTTCGAACCAAATTGCCCTTTCACCAGTAGCTTGAGGCCTCGCCCCCAAGCCGCCGCTGTAAGGTCTAGGGATCCGTGCGACGGCCAGAAGCGGCTTTTAGATTACCTATCGGCGTTGCACCAGACTGCTTGATGGCAACGGAGTCAATATGATGGACATCCACGATCTTACCCGATCGCTCACACAGAGAAATGATTCGAAAATTGTCATGCTAGTGGCTGACGGCCTCGGCGGATTGCCGCTTCAATCAGGCGGACAAACGGAACTGGAAACGGCCGTCACTCCTCATCTGGATCAGCTTGCTCGTCGAGGCGTTCAGGGACTGAGCATCCCCGTACTTCCTGGCATCAGTCCCGGAAGCGGTCCAGGACACCTCGGATTATTCGGATATGACCCTCTACGATATGTCATTGGCCGTGGAGCCCTAGAAGCAACCGGAATCGGTTTCGAACTTCAAAACGGAGATGTGGCGGTTCGCTGTAACTTCTGCACGCTGGATCAGCAAGGCCATATTGTCGATCGCCGTGCGGGACGAATTCCTACTTCTGAAAGTACCGAGCTGGTGTATCGTCTCCGCGAAATTAAATTGCCGAGTATCGAAGTGTTTGTGGAGCCGGTTAAAGAACACAGGTTTGTCGTCGTGTTCCGAGGAGAAGGATTAGACGGCAATGTCGAGGATACCGATCCCCAACAGACAGGTGTTCCACCTCTCGAACCCAAAGCAATGGATTCGTCAAGCCAAAAAACGGCACAAGCGGCCAAACAGTTTCTCGATCAGGCCAGAACCATTCTGGCCAATGAAGAGAAGGCGAACTTTCACACCATGCGAGGGTTTGCAGCAAAGCCGAATTTGCCTTCGTACGAAGAAGTGTACGGACTGAGGGCAGCCGCTATCGCCGTCTATCCCATGTATAAAGGTCTGGCCAGATTGGTAGGCATGACCGTCGCAGGCTCGCCTACGACGCTGGACGATCAAATGGATTTGATGGCCAAGCACTGGAACGAGTACGACTTTTTCTTTGTACACTTCAAATATACGGACAGCACCGGTGAAGATGGAAACTTTGACGAAAAAGTAGAGCGCATTGAGCAATTCGACGCAACCATTCCACGAGTTCTCGATTTGAATCCGGAAGTCATCATGGTGACCGGCGACCACAGTACACCCAGCTTTTTGAAAAGCCACAGCTGGCATCCGGTACCTACTCTTTTAGTGTCGGAATGTTGCCGTACAGACGCCTGTGAAACGTTTGGAGAAACCGAAGCCATTCGCGGAGGACTAGGACATTTCGAGGCAAAACACCTGATGACACTCGCATTAGCTAACGCGGGCCGGCTGAATAAGTACGGCGCGTGAACCTTGCCAGCCTAACATGGAGATTGACATTTCTGTCCGCTGGAAAAACGTCTCCTAAGACGTCGACGCTATAGGGTGCGTGTACCGACAAGCCAAACTCAAGGTTTCGCACACTTCATCTTTCGACCATCGTCGGCACATTTGAAGTACGAAGCTCACCTTTTATGAGGTTCAAATACTGCTACAACAACCCAATCTTGTTGCGCAGCAGCCATTCGGCTGAGATTACCACCACAAATGCACTCGCCAGCCATTTGGAATTCCATAGACTCTATGGCTCGAGCGTTTCCACTCGCACCGCCTTACCGGCTGGTAGCTCATCCAACAGGCTGTCGAGACTATCAGCTGTGAAGAATTGGCCACCTGTAACATCAGCTAAGTATTCCAGCTTTGCTTGATTCATTCTTGGCTCGGCCAACTCAGTCGGTGACTTCAATATCGAAAACGAAGTTGTTACTGCTTCCCCAGATACTTGTGGCTGAGCCAGCATGAGTTCATAGTCGCCCGCATTCAATGCGCGTCCGTGTAAAGAAACGCTCTAATAACCGGGCCATGGCTAATCGTGCCAAAAAATCCGCAGAGGCATAGTCCGTGTCAGGATAAACAGATTCAGTCCACTCACCACTCGATGTTTCTAACCAGACATCCAAAGCCAGCTTTTCTTCTGCGTCCCGTCGTATCGGTCCCAAGCTGCTACAAATGGATAATTGGCAATCTTTTGCGTTTGACAATAGTCCGATACTGGAACGTAACTCTGATAGACATCCATCACCGATTGTGTGGGACCCGACGCCATGATTAGCTGTCTGGAATATTCATGGAGCGCCTGCTCATACACATCCATCGTGTCTTCTCAGCGCTCCATCTCTAGAAAACAATCCACTCGACGCAACTGTTGCCACGCGTCACGCTCGACAGCGTCTACATCGATCGTAGAAGAGATAGTGAATTCTCGTTCGACACGAAACTGGCAATAACCTGGAAGGATCACCAGCCAACACGATCGCGAGCCGTCGGAATATGAGATCCGGCCAGTTCATCACCCGCGCGCATAGCCCTCGACGATGCGACCGACATAAAACAAACTGAGACCAAATACCATTGCCAAGAGAAGGTCAGCAATACCTGAGTCTCGATTGAGCGACCCTGTCAACTCCAGCACAATGAATATAGGCAGGATCACCAAACCAATAAGTTGCAGAAAGCGTCCAAAACTGCGTGCCATGACTTCGTTCGAGAAGATGATCAGGATGCAGAAGTAACTTCAGCCGCTATCAGGCCACCCGCGTTCGAAAGCCGCGCTTTTCGCACCAAGTAGTAAAAGTAGGCCGAAAATGAAGTCAACAATATGAAAGGCATCGACATCATAAACACGATGCTCCAAAAATATCCTTGCACTAAATGCTCGTAGCCAGCAACACTATTCTTGCACGTAGGACACGCCGAGACAACATCAGCGCTCACTGCAATAACGACAAGCACCATCACTACCACGATTTTTCGACACATTCCTCTTATCATGTCAAGCATTATACGATAATCCCAGACTTTACGACAATGGACTATGGTTCCAGCGAATACTATCCCTTGGCAAAGTCATGCTGGCAAGCATTTCAATATTGGAGTAGTTCTGCAAATTTCTGAGCTGTCAGCTTGGCATCCTTACTGCGAGCCGCTTGATACAACTCACCTCCCGCAAGATTCTGCCAATCAACCATGATTAGTAATCCGATCGTGTTCAAGAGCACAGTCCTATTGTATCGTCCTCAAACTGGCTGTGAAAATAACTTTTATCTCGTTCCGACAATCTACCATACACTATTGTCATTATTTGACAGTACGACCCAACACCACTACTCCATGGCCTCTACCCTTGGGGCGCGAACAAGTGATATAGCATGACATACACGATGACACCTGTCACAGAAACGTATACCCAAATGGGGAATGTCCAACGCGCAAGTCGCAGGTGGGCGCGACGTTTCATCGCCAGCCCCAAATAAATTGTAATCATCGCCAGGAAGGGCAAAACGGCCGCCAGAACAATATGCGTGATAAGAATAAAGAAATAAAACAGCCTCACCGCACCCGGCGCGTCATCTGGGAAATGCTTACTGCCTTCGATCGCAATGTGGTAGATCAAATAGGTAACAAGAAACAACACGGACACACCAAAGCACGTCAACATGGTCCACTTGTGTGCCGTTTCGTGCTGCCGGCGGATCAAACAGTAGCCCAATAGCAACAAGCAGGTCGCAATGGCGTTCAACGTGGCATTGACATGTGGTAAAAACGGAATGTACTCGTCCAATGATTTGGTCCGTTGTTAGGCAACAGGGCGGAGCATTGTAAATGTGGGAACACCATCGCAGTGGAAGCTTGGACTTTGCCCGAGTCAAATGAGACGGGCCGGGACCCATCCTACAAAGATACGGTGACGAAATACTTCACAGCGTTGGTTTTTCAGGCGCCGTCTTCGTTTCGTTTTGGTCACTGTCTTTCACGGTCGCTAACATCTCGTCCATCTTTGTACGCATCAAATCCATCTCGTCGACTTCCTGCCAACTGAAGTAACCAAGCACATCCCCAATTGGGTTGACCAACATCAATTTTTGGCTGTGCGTTGTTGGCGTTACGGAAAGCTTAAACTTGTCTTGTCCCAATCGTTGGATGTACTCGAGATTTCCGGTTAAAAAGAGCCAATGTTCATGATGGGCCTGCAAGCGTTTCGCATAATCGGCCAATTGCAAAGGCGTATCGCGTTCGGGGTCACACGTAATGCTTATAAATTTGACTCCCTGCCTACCATATTCATCGACCAGATCTTTGATGTACAGATTCTGACGCCAGCATTCTTGGGGGCAGGCGGTAAAGAAAAAACTGGCCACCCACACTTGTCCTTGCAAGCTAGTCAAATCAAATTTTTTTCCACTTCGCTCGATCAATTGGAATTCGTCTAACGGTCCCGTATTCGCAGCAAAGCCGGCAAAAGAACCTTGGACTCCACGGCGGTAAGCGGCCCAAACAATCATCGATCCCACAAAAACAAATAACACTGCCATCCAAAACATCAGTTGTTTGCTCTTCATCATGTACCTCCAGTCGTACGGCTTTCGGAAACTCGACAAGCGCCCACAAACATCACGATGGCAAACAGAACAGAAACGATCCAACAGGTCCCCATTCCAGGTTCCCAAAAACTCTCCCCACTAACTGGTTCCAAATCAAACATGAAGTAGCGGAGCCCCGTGACTCCGTACGTCAACGGATTCAGCTTCATGATCCAGTGCATGACTCCCCAGTTGTCTCCTGACAACGACGGAATGGGAAAGAATGACCCGGACAACAGCCACATTGGCATCAACACCAAATTCATAATGGCATGGAACCCTTGCGTCGAATCCATCTTCCACGCCAAGACATATCCCATAGCGGTCAGGCCGACGGACACAACAAACATCAACAGGACCAATCCCACAAAGGAACCCAGGCTGAAACTCGCTTGAGGCAAGGTCAGTGCCAGCAAACAGAAAATCATTCCTTGAAACAGCGCGATCAGTGTTCCCCCCAACACTTTCCCCAACACCATCGCCCCTCTCGGTAACGGCGAAACCAGTACAGACTGCAGGAAGCCTTCTCGCCGATCCTCGATGATGGAGATAGATGCAAAGATGGCAGTAAACATCAGAATCATCACGACGGTGCCGGGGAAGAAGTACTCTCGAAAACCTTGCCCCCCCTCCCCTGCCGCTGACATACGAAATGATTGATCCAATCCGGTACCAAAAAGAATCCAGAAGACGAAGGGCGTCACGATCGCCCCCATCACTCGGTTTCGCTGTCGAAAGAAACGCACGAATTCTCGCCAGCACAATACCCACGCAGCTCGCACGGCATCCGTTGTCTGCAGTTTCGTCATTGAGATACCAGTCACGTTGTGATTTCCTGTCTGGTTTGCGCGACGGAGGCGACGTATCTAGGCGTTCGCCTCGTGCTGCCAAAATCGATGGCCTGTTTTGGCAATGAAAACGTCTTCCAATGTCGGCTTGCCCAAAGTGATGGAATCAATCTGTCCAGGAAACGCCTCCACAAGTTTTGTAATCCAGGTGTGCCCATCAGATTGTTCCAAACGCAGCGCTCCGTCCAACAAGACGGCATCCAATTGAAATGTGTCACGAACCGCTTTGGCCAAATCCTCCGGATCGGCGGTCTGTATCGTTATCGTGTCACCTCCCACCGTAGCCCGCAGAGCGTTTGGTGTGTCCAACGCTACTAGCTGACCTTCATGCAGGATGGCAACTCGGTCCGCGCGATCTGCTTCTTCAAGCAGGTGTGATGTCAATACGATCGTGATATTCAGTTCGTCGCGCAGCTGACGTACCAATTCCCATAGATCACTGCGAGCCCCCGGGTCCAATGCCGTACTCGGCTCGTCCATTAATAGAAGTGCTGGATGATGAATCATTCCCTTGGCCAATTCGACACGTCGCTTTAAACCGCCAGACAACGTTTCAACTCGGTCATTCGCACGGTCGGCAATACCCAATCGCGATAACAGCTCGGACTTGCGTTGCTGAAACACAGATCCAGACATACCGTACAGTGCTGCCTGAATATGAATATTCTCAGAAACGGTCAATTTGCCGTCGAGACTGGGTGATTGAAAAACGACACCAATGGACGCGCGAACGTCTTGATTTTCGCTTACGACGTTGTGCCCAAAGACACTCGCCGCACCACCCTGCAACGGGATTAATGTCGACAAGATACGAAAGAGAGTCGTTTTGCCACCGCCATTAGGGCCGACCAGCACGAATATTTCGCCTGGTTCAATGTCAAATGACACGCCGTTTAAAGCTTGTCGGTCTCCGTAACTGTGCGTCAAATCTGTGACTCGGACAGCTGGTATCGCGGGAGAATTCATGAGGTTCCGTCAGGATGATGCTCGTCGTCATGGTCAGCGTCGTCGTCATGGTGAGCGTCGTCAACATGAGCATCGGTTTGGTGGCCGTCTTCGTGGTCGCCACGTTCGTGCGTTACCGGCTCGGCCGCCTCCAGCCACCGTTGTTCGGAATAGTACCGAGTGCGTTGGCCAACGTCAGGCACCAGCATCAATACCAGGAAAACACACATTAGCGCTGCCGGAAACGTCAAAACATATTTCCAATTTGCCTCCCACAATAAGTGCATGAAAAACAACATCACCAGAAGAGCTTTTGTACATGACACTGCCATCATAAAAGCCCATCCGACGGAAGGCGTTTCTTTCCAGGGCCACAACGGTGAGTATGTGAAGAACGACGCGCTGGTGAGAACACACAAGAAAATGAACACGAGAAAGTATTTACCAACCCCACCGTGCCCATGGTCGCCATCGTGTCCATGGTCAGCAGTGTGCTGATGGTCGTCTGCAGTCATAATTCGTTCCGTAAAATGAAATCGATGGTGTGAATGCTGAAACCGGATCGTTCAAAACAGGTAAAGCAATGGGAACAGAAAGATCCATACGAGGTCGACGAAGTGCCAGTACAACCCAGTGTTTTCCACAAAACCTGCCCACTTCATGTCGAGGTTTCTGGGCAGAGCCACCAAGAACACGATCAGCCCCACCAACACGTGAATGGCATGAAAACCAGTTAACAAAAAGTAGGTGCTGGCCCACATGTTTCCACTGGGAAGCACAATCGGCAGATGCATGTCGAAATCATGATTGATACTGTGGTGCATTTCAGACAACAGGGCGATTCCATCCATACGATCACGGTACAGTTGACGGTCGGCTTGAACCGTATTCAAGCGTTCGGTGACGGCGGCCAGTTTACTAACATCCTCGCCACCCTCCAGCGACTTCTGCTCTTCCAGAAGTTGCTGCTCCTGCTCTTCCAATGTGGTGATCAATCCGGCTAGCTGCACCTTCTCGTCATCGAACTGACCGGCGAACGGTTTGTGATTTTCATCGTGTTGGACGGCATGGCCGTGAGCGCCGCCATGGTGTGGAGGTCCGGCAACGTATTCGGCCAAACGCACCAACGCTTGCTTGCGCTGCTTCGCAGACAGGTTGGGGTCCGCCGCGCGCCGTTCAGCCCAAACAACCACTCCGTTAAGGATTTTGTTGGTTCGTTGCAGATTTTCCTGCTGCACATCGTTCAATCCCCCATCCATGCTCTGCTTGTCCAAAGCTTGCCGATTCTCTGCCAAAGGCGTGCGCACTGCGGCAGCGTAGTCAAAGTTCGCTCTTTCATAGATCAGGCTATGAGGCTTCTTCGGATAAATACCATGCGCAAACTTCTGTGTATATTCGTATCCCTTGACCCCGAGAAACACCGAACCCAACAAAAACGTCAATAGCAACCAGATCCGGGCCGACGCGGGTTTATGTGCCTTGATCGCCTCCAAGCACAACACGATGGTCACGCTGGAACAAATCAACACAAACGTATTGAAGGCACCAATCGGTTCACTCAAGTGCACCTGCGCGGGACTCGGCCATGTACCCGGAGGTGCTCCGAAGCGGAGCACAATATAGGTACCAATCAAGCCAGCAAAGAACATGATTTCAGTCGACAGGAAAAGCCAAAGGATGGTTTTGCCGTTCGACATCGGTAAAGCGGGTTGATATTCCAGCTTGAGATGACCGTGATGTCCTGAATCGTCGTGTGACATTGCGTTTTCGTTTACAGATGATGAAATTCAGTATTTAATCGTTGATGACTTCAAATGAGAGGTAAGCAAAGTGTCAGTACCAACATGACCGGCAAATAAAGCAGCGACACGCGTAACAGACGTCGAGCCGACTGATCACTGCGCTTAAAAAAGAAGATGAGGGCCGCCAGTAACTGCCAACTTCCCAGTAACATGGTGGCAATCACATAAGGAAGTGACGTGGGAGTACTGTAGGCCGCCAACAAATAACTTACCGGAATCACGGCCAACGCACCAGAAACTGCCTGTAACCCAGCTCGTTTTCCGCTGGGATCCAATACTGAGATCATTCGAATTCCAGCCCGTGCGTACTCGTCGCGATATATCCAGGCAATCGCCATGAAATGAGGAAACTGCCATAAGAACACGATCAAAAACAGCGCGGCCGCACGAAGATCCCAAGTTCCTTCCGCCGCCGCCCAACCAATAGCAACCGGTAGCGCTCCCGGCACTGCCCCCACAACCGTATTCCATCCCGTCCGAGTCTTTAGCGGTGTGTATGCCCAAACATACAATCCCCATGTCAACAAACCCAAAACCGCGGCTTGCCAGTTCACCAGTACCAACAAATAAACCAAACCGACAAAATTCGTCATGGCGGCGAACCAAATCACCTGTGACGAGGACAACGTTCCCGTCGGTAGTGGACGCTCCGCAGTACGCGGCATCAAACCGTCTCGCCGTCGCTCCAACCATTGGTTTAAAGCACTACCACTAGCGGCCACCAAAGCTGTTCCCAGTGCAGCATGCACTAACACGATTGGATTGGGCTGGCCCCAACTGGCGACAGTCCCCGACACGACAACCGTCAACAACACCAGCAAACCAATGCGTGGTTTCGTTAACTGAACATAGGCGCGGCACCGATCCCACGTGGATATCTGTTCGTGTGTCAGAGAAATCGTCGTTATGCTCACACTAACACCTCCGACGAAACTCCCCTCGATGCGACTTGAAAACCTGTTTCCTGTAAACCATGGATTGGCTTAGGTTCCTGCCACTGCCGCCACGACGAGAAACACAAGGCACGCAGAGTGAGCCACACGGAAGTGGCCAGGATCAGAGAACCGTTCGCCACATGAGCAGTGATTGTCAACGCCTGCAAAAGACCCTCTGCCCGAATCGTGAATGACGCGGTCCAGTTCGTTTCCGCTATCCAGGTTGGCCAGGAATACTTCACGACCCAAGTTCCTGCGCCAAGGCACCACTGTAGACCAATTAAAAAACAAATGGCCAATGCAGGATTCCGAAACGACGTTCGTCGACTCAACAGAATTTTGCCAGCCAAGTACAATCCGTGAATTGCCAAGATCACTGCCAATACCAGATGGGCCATGACTGCCATGCGAAAACTGCCCGCCGCCGCATCGACGGGAAGGTGCCTCAGCTGAGCCCCCAAGATAATCTGCAAAAGTGCCAACAAGCTCAGCATCCCGGCAGACCAGCAAACGGAAAAAGCGTCGTGTGCTGGATCATCACATTTCATGCGGCGCATCTCTTGCACAGAACCTTGGTGCCACCACCGAGAGGTAACTGCCACCAGACCAATGCAAAGAGCAAAAAATAGTGGTCCCACACAACCATGCACCATGGCTAGCCTAGTTTCATCGAACAGCACCCGCATACCGCCCAGCACACCCTGCAGGACAACGAGCCCCAACGCGGCTAAGCCCAACCAGCACACCCAACGACGGTGATCATACTTCCACAACGTCACCACCAAGACAATGGTCAACACACCTGCCAGTGACCCTAGTAGTCGGTGCCCATGCTCAATGAACAGGTCCCAAGGCCCACTCAGCCACGTCTGCCACGGGTAGAGAAACAAGTTGTAGCCGTAGGTCGTAGGCCAATCGGGAACCGCCATACCCGCATCGTAGGTCGTGACCAATCCGCCCACCCAGATCAACGGAAACACAACGCACACCAGCATTGCAGCCAAACGATGCGGCCAAGCGTTTCGTTCTGTGGTAGAGGTCTCCATCTGTCGACCTAGGATTCTTGTTTCTTTGGAGGAGGTTCGGTCTGAGGATAAAAGTCCGCATCGACTTCGGGAGAGCCGTATTCGTACGGACCACGATAAACGATCGGTTGAAAATCGAAATTCCCGTGTCCAGGCGGACTAGGTGCCGCCCACTCCAGACCATTGCACCCCCATGGATTCCGCCCAACAGGCCTGCCTGAAAAGATACTCACGATGAAGTTGATAGCAAACACAATTTGAACAGCAACCATGCCGATCGCACAAATCGTCATGAATTGATTCAACGGCATGAGATGTCGAAAAGTTTCGTAGTGATACGGATCGGCCAAACGTCGTGGAAATCCGACTGCCCCTAGAATATGCATCGTGTAGAAGGTGCCGTTCAGGAACAAAAAGGTGAAAAAGAAATGGATCTTACCCATCGTTTCGTTCATCATACGACCAAACATTTTGGGAAACCAAAAATAAATGGCACCAAATACGGCCATCGCCGTGCCAGCAAACAACACATAATGAAAGTGAGCGACAATGAAATACGTGTCGTGAATAAAAATATCAACGGGCGTAGCAGCCATGAAGATGCCCGACAAACCGCCGATGATGAACATCATGACAAAGGATAAAGCAAACAACATCGCGGTCGTATATTGAATATTGCCTCCCCATATTGTCCCCAACCAGTTGAAGACTTTTACGGCACTCGGCAAGGCAATCAGCATCGTGGCCGTCATGAAGGTCATTCCGAGGTACGGATTCATACCGGAAATGAACATATGGTGGCCCCAAACAATGAATCCCAACCCTGCGATTCCTGCGATGGCAAAAACCATCGGTTTGTAACCAAAAATTGGCTTCCGCGAAAAACAAGCGATAATATCAGAAACCATCCCCATCGCAGGCAAGATCATAATGTAGACGGCTGGATGCGAATAAAACCAAAACAAGTGCTGCCACAGAAGTGGCTGTCCCCCACCGGTCGCTGGCGCAGAGTTGTTTACAATCAACCCATCGGGCAGAAAAAACCCTGTACCGACAATCCGATCCAATAGCTGCATGAACCCTGCAGCCGTCAAAACGGGCAACGCAAAGGCTTGCAAGAGCGCGGTAATAAACATGGCCCAAATCGTCATCGGCAAGCGGAACATGGTCATGCCGGGCGCACGCATCTGAATGATCGTGGTCATGTAATTGACCGAACCCATCATCGATGACACACCAACAAACGTGATTCCCAACAGCCAAAGCGTTTGCGCCCCAAGGCTGCCTGGCGCCGCTTCTGGGACGGCAGATAAGGGCGGGTACGACGTCCATCCCCCTCCGGCCCCATTCCCTGGCGCAAAGAAACTGAGACCGATAAAAATGAAAGCCGGCCACATAAACCAATAGCTCAACATATTCAAAGTCGGAAATGCCATATCATCGGCACCGATCATGAGCGGAATCAGATAATTGCCGAATGCACCCGCCAAAATCGGAATGATCACAAAGAAGATCATGACCGTGGCGTGCATGGTAAACAGTGTCGTATAGAATTCAGGCGAGATCTGTCCACCTTCACCGGAAAACAACATCGAACCAATCACGGGCATTCCCGTCCAAGGCCAAGCGAGTTGCCAACGGATTCCTAGCGCCAACAAACCTCCCACCAGAAACCACAGCAAGGTGGAAAACAAGAACTGCAACCCGATGATCTTGTGGTCACGTGAAAACACGTACGTCGAGATAAACTCGCCAACTCCACCGGCATGGTCGTGTGCGTGACCGTGTGCATGGGCATCGGCTGCCGCTGTACTCATAACAGATTCTCCCATGAAACCACTTAACTCTCAGTTTCGCTCTTCACTTCAATAAATCGTTTCGGCAATTGCCTTCTTGCTCTCCAGGAAAGCACAGAGACCAACAAGCACTATTCATCTTCTTCCTCAACCGGCAACGCGCTAGTCTCTTGCTGCTCGTACTTTTCAGCCAACCAACGGTCAAAATCATCCCGTGATTCAACCGTCAACCTGCCCTTCATCTTGTAGTGGCCCCAACCACACAATTCGGCGCATACGATGTCAAATGTCCCCTCTCGCTGCGCGGTAAACCAGACGAATTGCTTCATCCCAGGCACCACATCCTGCTTGAGCCGCAGGTTCGGCAGAAAGAAGCTATGCAAAACATCGTCGCTCTTGATCGCGACAACGATTTCTTCATCGATCGGTACGTGCAAATCGTTGACCAAGTGCACATCATCCGGTGTTCCCAATTGGCCATCGTTGCCCGGGTAGCGCAAACGCCACTCAAACTGCCTACCCGTCACTTCCAGAAATGGCTTCTTCAAAACGTCGTCGGCAGTCCCTTCGATGCCGTCCGGCCCGACATTTTCGATAGGATGACGTATCTTGGCATCCGCCCAGGCATTCATCTGATGGATAGCAATGAACAGCAGGACCACAGCCGGCAACACGGACCAGACAACTTCTAATACATGGTGACCATGCGAAAAAATGACCGGCCGGGTATTTGTTTCCCCATCATAGCGCCACATGAACCAGAACATTGTCAGGCCTGTCGCCAAGAAAATAATACCGGTCAAGTACATGATGAAGTCATAAAGCTGATCGATCACTTCGCCATGTTTCGAAATATCTTCTGGCAACCAATGCCCCGCCGGAAACGACAGCCATCCGCCAGTAAAAGGCCACAAATCAGCGGCAGCAGCCACGAACAACCAGACTCCCAAAATGGGAACCAGCAAAAACAAAATGCTCCAAAACCTTCCCACAGTTTACCTCAGTGATCTTCGTAGCACGCAAAGCTCATCCGTCCGGTGATGACGACACGAAGTCCACATCGACCAGGACGTTGCCTTACGGTGTAGTTATCTGGGTTTTTCCAACTGCATACCTTCATGGTGCACGTCGTAAGGCACCCGACTTATTTCTTCGTACGGCAACGAACGTACGTAGTTAATCAAGTCCCATACGTCAGCGCCTGAAAGTCCTTTTTTGTCTGGTGGATCTGACTCGGTCCGAATCGGTACCGCCGGCATTTTGGCTCCGTCAATACCATTGCTAACTCGCCAATAGATATCGATCGGACGTCGACCACCACGGTACACACCGCGCCGCAAATTCCTCGGCCTCAGGTTTCGAATGGGTTGGGGTCGCTCGCGCAAACTCAGTAATTCTTCTTTCACTATTGGATCATTCGGGTCGTATTCCGCCATCCAATCGTCATACAGATTTTTTTGACCGTCTCCTAAAGCAGTATCTCCATGACAACTAAAACAGTTGGCGATCACACCATTGAAGATCTTGTGGCCACGCAAAACCGATTCCCTCATTTCTTCGGCCGAGGCCGTCTTCGGGTCAGCAGTCGATGGACGCGGCAAGGGTTCGGTGACCCTGGATTCTGCGCGTTGCCACCGGCCAACGACCATGGACATCGTATCCTGCACCAATCCGATTCCGTCCTCAGAGTTCTCTTCTCCCAGCAAAAATTCGTCCTCGTCCAATTCGCTTAACTCCAACACTAAGTTGCGTTCCACTTCGCCACGAATCGCCAGGTACTTCACATATTCCACCAACGATTTTACTTCGTCATCAGCCAATAGATCGAATGACGGCATGGCCGTCCCAGGAATACCTTGGCGGAGAATTCGTTCCAGATCATCATCCGTCGGTTTCTCACCAATTGGTGTTGATTTGAATTTAAATACCCCCCTGCGGTAGTCACGAGGGTATGGATTCAAGAATGCAGCAGTCGGCCCGGCACCGTCACCCGAAACACCGTGGCAATGTGCACAATGCTGTCGGTACAGCCCCTGGGCTCGCCCGAATTCGTCGCTACCAACGGGCCCGGCCGCCAGATTAAGATTGCGTTGCTCCATCACTTCATGGATCCCGAGGTTGGCGTCCGCGATCATATACGGATCATCCGGCGTACCAAAGACTGCCGTGAGAATGTCAGCCAGATTGCGCAACTGGTCATCCGTAAAAGGTGCTTCTGGATCTTCATATTTCCGCACATGCACCATATCCAGGTGAAAACGAGGTGCTGATGTGTCGCAGCCAATCACCACGCCTAACAGCAGTAACGCCCCAAGCATGCGAGTCACGGCATCTGGCACACGACCAACGCAAAGTCTGATGGCGAGACATGAAGCATGTTTCATTTTGATTCCCATAAATTCCGACAACATGGTGGTTCCTTATTCGAACTCGCTGGCGGAAATCGACACTTGCAAGTCCGTCACACTATCCGGTTCCAACCTTTGCTCGAACCGTCCTTTCGACCATTTTTCAGCTTGTCCACCCACTGAAACCTTCTGCACAAACTCCGTCTTTTCGTGCCATACGCGAAACCTCAACGACACGCTAGCAGGCAGATTGGGTATCTCAAAATTGCCTTCCTCATCGGTAACTGCAAAGTAGGCATTGTTACGTGGAATCATCCAAGCTTGCATCCAAGGATGAATAGCACATTTCACCGACACAGGTGCTTTTTCTTCGTCATCCGCCTGATAAACGGCAAAACTGCCTGCTGCCACTGTTTGGTTAAACGATGCGCTATATCGTGGTTTGAAATCCGCATTATGCCCCTTGGGGTCACTATTGATAATCCTCATGGGCTGGCTAACCTGAAACGCAGATACACGACTCAGAAAGACACATTCTTTTTGGTCAAAAATAAACTCGTCGGTCTTTCCTTTTGCCGATTCATGAACCCACGAATCGGGCACGTCTTCTGCGTAGATCAACATATTCTTGATGCCGCCACTCGCCGAAACCTCAAGGACCAGATTGGCCGCACTAGCCCCACACATGTCTGGATCTCGCGTGACGTTGATTTGCGGATTGGCAGGCGGCGTGCCATCTAACACAAATCGCCCCTTAAACGTAGCTAGCCCGTCCGGTTCTTCATCCGTACCAGCCGAACTACCCGCCGAGGCTCCTCCACCAGCCTCCTCCAATGTCGTCCGTAAATTTGTGGCGACCGCCAAATCGGGAGCCGGATCGGAGGAAACACGCTGGTCACAGCCCATCACCATCACGACAACACACAAATAACCGAATCGCGAAAACAGCTTCCACAGAACAGGACAACATCGATTCAACATGGTCTACAAATCGTTTGGAAAGTGACTATGTGGTAATGGTTTAGACAAGCAACGCTTCTCGCACAGGATATCTCTGACCCCCGAAACTAACCTTGGACATGATAGAAGTTCTTTCAGTCGAAACTCTTCGGATCGACCTTCACCGTACCCAAATCAATATCTTTGGTCATGGTAACCTTAAAACCTTTCTTGCCGAATTTAATCTCTTCACTTTTCACTTTGCGAACCCACCCCGAGGACTCATGCCACACACGAAAATCTAGTTTTTCGCCCACGGGTAGATCTTTAATCTCAAAATTCCCATCCTCGTCAGTCTTGGCGATGTAGGGATGATCTTTGACTACCAAATATGCCGACATCCAAGGATGAATGTTGCAGTCGACTTTGACAGGCCGTGGCTCGGCAATGGTAAACTTGGGCTGAAAATTACCCAACGCTGGTATCAATTGATTCGGGACCGCATTTAATGCAGCGGCAAAGTTCGTGTTATGTCCTTTGGGGTCCTTATTCCCGACCACCAACTGCTGAGTCGTTCGCAGCAATTGAACATGTGGTTCGAAGCGACAAACAACATTGTCAAACGGCACTTCGTCTTTTGCCGTCTCGTCGTACGAGGGTGCGATCGCACTGGGCTTCTTCCGTGGGTAGAGAATAATGTTGGCAATGCCACCGTTTTCGGAATTGACCACCAAGCTATCATCCGGAATCGGTTTTTTCCCACACATATCAACGTCTCTGTTCGGCGTCAAGAACTCCGTCTTCGGAGGCTCGCCGTCGTAGACAAATCGCCCCTTAAGCGTGACCCACTCGGCACCATGGGACCCACCTACAGACAATAGCCACGCAAAGGTTAACGACAAACAAAACTGAATCGCTGGACGTCGCAACATATTCAACTCCTTGCGACACTCGAGTCGTCCCGGCCCGAATCGCAATACTAGGACACTCACCTGTCGGATCCTTGAAGTGAGCGGCAAAAGACCGACATCCCACCGAACCAGGTATTCCGCGCGATGGCCGGATTTGGGTAGGTCAGTTGCATTATATTATTCTGCCGTGCCGGCAACATCGTCGCCTTCCGGTTGCGGTACTGCCACTGGAGCCGGTTTGACGAGCGGTGCGATCGGACTGCGGCTTTCACTATACACATCGAAATTCATCAGCATGTCGACAAGTGCGTCAAGCTGTTCCATACTTGTTCCAGGAAATAAGTCCTGGCTCACGCCCCCCAAGTGTGCCGCCGCCGGATCAAATGGAATGTTCACCGGCATCCCGGTATACGGCAGAATCTGTTTGGGATTGGCGATCCAACGTCGCACGTAATCGGGACGGAGACGCTGGAATACGTTGGCCAAATTGGGAGCCTGAGCACGAGAGGGACCGTCTGGCTGAAAACCACCCTTGCTGGGATCGCCGATGATGTGACATTTGACGCAGTAGTTGTTGTCCGTAACAATCTGCATCGCATGTTTAAAGCGTGCCATCGTGTCGACATCCGGAACCTGCCTGCCTGCCTCCGCCAAACGATCGCGGAACGTTCGCTCAGCCGATGCAATGTAACCGGAACGTTTTCTCGAATCGTATTCGTAAGGATACTCGGCACGATCCATCGCCGAGAAGTAATTCACCAATTTGGTTGCTTCAGCAGAGGACATATTGAATTTGGGCATGCGCAGGAAAGCTGCCGGCCGGATCTCATGTGGATCCAACAAGAAATCATGCAACCAGGCACTTTGTGTCTTGGCTCCCTGCCCTACCAACGGAGGTGGTAACCAACCCCACGCTTCCGAACCCTTGACACTGGGATTAACCTCACGTTCCAATTCCACCACGCGAGGCAACAGGTACCTAGTTAAATTCCCGCCTCTGGGTGGATACTTACGCTGGATCCATTCGTTAGGAATCTCCAACGGGATCAATCCAACATCAAACGAATGACCCTCTAACAAGGTCGGACGCCACAGGTCAAACCGGAAAGAGACATTGGCTGAGTCGTACTCTTCTTCGTCGTCGACCTCGTCCCCTTCTTCATCCATGACCACCGGAAAACCATCTTCGTTGCTCAACGAAGACGCTCCCGACAGGACAACATGCATTCGATCACGTCGGTCCGCATGCAAGGATTCCTTCACTTCACCTGCGGTATAACGATGAGGCATAAACGGATAGGCATTGGTAGTCGGAGGTATCCGGAAATCACCAGCCTGGTACGCCACTGACCATCGTTCCGGTTCCAGCACATGGCATCCGCCACAATTGAATTTCTCCAATACCTGTCGACCTTCGACGACCGCCTTCGTTCGGCCTTCTGGCCGATGCACATACTCCGCAACCGGAGGTTGTGCTACCAGCCCCAAGACGAACGTAACCACTGCCTCGCGCTGCTCTGCGGTAAACGGGAACTGCGGCATTCTCAGTCGTTCGTTGTATCCCTTGTTGGTGATATTCTTGTAGTCGTAACTGCGAGGCTGGCGTATTTTTTGCATCGCAAACCCGGCACGGTCATGCTCACCAATCAGCTTCGCGAAATACGGATCCAGCTGTCCCTCCGCATCGGCGTGTTGGTCATCATTCGCATCGCCATGATGTTGACCGTGACCATCTCCATGTCCGTGAGCCTGTCCATGAAGCAGATGGGTAATGTGTGCAAAATCCAGCTTGGATGGATCTTTGCGGCCCCAATCGGCCAAACCTGTACCAATGGGCTTGGCATCTTCGAAACCGGGAATGTCATGACAGCCGTAGCAGCCATACTTGGCGATCGCCTTACGACCCACATACAACAACTTCTTGCTTTGATCCAATCCGGCCGCGCTTTGGCTCACCACCAACTCCGCCTCGGCACCCTTCAGCCCTGCCCGCATCGACTCAGGAATACCCTTTTCGATGTAGCGCGAAGCGGCGCGCTTGTGAAAGACACCGTTCAGGTGCTCCAGTACCAACTCGTCCAGGTGTTCCATGTTAGGTACCTGGAGCGCCCCCTCCGCTGGCTGCCAATGACCGTGGTCACTCAACAGATACTCAGCAATATCCTCAATCGGATCAACGACGCCGGTCACATTATCCTGAGCATCACGTTGCTCAAAAGGCTCGAGCAACATATTAGGCATCCGCGTCCGCACGTGGTAACCGCTCGGATTACGCAACCAGCTCACCAACCATCGGCGACCATTAACGTTCCGCTTCAGATTCAACTTGTCGCCCAACCCTGACAGATCTGGCCCTTGCGCAATATCTCCCACGTAAGGATTCGAATTCTGTGGCTGCGCTTCAGGAAAATCGTGGTGGGTGTGACAAGCCAGACAGCCCCGAGTCTCGAACAACATCTTACCTCGAGCTACTTTTTCGTCGGCCTCCGACTCGGTCGCAACATCCCGTCCCTCGGCATATTCGTACGTCTGCGTACGGTCCATAAGATATGCCACAATGCCGTGAATCTCGATCGGCTCAAACCGCTGTGCCTTGGCTAAGTCACCCGTTTGATCGGGCGTTTGCAAATGGCTATGCAACCCAAAGAACTGCGGCATTTTACTGGAGGGCCGAAATTTCTTTGGCTCGAGAATCCAATCATACATGAACGTCGGGTCGAGCTTGTGGCCGACAAATCGCAGGCTGGGACCGACTTTGCGCAACACACCAGGAGTATCGACATCCTTTAGCGCCCGCGCCAAGTTAGGACCCGCGGCTCCAAAATCAGAACCAAGTGCATCATCGGCCGGGCGGTCGGCGTCCATGGTGAGCAGCTCGACCAGCTGGTGCCGGGCTCCGAGTTCGTGTTCCCAATCGGCACCGACGCGACTCGCTAAATCAACAATCTCTGCCAAATCATGCAACCGCCCATCTGCAGTATCCCCGGCTTCTCCCTGCGAACGAAGCTCGTCGACTTCATCTCGCCGATGCGCCGCCAAATGTTTGACCTGGAGAGCTGCTGCATAGAAATTAGGCTCTAATCGCAAGTCAGGCCCCACACGAGTGTCAGGCCCATTGAACCCGTTGACTTCATGACAACCAAAACACCCGTATTTGCTAATCAGCTGGCCACCGGCCGAGACTTTCGGAGCGGGCGGTTCTGGGAAGCGTTCGCTGGTATCCAGATCTGCCACCTCATGGTGACAACGAAGACACGAGGCTTCGGCAAATCGCTGAGGATACATGGGAAAGATCCAATGATGGTTGTTGAACCAACCATGCTCTTTACTCCATTGTTCTCGCTGAGCTAAATCATTCGGTGCGTGGGAGGCCCATTTAAACGCCGTCGCACTCCCCTGCCCTTCATGGCAGGCTGTGCAGCCAAACTTCTCGATCGGATGAGGACTGTTGGGCCCTACGAATAGATCAATGCGCGGATGGCTGGCGTACGGCTGCGGCAAGCCTCGACGAACTGTCAACTCAACGGGTTGCCCCCATTCGGCCGTGTCCAGCAGGAACCGATGCAATTGCTGTTGGTCGAGCACCTTGTTGCCATTTACGGCTAAAACAACATCACCCACTTTCAAACCACCAGCGAGACGATCCTCTAATGTGGCATTACGAGCGACCGCTTGACGCAACTCCAAACCCGTTGCGATTCCATCTTCGGTATTTTCGGCGACGCTGGCTTGCGCACCCAGCGAGCTCGATCGCACAAAACTGATCGTGACGTCGTCACGATCAACCAGTCCACGTTCTGCGATCCGCAAGCCATACGCACGACGCAGTAGTTCTGCCGGCGCCACCGGCTGCTCCTCTCCTTCATCCGCTGCTGGCGGTTGATCGGGGGTCAGCAACTCGAACGTAAGCACACGCTCTCCCAAAAAGGCCGGCTTTAGCGGATCCTCAACAGACGCTTTATCGATCGCCTGGTGGCACGTGGTGCAACGATCATAACGAGCCACTCCCTTGAAGTTGTAATCTACAGTCAACAGAGGATAGTGGTGGTTGTCGATCTCCAACGGCGAGTTGAACGCATCCAGAATCGGCAATTCCAACCAACGTTTCCCGAGAAAAGGAAACGACTCCTGAAAGAAATTCACGGCAGATTCTTCGAATGAGGCCTGCAGACGGACCAAGTCGGCCTGACTGGACTCCAAATCTCTTTCCGTTAATGCCTCGTCCGACACGATCTGGCCCAATATGCCCTGGATACCAAGACGGTACGCATTGGACTCTTCATAAACGAAGGTCTTTTCTTGAACACGTGCCAGCTGCTCATTAACGGCTTCCTGTAATTCCTGCATCTTGGCTGCACCCAAGTCGTCGCGGACCCCGATCCCGACAGACGCTTTTGCCGCATCATAATCGGCATTGACAAATTTGCGCTGCCGCAAGAATTCCTTCTCTTTGGCTTTCGCCAAATCCACTACCTGCTGCAACGCACCGACAAAATCATCGCGCAGTGCAGGTATTTTTTCATCGTCACCCGCCGCGATTGACTCCTGCATGCTTGCAAACAGCTGATCGATTTCCGCAAAATCGTACCCTTCAGCATCTGCCACATCGATCTGACGCAAAGCAGCATTGGATTTTTTTGTATAGTCGTCGACTTGCTGCCTAAATGAATGGAAAAGCTCATTGTCGATGGACTGCAATCGAACCGCTGCCAGATGCTCTTCGAACTCATTTACCCGCTTGACAACCCCATCGGTTTGAAACTGAAACGCCTCCCAATCCATCAACTGGCGTCCCACCTGACGCCCCTTACGCTGGTACCCCTTCCACTCACGCGAATGGTCAGCGGCAAACATCCATATGGTGGCGAACAGCAGGATCATGCTGCTTGCACCAAAAATGGCGTGCATCAGGCGCTGATTTCGCAGCGTATCTTCAGTTGCTGGCATGCTGGACTCTCTCCGGCAAATTCAAACTCATTCATAGGATCCGAAAGACTAATGCGTGACCAGCTTTCACACCCTCACCAAACCTGGCATTTTGCCGAGCGAATCATGTCGATCCCGAAAAACCAACTCTAACGACAACCACGCCCGGTAAACACTTGTTAAAAATTCAAAAAATACTCATCGATGTGAATCAAATACTTCAAGTTCACCATCCAGCGGAGAACCATCTTGATCGGCAAAGCGAGCATAAACAGAAGCAAATTCGACATCACCATAAAACGCATGAACCCCATGCGAACGAAAAACTTGCGAAAGATAAAAGCCGCCATCAACGGAGGCATCAACAGGAAATAACCTGCGACACAGATAATTCCCGGCAACTCACGCAGAAAGATCGTCCATACCACTTGCCCGGTCGCTGCGCCTTCGGGCGCTTTAGGCAAAGGACGATCCAGCGTAATGACCCAAAAGTATTCCGACAAATCAATATTGTTCAACGCCTCCACTTTGTGCGCATCCCAAATCTCGTAAGGCCCAAAAAAGTTCCAGTTGGGCCCTCGTAAAAATGTCCCCAAAACAATCAAAGTGACCCATAGCACCAAGAACCCAAACTGATAAGTCAGGTAAGCAAACTTGCGCTCGTTAATCGTGTAATATCCGCTTCCCTTTTTGTTAAAATCCAAAAAGGGGATGGCCATCAAGCCAAAGACCACGAGACTCGGCAATACCACTCCCGCCATCCACGGATCGTA
>JAKVBZ010000210.1 GCA_022448645.1 Pirellulaceae bacterium
GATGAGCCCACCATAGAGTGAACCCCGATCCAAACTACCACGACTGGCAATTACGGGGAGGAGGCCGGAACAGCTGCTTCCGTATGAGCGGCACCAAACGATTCCCGCCCGTCACCTTTCGCAATGACCCTCACGCCACTTTCGCTAATGGTGCAACCGTTTCGGCGGTCTGCATCCTCGTCGTAACCTATGTGCATGCCCGCAGGAATATCGACACCTTTGTCAATAATTGCTCGCCGTATCTTCGCGCCGCGGCCGATGTTGACGTCGGCAAAAATGATCGAATCTTCAATTTCGGCATAGCTGTTGACGCGTGTTTGGGGTCCGATCACGCTCCGCAGCACCTTACCACCGGAAATGATCACACCAGCCGACACAATACTGTCGATGGCTTCGCCACGTCGATCACTGGAATTGAAGACGAACTTAGGTGGCGGCAAATTCGGCTGATAGGTGCGAACTGGCCATCGGTGGTCATACATATTCAACTGCGGAGCAACCCCGGTCAATTCAAGATTCGCTTCATAGTAGGCATCGATAGTTCCCACATCCCGCCAGTAGGCATCGTCACTTCGATTCTCATCCCGGAAGGGAAAAGCAAATACGCGGCGGCTATTGATGATCGAAGGGATAATGTTCCGGCCAAAGTCGTGCGCGCTGTTGGGCAATGTGGCATCACGGCACAACTCGTCAAATAAAAACGCCGCATTGAACACATAGATGCCCATGGAAGCCAGGCAATGCTCTGGATCGTCGGGAAGCGTCTTCGGTTCCGAAGGTTTTTCCTCGAAGCCAACAACGTGATTGTTTGAATCCACCTGCATCACCCCAAATTGCCGGGCAGTGGAAACATCAACGCGGAGGGCAGCAATACTCAAATCTGCCCCATTCTTTTCGTGAAAAGCGACCAGTTTTCCGTAATCCATTTTGTAAATGTGATCGCCGGCAAGAATAACCACGTATTGAGGACGCTCTTTTTCGAGCGTGTAAATGTTCTGGTAGACGGCGTCCGCGGTTCCCTGATACCACTGCTCATCGACTCTCTGTTGGGGTGGCACGAGATCGATAAACTCGCCCAACTCTCGGCAAAAGTAGCCATGCCAACCGAGGGTGATGTGTCGATCAAGGCTCATCGCCTTGTATTGCGTGAGCACCAGCATGCGACGGATGCCACTATTAAGACAATTCGAGAGGGTGAAATCGATGATTCGGTAGGCACCCCCAAACGGAACCGCCGGCTTGGCCCGATCGCGTGTGAGTGGCTCAAGTCGCGAACCCTTTCCTCCGGCCAATACGACTGCCAAAACGTCTTTCATCACCTTGTTGCTCCTTTTTGTAGCCGTTAAACCCGCAAACGAACACGCTTTACGGGCCGCCGTAATTTTACCGTCCCGACGGGTATCAACAAAAGACCAGACCGGCCGGTGAAAATTTATTCTGCCCGGTGCCTAACCTCCATCCAGCACGGACCGGTAGAGGTCCACATACCGGTCGATCATTCTCTCAACGGTAAATTCTCGCAGCATACGTTCCTGGCCTGCACGCCCCATCCGTTGGGCAAGGTCGGCATCACTGAAGATTTGATCCGTGCAGCGGACTCGGGCTGCCCGGGCTGCAACGGGAACAAGGTAACCGGTTTCTCCTGGAACCACCAATTCACGATGCCCCGGAATATCGCTTGCAACGACCGGGACACCAGCGGCCATGGCTTCCATAACCGCATTGGGCTGGCCTTCGTAGGCACTACCCTGCCAAAGCACGTCCAGGTGGGGCAAAATGCGGCCCACATCGTTGCGTTGTCCCAAGAAGCGGATGTGATCCAGGTCGCTAGCAAGGCGGGCAAACCGTTCCAGTTGGGGTCGTTGCGGCCCATCGCCAATCACCAAAACTCGCATGTTGTCGTGCAAGACCCGAAGAAGATCGGCAGCCCAAATTAAGTCCGTCACTCTTTTTTGGGGCCAGAGACGTCCGACCACTCCGACCAGGCGCGCATCTTCAGGCAATTTAAATTCCTCGAGGAACTGACTGCGGCTGACGCTGTTCTTGGAAACTGGAGCAGCGCCATTGGCAATGATCGTAAACTTTTCGGCAGGCAATCCGAACTTTGCACAATGATCTCTAACTGCCGGGCTATTGGTTACAAACTGGTCGGTTCTGACTGCCAATTTACGATCCAGAGCCCATGCCCAACCAGGTTTCCAGCGATCGACACAACGTTCTCCTACAATCACCCGCCGCACATCTGCATATCTAGCAGCAATTCGCCCGTAAGCAGAGGCGGCAAACAACCAGGTATGAATTAACTCGGGTTGCAAACGGCGAATGTGCCTCGCCAACCGTGACAAAGCGAGTGGGTCTATTTTCCAGCGCTTACCAATAACCGTGGCCGGAAGTTGATTTGCCTGCAATTCGGCTAGCCGCGGACCACCACGAGTTAATGCCGTAACATGGACCTCAAATTCGTCCCGAGGAAGACCTGCAGCCAACAAACAGAGTTGCTTTTCCGCACCCGCTTGATCGAGCGTTGGAATGATATGCAGGATGCGGATTGCCATGAGTCGCGTTTGGTGTTGTGATCAATGAGTCGCGATGGTTTGCTGGGAGTATGTGCCTGACAATGAGTGCAACGACTTCATCGGATCGACAATCGTTTCGCTGATTTGCAACACGCGTCGCAATTTCTGCAACCCGCAATTGTGGCAGGTCGAGAACCGTCTGCAAACCATTCTACGAGTTGCCATCTTGCGCCACTAGAGTATCCTTATGCTGTAGCAATTTGCTTGGTGGCACGAACGTATTTTCTACTGCTGTGCAGGATCTTCGACAAATTTTGGCAAATCCCGGCCTGACCGTCGCGCGAGACGACCGCGAGGATGAAACACATGTCCAGAACGCAAAACAACTGGTCGACGGTTACAATCGCCGGGCAAACGTGTCACCTATTTGAGCCGTCAGACCCATCCGAGCATCCCGATGTGGTGATCTACCTGCACGGTTTGCACCTGCAGGAGTTGAGTGGTCAACCGGAATTTGGTCGGCAATTCGATCGGCATGGCCTGCGGGTTATATGTCCGGTTACCCAGAGGAGCTGGTGGACCGACCGTATCTGCCAGGAATTTGACGCCTCGATAACCGCCGAACACTACGTGCTGGACCAGGTGGTGCCGTACATTGCCACCCGCTGGCACTGCCAACCACCGCAGATTGCTTTGCTGGGAACTAGCATGGGGGGGCAAGGCGCGCTGCGGCTTTCCTACAAACATCCGGCTCTATTTCCTGTGGTGGCTGCGATTTCCCCGGCGATCGATTATCACCAGCGACTTGCCGAGGGGACCGACGAAACACTGCCCCTCATGTACGGCGATGAGGAAGAAGCCCGACAGGACACGGCCACACTTCATGTGCATCCACTTAATTGGCCACGACACCAGTTTTTCTGCTGCGACCCAGAAGATCATCTCTGGTGGAATTCGGCCGATCGCCTTCGCATGAAACTCGCCTCGATTGGGATTCTGTTTGAATGTGACCTGGAAACTTCGGCCGGTGGTCATGGTTTCGACTATTACAATGCAATGTCGGAGCAGACTGTCGATTTTATCGCTGCCGGTTTGAAAAACGAGCGGCTACGGCTGCACACCTTGTAAATGATCGCAGATAGGCGACCTGTTGCCAAACGAAGGACCTACAGGAATTCAATGCCATCAGGCAATCGGCCACCTTTTTTGTAGCCGGTTTGCAAGGACATTGAACTGTTAGTCGAATCAGAGGATGTTATAGTCGCGTTTTGCATTTGATATTCTGGAGTTACATGACCATCAGCCACACACAGATTAAAAATAAGCTTGCCGAAGATGGGTACGTTGTCCTGCACGGTTTTTTTCGCGCCGACGTAATCGACGCAGTCCGTAGTGATCTCTCCGGATGGATTGACCGTCAGGCAAATCAGCTTCTGGACGACGGTGTCATTGACGACCTCCACGAAGCGGAACCGTTTGAAACCCGCTGGTTGCGACTCGTAGAAGAAGGCGCACCACGGCTCAAGACGATTCGCGAGGATCTGCACACACCTGCGCTGTTTGGCTTGTTTTTTGATCCTCAACTACTGGACATCATCGAGGATGTGCTGGGACCGGAAATCCGGCTTTATCCGAATTATACAGTCCGACCCAAACTTCCCGATGATGCTTTGACGCAAGTT
>JAKVBZ010000211.1 GCA_022448645.1 Pirellulaceae bacterium
CGATTCCTCCATGCCGGCTGCTCTCAGTTTTGCCATCGTTCGTGGGAGTGTGTGGCGAGGAGACATGTCGAGATGACGTCGCTGCAGGTCGGTTGAAATGGTATCGGGGGTAAATCCGTTCGCGATCGCAGTTTGCGCTACGTCGAAATCAAAGGAAGCGGCGCCGTGTCCGAGATCAAACAAAATTCCCCGATCCCGTGCCGCTCGAATTTCTGGAAGGACTCGCCCTTGCCTGACAATACAATGCGGTTGCCGGCGATAGCAATAAGTCACGACATCTCCCGGGCGCAGAGATTCGAGCTGTTCCTGCAAGGCCCAGTCTTTGGCACGACGCATGCCAAACAGAATGGGGATGTCACATGCTGTAGCGACGTGTAACCCTCGTTCCAGAACCTCACGCGGGTCTGTGGTTCCGCAAGCCACATGGCTTACATTAACAGCCAGACCCCAGATCGCATGGCGATACGAATTGATTGCGCGGATGCACCGATCAGTGTCCGCGTCTCGCAAGTTCTCGAAACAGCCGGTTGTCTTTGTTTCGCCAACACGAGACAAATTCAACGCGAGAAGAACACGTGTTTCAGAGCAGTTGATGGTATGTTCCAGGTATTCTCGACAATGGTCCGCTCCCACGTCGCCCTGTGATAAAACGGATGTGACGCCATGAGCCAACATGTGTTCATCGGGTGCGATACCAAACACCGAACCGCGATTGGCTGGATGCGCGTGGAGGTCGAGCATGCCAGGTACAACCACCGCGTCCGGAAAACTCAGCGTCTGGCAAGCGCTTCCCGCAACTCGTTGATCGACAGCGACAATGCGGCCATTTTGCAGGGCAATTTCCCCCGGACCGTCCCTTTTGGTTGCGCTACAAAACAAACGGCCGGCACGGATAAGCAGGTCGTATTGTCCTGGCGAGGTCGTCATCGGGGCTGCTTATGTTAATGGAGGGGTATTTTGGGTGACGGAGTAAAAGAGTGTCTCTCGTGGACTAACGCCACTCCTGACACCAATCAGCTGTATGAAGTTGACTGCGAATGCGCCACTCTCGCAGCACTGCCAGCATGCTCTCTCGTATGGGTAGAGTTGTTTGTTGATCCCATAAATTGTCGATTTCGTCGGGATCATTCTGAAGATCGAACAATTGGCCATATGGTTCATCGAGGAAGTGCACAAGTTTCCATTGTTTATTCCTGACCATTGTCATGAACTGAGTTCCCTCCAGAATGCCGTCTTGTGCCTGTTCGGCGAATACGACGTCTCGAAGAGCGTGAGTCGGGTCCCTGAGCGCTGGCATTAAGCTGATCGCTTCCAGTGCAGGGGGAGGAGCCACGTCCGCCAGTTCAAGTAGAGTGGGGCCGAGATCCATCTGCTGACACAGGCTATCAACGACTTGACCACCGGCGAACCTCGATGGCGACCAGACAATGAGTGGGACACGGGTGACCTGGTCGTACATTGTCCATTTCTGGCTGTGGCCGTGATCGGTCAGGCAATCACCGTGGTCTGAGGTAAAGACAATTACGGTGTTCTTCAGGTAGTTGTTTCGTTCGAGTGCATCAATAATTTCCCCGACTTTCTCATCGATCATGGTGACATTTGCCAGGTAATACGCGCGTTGACGAAGACGCTGTTCATGAGTTGGAGCGAGCAGATGGACGACTGAGTCATGATCTACTTCGGTGTTGTGCTGCCTCATTTGTTTGAATGGAGGAGGTTGTTGTTCCAGTTCTTCGGGTGCAACGTCAAGCAGTGGCAAGGCACGGTTCATGTAATCAGCTGCAAATCTCGGCACCGGGTCGTAAGGTGGGTGGGGCCCTGGAAACCCAATCTGTAAGAACAATGGTTCGCTTTGCGGAAAATGGTCCAGCCACCAGACAGCCATGTCTCCGACGAAGTTGTCCGGATGTGAATCTTCCGGTAGTTCCCATTCAAATGCGCCTAGTCGTTCCCGATAATCGGGCCGTTTCCGGTACGATTCGCGTTGTTGTTTGACCAGCCCTCGAAAACGTAAGGCCTTGTCCCATTCGTCGAAATAGTACCGCCCTTCGAGGTAGCGGTCTTTGTTTTCGACAACATAACGTTCGTGGAATCCCAGAGGTGTTTCGAAAGGCCAGGAATGCATCTTGCCTACATTTGTGCAGTGGTAGCCCGACTCGTTCAGTAATTCGATCCAGGATCGACGCCACGTGTCAGCATTCTTGAGGATGCCCGTTGTGTGGGGATAATAGCCTTTGAATAAACTAGCACGGGCCGGTGCGCAGGATGCGGCCGTAACATGGCAATCGGAAAATGCGACACCTTCCTGAATCAACCGGTCCAGGTGAGGGGTCTGCACAAAATCAAATCCCAATCCAGCGATCGTGTCGTAACGCTGCTGGTCTGTGATAATGAAGATGATATTGGGTCGCATATTGGCCATTGTGTGATTCTCCGTAGTGCGTCGTTGAGTCGCTTTGTTGGCAGGTATCGTCATCAGCTGGCGGGGCAGATCTAATGTATCGTTATGCGGAGCGTTACCTGGGCTATGCGGATGTTGCTGGGGCGCCGATGGTGGATTGCGAGAACCTCTTCATGAACCAGTAATGACGCAGCAAGCAAACACTAGCCCGAGAAGAAAGCGATGAGTCGCTGCAAATGACTTGTGGTGTTTGTGCCGCACGGTGTAACGAGCACCTTACTTGTCGCCACTGGGCGGCGTATGCAAGGCGGCGAAAATCAACATGCTTGTAGATGTGGCCAAGGTACAGAGTGGACATCGTCTGGCGTTTTTTCTTTTGCAAGAAGCGACTACCGGACGGATGAGATGATGGAGTAGCAAGAGACAGGATAACGCATCATCTTGTCGATGACGCCTCTCTGAAGTGCCGGGTAAGTTTATGGGTGACAATCGTACCGTGAGCAATCTGGTACACTCAGCATTCTACCGGGAAGTACGAGCCCGAACACGTTTTTCGTGCGCGTGATCGAGTACCAATTGCTGTTGCGCGGTGAGGTGGGATGGAATGAAAATTGCGATGCTCCAAGGTCCTCGTGATTTGCGGATCGAGGATTGTGATCTCGATGTTGCCGCTCTTAAGGCAAATCAAATTCACGTCCAGACTGAGATCACGGCGTTCAAGATCGGTACAGATCGGGGAAACTATGAAGGTGCGGAACGCGTGCCGGGGGCCCCTGATTATCCACGATGGGTTGGTGACAGTAATCTCGGAGTGGTTCGTCACATCGGGGAATCCGTATCCCAATTCCGAGTAGGTGATCGTGTTGTCGGGAATGTGCCACATCAATCGGAATATATCGCAAACGAAGACGATGCGATTGTCCGAGTGCCTGAGAACGTCGCTTCAGAAGACGCGGTGTTTGGGTGGTTGTATGCTCTCAGTTCACTCTGCTTCCGCAAAGCGCGTTTTGAGCCAGGTGAGCGTGTCGCTGTAGTTGGTCTCGGTGTGCTCGGACTGGGAGCAGTCGCATTGGGGCCGGCTTTGGGAGCGCGTGTTGTGGGGCTTGGTAATAGTCCCATTCGGATGGAGATGGCGTGCCAAATGGGAGCCGAGGCGGTGTTTGATTCAAGTGATCCGC
This sequence comes from Pirellulaceae bacterium, assembly GCA_022448645.1. Next base: position 3,580 of record JAKVBZ010000211.1, read on the forward strand.
ACCTGCAAGAGCAATTGGATAGTTGGTCAGATGGTGAGGGCATTGACCTGGTAATTCAAACAGCCAATCCATGGCCTGCCTATCAAACCAGTGTTGAAGTGGTTCGCCCGGGTGGCCGCGTCGCTATTGTGGCACTGCCAGGACGCGGTGAGCCGCCACTTGAATTTAATCCGCTTGATATGAAGTGGTTTTATCAGAAGGGAATCTCACTAATCGCTGTTTCTGGCGCTGCAGGGGATCGTTTCCCCGACCAAACGTTGCGGTTTACACGCCACAGGGAATGTCGGTTTGTACTTGATCTCATGGCGGCGGGGCGTTTGCGGCCCAGCCAGTTGATCACACACCGGTTTCCTTATGCAGCAATGGCAGAAGCTTATGAAATGGCGTTCCAGCGTGAAAAGGGGATGCTGGGCGTGATCTTCAATTGGAGCTAGTTGGTTTCGGGCGCAGATTTATCGATCCATGTTCAAGAATCAAGCCTGCGCTGTTGGGTTTGTTGGAGAGTGCCCGCGCTGGACCGATCGGTGGCTAGTCCACAACCGTAGGTGCGGATGTGAGCGTTCCGAATGTACAGTCGGCAAGCT
>JAKVBZ010000212.1 GCA_022448645.1 Pirellulaceae bacterium
GGTGTTGGTGTCACACACCGGCGGTCGGGTTGATTGCTATGAGCTGTGGCGAATAGCCTGGCTGGCCATCAACTTGATCGCAACTCGAACGCCGGTGAACGACTCGCTAGGATTATACCCTTCTCTGCGTCAGTTGAACAGGTTTCAATGCGTTGACTTATCGGTGTGCTGATAGTTTGCTTGTAGTCAGGCCAATCAAAGTGCCATGCGAATCACAGTCGTTTCCACTTTGGGAACGCATTTTGATGTTTTGAAGATCCTCAACTTCATCCCTGAGGAGCTAAAATGCATCCCCGCTTACTGATTGCCAACGAATATTTCTTGGAATAGCGTCGAAGAATGCGTTAATGCTCATGGAGCATTGCCTTTTGACGCAGGTTTTTGTTGCTCTTGGCGGGTTTCCAACTGTTTCCCTGCTTCGACAAAACGGTCTGCATCTTCAATGACGAGATAGTGTCCGTGGTCAGCAGTCACAATCACTGCGGTATAGGGCCATGCATCGTTGTCATCGACCCAGTTCATCACGACTCGAAAAGCTTCATCTCCGCTGAGCACGGAGCCGATGGCGTTATCGACATTGTTGGCGTGATTTGCCCAGTCAACATCCCCAGCCTCGACAAGCAACCAGAAGCCATCCAATGCCTGTTCAAGAACCAGTAGAGCTGCGCGTGTCATTTCAGCGAGCGTTGGATTTTCCGTTATGTCGGCAGGTGTGTATTCTTCCTTGGCTTCTTTGTTGTCGATCGTGGGATTGTATTTTTCGTCTGCCGTTTGGAATGGCAAGTGTCCGCCTTTGGTTCCGAAGAATCCGAGAAGTCTTTGATCTTTGTCGATGGCTTTCATAGCAGCGGACATGAGAATCGATTTTCCAGACTTTCCTGGAGTACGTTGCGCAACGACATATTGGCCTCCGTTTTTGATATCAACCTGCCGGATATCCTCTTCATGCAAATAGGGATTACCCGGCAAAAAATTATCACCTTGACTTGTGTCTGTATCCTTTTTTTCGCCCCATCCTCCGCCCAGCAAAACATCCACTCCCTGCAGAGGTGTGTTTCGATGAGCAGATGAAGGTAGACCAATCAGATCACGGCCAATGTCCTGATAGTCTTTTCGTGTCACGTTATTGGCGTAGGCGCAAGCCGGCGTTGCGTGCGTGACAGGCACACTTGTTACCAATCCCACCTTGAATCCATCTTCAGCCTGAATTGACCGCGCAAGTGGAACGACTTGGGTACCATCGACCAGAACATTGATGGCGGAATTGTAGGTTTTGTAACCGGACATCATGCTGCTAGCGGAGGCCGCAGAGTCAGTCACCGTATGCGGTTGTTCTCGATCTTCTCCTAGTAGGTAATTACTTTTGCTTTGTTCCAACCAAGGTGCTTCTCCACCCCGGCGTGCATCGTATCCGCCTGTGGGTTCTCCAGTCCAATCCAACACCGTCTGAGTATTGGCGTCGACCTTCAGGATATCTGATTTTGGACTCGTGCAGATCAAGCCATAATCTGTCTCCACTCGCCGGTCATCCAGAAAAGTGAGGCCGGTTCCGCGACCACTTTCATATCGGTTCTGTTTGTAAAGACTTGCGGCGCGGGTTGTTTGCCAGTCCATGCCGTCGAACACAATCAGAATGATGTTTGTATATCCGATGTCGATGGCAGCCCGTTGGAGTCGGTAGATATCTGTTTGGTCGAAATAGAGAGCCGACGGATTGAGTGTCCCCCTAGGTACTTTGCCGTATATTTTCTTGAGACGGTCCGGATCAGCGTACGCACTCCCTTCGGCCCGAAGTTTGTCCAACATGATTCCAAACGTATAAACAGGTATTAGTCGATTGCTGTGCTGATCCCAAGTCATGTATTTGTTCGGCCGGTGACCCCAATGGCCCCATGATGCTGCTTGGTCTTCGGTTGCAATCCGTTGCATGCGCCGCATCGGATCCTTGGCGTCGTCCTTATCAAGATCGACAGCGATCTTGTCGACGGGGTCAACGACGCTGTTTTCAGCCACTGGTTTGCTGATTGGAGTTGTCAGTGTTTCGACTGTTTTAGGATTATCTTCAAAACTAAACCCAGGCCGGGTCTGTAGCGTTGTGAACACAAGAAGGGCGAACAATCTGAGCATTGATGGCAGCTATATTATCAAGATTTTCAAAAAGTTGGATTAAACCGCGGCGGTTTTGATTCCTGCTTTGGCCTCTTCGTCATTGACCGTGTACCCAATACGATATTCCAGTCGTGCTAAAACAAGTAGGTATCAAGCCTTAATTGGCAAACTTTCCACAGGATGCTTTTGATATGGGACAGGGCTGCTCAGGCTGATCAAAATGGTAACACGATTCATCTGTACAAACTCGAATTCTCAGTACACGAAAGACATGTCTCCTCGTTGATTCGAAGTGCTGCAGTCGATTTTTTAATGCCAGATTGGGTCTAGGATTTACGGGGATCATCTACACTTAGGCGGACTTCACCATCGATCCGTTTTGGTCCGTTAACTTTTGGCGATTACGGTTGTCTACGTTTTTCTTCAACGGTGACCTCGCCAGCTGCTACCAGATATTCCTTGCGAGCTTGCCCTTGTCCTTCGGCATACCTAATGTAGAGCCGATTATCGATTGCTACCGGGCTGGCGAAGATAGAATCACCCGTCTTGTTTTCTGCGAGTAAGTCGAAACGGTCGGGGATAGCGGAAATAACATAGAAGGTGCCATCCTGAGCCGCGATGTAGATACGCTTGTCGACTAGTAGAGGTGAAGCACTGATACGACCAGCAAAAAGTCTTTTCTTCCACATTTCGACCCCATCTCGAGTCCGCCAACAGTAGGCTACGCCATTGTCAGCAATCGCGAAGGCATAGTTTCTTATGGTTAGCAGTGACTGTTCATAGCACATCACCGGGTTCTGCCAAAGCAGTTTCTGAGACCCATCACCGCTGACACACCAAGTGCCAGCGACAGGATTTCCGCCACTGAAAAGTACTCGTCGACCATCCCAAGCCACAGTACCACACATGGCTTCGGTACCAGCATCAATTGACCAGCGTGTTTGCCCAGTCTGAGGATCGTAAGAGATAATCGTATCGGCACCCGCGAGTAAAAGTTGTCTTTGACCGGTTATCGTTGCGATGACGGGTGATGAAAAATTCAGGTTTTCAGGTCTCGGTCGCATCCACACCTGTTTTCCTGTTCGGCGACTGAAAGCGTAGATTCCACTTGCATCGCCATCGTATTCAGCAGCGACAATCACAAGGTCGTCTTCGATCAAGGGGCTAGCACCATAACCAAACTGGAAAGCAGCTGGTTTGAAGTCGCAGACGCGAATGCTCCAGATCTTCTGTCCACTTGGGGTCACTGCTGTCAACCAGATTGCATCATCTGTGTGGAATGCAACGAACAGGTTTTCTCCATCAAAAACAGGTGTCGGTGAGGCGTAGGAGTTGTTGGGGTGGATTCGCCGTGGCAATGTGTCTCGATGCAGTACCCATTGGTCCAGCATTCGGCCGCTTTCACGGTCGAATTTTAGAAGTGATTGGGTTTGTTTATCTGTCTCTGCTGTGGTGAGAAAAATTGAATCTTTGACTACAACTGGCGATGAGTGACCACGTCCCGGAATGGCTGTTCTCCAGATGATGTTGGTTTCGGACTCTATATTCCAACGCAGAGGAATATCTGTATCAGAGGGAGCATGGTTGTTGCCTTCTGGGCCACGCCAACCTGGCCAGTCTTCGGCCTCACTAACTTTGGTGATCATCAGCAGGGTTGCACAGCACAGGACGGTGGATACTGACCGGGATGTTTCTATATTCATAGC
>JAKVBZ010000213.1 GCA_022448645.1 Pirellulaceae bacterium
ATCGACACAAATACCGCACCCAGACGTTTCCACCACCTCTCGGTAAAGGGGAAAATCCGAGGCAATGACCGGCATTTCCAAAGCCATGTACTCAAATAACTTGGTCGGAAACGACTCCATTAGATTTGGTCTCGCAGCCAAGACCGCCAAGCCGATCTGGCAATCTCGAATCAGATTCCAACCTTCCGACGAAGGACGATACCCAAAGAACTCAAGCCGATCCGAAGGCACATCCACGGCAAGTTGCTCTAATTCCTGTTGGTGATCCGGTGGCCACATAGGACCGACACATCGAAATACCACATCACAATCTTGCCGTTGAAGCAACTCCAACGCACGGACCGTGACGACGCTACCTCGATCCGTCGCAACACCACCGATATACGCCATACGTGGCGGCTGCAGTCGAGAGCGGCTGGGCGTTGGCAAGCGATCGAGGCGTGGTAGATTCAGCACAACGATCGATCGTCGCACCCATTTGTAATCGTCCCGATACGACGACTCAGCAAACACAACCGGCAATCGCCACATAAAAATCCGCTCCGCTAAGCGCACCAGCCGCGAGACAGTTGGTTTCGACCACTGCGGCAACCAAGTCTTATCCAAAATGTCCTTGGGAACGTTCTCGTGCATGTCGTAAACGACCGTCCGGCCCAACAATCGCATCAGACAGGTCCACGGCAACAGTTCGGGATCATGGCAGTGGTAGATATCGGCGTCTTGTCGTAACGCCTCAAGGACGACCCGCCAGGCCGTGAATATCATCCGCGACCATTGACTTCTGGGACGGGGAATACTCTTAATCTGAACGCCATCACACAATTCGTCGTGATCATGAACTGCAATCAGTACGACGTCATATCCATGCTCCGCCAAAGAGCTGCATTCCTTGGCAAAGATTCTCACATCAAACGGCCGGTGAACTGACGTCATGTGCACAATCTTCAACTGTTGAGATGCATTTGTCATGATCTAGTTCGCGCCCACCTCGACTTGAAATCTTTCTAACCAGATGGCCAGACAAGCTATCCGAAACAGAGCAAAATGAGGGATCGTTTTGTCTCCTTGCCGATACCGTTGAAACGCTTGACTGGCGGCTCGACGATCAATCAACGTATCCAGTCGGTCACAACATTGAACACGGTGCTCCAACTCAACCCCGAGGTCGCCTCGCATCCAGGCCGCTTGTGGTGTATCGAATCCAAGCTTCGTGCGTCGAGTGCGCAATGTATGTGGTATCCGATTCTCCAAACCCTCGACCAATAGACGCTTCGTCATCCCTTGGTGAAAAAAGAACGCCTCAGGCATAGTTAAAGCCGACTCAACGAATTCATGATCGACCATTGGTACACGAGCTTCCACACCATGGGCCATGCTGTTACGGTCCTGGTAACGTAGTAGGACTGGCAGACTCCAATGTCGCAAATCAGCCCATTGATGTTCGTGGAGATTACTCAAGCCAGACATGCGATCTCGCCAGGCACTGCGCCGTAAGGCCTGCCATTCGGGACGCAAAATTTCCGCCATTGGATCGTATCGCCGCTTCATCCATCCGGGAATATAGCGAACCCCTTGCCAAAATTGGAAAAGCTGACGATCGCCGTAGCGTAGTGTATTCAGTACATGAGCGAACGCACGACTGTAATGATGTTCACGCAATAGTTGCTGTAAATAGAAGTAGACAAACTTTCGGTAACCACAGAGAGACTCATCCCCACCTTGACCGTTCAACAGGACAACCACGTCATGTTGGCGGGCCAATCGCATCACCGCATACTCACCATATTGACTGAGTGAATACACGGGCTCATCTTGCATGTAGAGGAAATCGTCTAGATCACGAAGTGCGTCCTCAGGCTTCAGTCGAAGCTTAATCGAATCAGCTCCACAATAGTCGACGACTTCATCGATATAATGTTCCTCGCTAATGCGCGGATCGTTGTGACAAACTGAGAACGTCTTCATGTGGACATCAAAGTCACGCGCGGCCACTCCAACGATGCTCGACGAATCGATACCGCCGGACAAACAAGTGCCAACCGCCACATCAGACCGCAAACGCAGTTTCACCGCATCGCAGAAAACATCCTCGGTTCTGGCTACCGCCTGATCCCATGTCGTCGACACCGTTTGTCGTGCTGGTTCCCAATACGAATGCTGTTGCGTGAGATCCGCCGGCTGCCCCAAAGGCCACTGGATCGAGTGCCCCGGACCGAGTGGAACGACATGCTCAAAAAATGTTTGAAAAATCTCGTGTCCAAGCAAGCCTTCACAGAGATAATCGCACACCAACTGTCGATTAAGTTGCGGTACAAACTCGGGCAACGCATAGAGTTGTTTGAGTTCGGAAACGACAACTGTTAAATCATCGTGATTCCAAAAGTAAAGCGGTTTGATCCCCAAACGGTCACGAGCAGCCCAAACTGTCGCGCGATCAAGATCGACCAACAACCAGGCGAACATGCCGCGAAATCGCTTCACGCATGCCGTCCCCCACTGTCGGTATGCGGCGAGAATGACTTCCGTGTCGGTGCCCGTACGGAAAGAGTGCCCTAGACGGGTGAGCTCTGCGGCCAACTCCACGTAGTTGTAGACCTCACCGTTGAAAGCAATCCACACTCGTCCATCAACGGAACCCATCGGCTGCAAACCGGCCTTGGATAGGTCGAGAATTGCCAATCGGACATGTCCCAAGGCCCAGTTCCCTCGAGCGTCCTCAGACGTCACAGCCTCTAGATCCCCTACAACCGCACCCTCTCCATCGGGTCCACGATGACGGGCCAACTCCATCATCTGATGGAGCGGTGTCATGAGACCGCGACGCGGTTGAGACGTGAAGAGACCTGAGATTCCGCACACGAGAGCTATTGATCCCACGAAGTACCGGTGGCGACTTCATTTATCGGCCAATTGTCATGCATCGGTATCTGCGGATCCGAAAAGACGCCCAGCGAATTGTCGCTTCCAGCCCGATTGCGCGTTCAGAGTCAACTGTTCACTGTCGGCAAACGGAAAAATTGTCACGATAAACATAACCGTTATCGTGTACGAAACGTATTCACAGTTGGTGCATTTCGTCAGACGAAAAAAAACCTCTATGGTACAATTGAACTTACGACGGTTAAGTTAACTTTAGCTAGCTGACTGAGGTGTTCACGTGGCGTTTGTCGTTGTGTTGCTGGTTTTCACCGCGTTCGCAGTGACAATTCTCGCGCGCCCGAATGCCATCATCGGGCTGGCATTTGGGGTTTATTGTTTTGAGCAATGGGCCCAATCAAACTCAGCGTTCTTCGGATCCAACGCTTCGTTCATCAACCTTGGGTTTGGTGTGCTGACGTTGGTGGCGTTGCTCATCGTCGTCATGCGAGGACAAAACCCACTCAACCCCTTAACCTCTTCCTATTGCTGGTTTATCGCACTCTATCTATTTGCTGGCATTAGCTGTCTTTGGGCGCTGGATCGACAATTATCGTTCTTTCTTTTTCGATTCCATTTGCCATATATGGTCACGTTCGTGATGCTGCTGCCGTTAGTCATTCAGAAAGAGAATGACGTACACGATGCACTTATTACGACGTTGCTGTTTTGTTCGATTGTGATGTTGCTGATTTTTGCCGGCACACAGCTCCATGCGTTTGGTCGAACGATCGAAGCCAAAGTTGTCAATCGCGTCGGCGAAACCGAAACTCGATTGGCACCATTGGCGATTGCTGACATGGCGGGGCAAGTGCTCATCATTGTAATGCTCATGAACTTCCGTGGAGTGTACCGAATTTGGCAACAATTGAGATGGCCCATCGCGATTACGGCATTGTTGCTAATTTACCGATCGGAATCTCGTGGACAGTTGCTGGGTGCCGTCTTCGCTATTCTGTTGCTGATCGCAGCCAGTCGTGGCACAAAGAGTGTCGCAGGGTGGATCGCCGCAGGTGTATCCACGTCGCTCATGTTGGGTGTTGCGGGGTGGGGCTTTCTCCAAGCAATGGAAGATAGTCGTCGATGGGACGTGAACCGTATGCAAGACGTGTTTGCTGAAACGCGGATCAATTACGTCACCACGCTACTCACATACTGGGCGGAAAGCTCCCCTATGAACTGGTTCGTCGGG
>JAKVBZ010000214.1 GCA_022448645.1 Pirellulaceae bacterium
CGTACTGGATATCGACAATGGTTATGATGCTGACAAGGATCCGCTCTGGAGTGCGGAAATCGAATTGTACCGTCCCGAGCTTGCTGGAACGCTGCAACTTGTAGAGACATCGGGCCCCGACAAAGATGTTGGACCGGGAACGAGCGTCTACGATGGTTGGTTAGACGCCAAGGTGGAATTGGGCAAGTATCTGGTCAAAGTTTCGAATTCGATGGAGAGTGCGGTGGCCGACCGCAATTCTTCGCCCGGCGGCATTCCCAACGGTGTCACGTATGACCTACACTTCTCGGTGAAAGGCCACCCCGTGGCCGAATTTTTCTTCACGCCACAGGCGATATTGGAAGACGAGAACGGGAATAACGGTGTAGATTCTTCTGCGGAAAATCTCAGCTCTTCTGCGCAAAATCTCAGTAACAACGCAGGCTGTGATAGCAGCTCGGTCGACGGCAAAAATTGGACAACACAGGTAGACGATCGTTTGCAGTATCGAAATCCGATTCTACCGCACCTGTCGGTGTTGGGAGAGGGAGACAATACACGGGATGTCTACTGTTTTTCTGTCACCAAGGCGATGCTGGAGCCAGAGATCTACAAATCGGTGGAAAGTTCGGAAGTTACCGGCCCATTCTACACAGAGGTTGTCTACGATTTGAAAGGCAAAGCTGACAAGTGGTCTCGCTGGACCCTTGAATTGGATAAGGTCGAGAACTATCTACAAGTCACACAAAATACGCCAAACTGGTCGGCGGCGTCTGCCTTTGCAGACTCGTATGAGGCAAATAAGAATGGCCAGCCGTACACATTCCAGGCCAATGGTCAGAAGCTCACGATTAGTTTAGCAGGGGGATTCCGTACAAATCTCAAGCGTCAGTTGTTCGACCCCGTACGTGAATATAAAGTCGTAAAGGACGATGGTTCCGATGCGGAACACGAGTGGGACACTTCGGTATCACTGGATCTCCCAGACCTAAACGACGGACGAGCGCCGTGGAAACTTGATGTGACGCCATCGTCCGCGACTTCAATAATTCTTTCAGCCTCCTCAGATAAGTCACCATCTGTTGCGGCCACAACTTTGGCAGACGCGTTAATAGATGCCGGCTTTCAGGCCACCCCTGCGTCTAAAACGATCACGATTGACATTTCTGAATATAAATCTGGTTTTGATGGTCCTGGTCCCGCCCCAACAGAAGTGCTCACCTTCAAAACTACCGGCGGAAACGGTGAGCTCATTCGAGATGGCGGAACGGGAAGTTGGGACTATGACAATTTTGCGATAGGCCAACAACTTTCGATTACCGGTGTGCGCTACAATCCGGAAGTAGCAATCTGGGTTACACCGACTACCGCGGATAACAAGACGTTGAGTCTCGGTGTACCGCATAATCCGCCCCAGGATTTAGGGTATATTGATCCGACGCACGTCGAACTCGCTGAAGCCTATATGGGTGACCTGACAGGAGCCACGCTCTTCCTCAACACTGACGAAGACAACTTCTTCGAGAATCAATACACGGTCACGGATGTTGATAACCAGGCGAATTCTAAGCAGCTTACGCTGAACGGTAGTGTTGCAGCACCGACAGATAATAAATTCGTTGGTGCAAAGTGGCACCTCGTTCTAGATAGTGGTAAGCAGTTCCCGGAGATGACGGACCTGAGTGGCGCCAGTTTCGATATCTCCGGTTTGGGCCACAGTGTCGTTCTGGTAGAGCGTCTAGCGGACGGAAAACACCTGAAGGGCACTGCCTCCTCCCTGGATGGCGGACCGATTGACCACGACGCTTGGGCCCTCACGCTGGGGCAAGAAAAATACGAGATCAGCAATGTCACCGATAGAACTGTCACTTTTAACCTTCCCGAGGATTGCGACGTACCAACGGCAGATCCGACCCCAGGCGACGGAAATGTGACCAGTACTGGGACGCCAGGAGGCAGCTACAAGTACACACCCAACCATGTGGATATCGGTACTGATAACGACGGGTCGGTGACACTGACACGCGGTGATGATGAAGGAGATTGGCTTTCCGAAGGCTTCTTAAAGAACCAATACATCACAATCAACGATAAAGGCACGGAGCACAGTGAACAGGTTGATTCCGTGACTGAAGACGTTTTGACCCTCAAAGGCAGTAGTGCTCTCAGTAGCCCGCAACGCATCGTTTTCACAAGTGCAGACCATGACGACCTCTTGATCCAACAGCGGCCATTCACGATTCAGGCCACCTTCCCGGCTGCTCCCAGTAATGACAACCAAGATCAACTATCCACCACTGGCGACGATGTGTTCAGAAACGGACTGCCGACAGACACCAAGCAGCACGCTTCGCCGATAGAGTACACAAGTCCCACGCCATCAACGGCTAGCCCCAGCGCGTGCGAGGATGAGGATTGGGCTGATGACTGTTCTATTCATAAGGATTCAAATGGCATAGTACAGCATTACGAGTCTGTCAACGTAACACTGCAGGACGAAAACGGAGGGATGGATTTTGGACAACGATGGACGTTGTCATTCAATGACAAGGACTACACCATTGTTGTTCCGGTGGCAGCCAATGCGAATAAGCTGGCGAAGGCGTTTGGCGAGAACATCAACTGGGATAGCACGGTTGAAACGATTTCAGGATTGGGAGTGAACGTTCGGGCAGAAGTCCCCGTCGGAAAGGATTCCATCCTCTTGAAATTAACAACTCCGTCCGACGCTTCCTCAACGGAGGGGCCAGGAAATACGATTTGGGGAGTCAATGTCCAGCTTGACAGTTTCAGCGTAAAGAGCGCCTTTACACTGGAATCGGAATGGAGAGGACTCAGCCTCACTGGCCTCACTGGCCTCACTGAAATTAAGAATGATCTCGGTCCTTTCTCGCGCTCCTTTACTAAGGATTATGAGACTGTTGGTCAGTATTACCTGGAGGTTAAGGACCCGTCGTATGGCTTTGTTCCGCGTGGCGCACGTTATGATTTACTCGTCGAACTGCAGCGACATGAAACCGGCAGCGCCATTGACCTTGCGGAGAAGAAAGTCCGGGTCATAGAAGGTACTGGCAAGGGCCAGGTTGGCGAAATTGAGTCTTACAACAGTGAGACCGGCAAAGTGAAGCTCACAGAATGGGAGCCAAGAAGCGATGGGAAAGTTGCAGAAACACTAGACGACACCAGTTTGCTGGCGTTTGAAGACCCAGACTACGTCGCCACAGATCACTACAAGAATTCCACCGAATATCATGTCTTCTTGACGAAAAAACCAACCGCGGACGTGACCCTGTCGGTCGAACCGAAAGAGTCGCGGACCTATGATTCCGAACGGGCGTTCGACTCAGACAAAGGCACCCGCACGGCTTACCAGGTGGAGGTGTGCACCGCGGCCGAACCATCAGTTTGCGGAACCGAAAAACAGACGTTGCGGTTCGACTCGATTAATTGGCATGAGCCCCAGCCTGTCACCATCGAGGCACACGCCGATGAGGTGGTCGATGGAAGTGATGCGTTGGTCTTCCCGGGTCTTGACGAGCGGACCCAGCAGATTCGCGGACCCCTCGATATTGATGGCGGTCTACCGTTGGACGAGTCGTTCCCCTTGGAAAATCCGTTGCTCTATCCCGGAGAAAACAATCTTCCGGAAATCGATGGGGTGGTCCGGGTAGTTGTTGACGATTCATCGGAAAGCACGGTCACGTTTGGCAACACGAACAGGCAGGCACCAGCTTATTTTCGCGATGACGATGCGAAGCATCACCGACCGGGTTGCCGTGATCAAAACAGGGAAGAATGCAAAAATGATGGATTTGATCCCAGAATTGAAAACTATCCCTACTCGTTCACCTTCTTCCCACGGGAATTCAGCCTTGATCAGGAGCTGTCGGTCAAAACGTCTAATAGCCAGGAAAGTTCCTATAAGGTGTCGAAGGGCGATGACCTCGGAAAGCTGGCAAATTCGCTTGCCTCCCAGCTGAACCAACTTGCCGGTTACAGCGCCGAGGCCGTTGGTGAAGTGGTAACGATCACGTCGGACGACCCGAACGAGACGATTGCCCTGTCCGTGACTGCGGGAGCGGATGGGAATATCGTTGTGGAAAACAGCACTTCTG
>JAKVBZ010000215.1 GCA_022448645.1 Pirellulaceae bacterium
TCTGTGCGGTGGGGTATGACCGCCGTGCCGGATTGTCAATCAACACCGTGTACGTTGAAGGCCTGACGCACCTCTTGGATGCGTTGTCAACGAAGACCGCGCGTTTGATTTATGTCAGTTCTACGGGAGTTTACGGACAAAATGATGGGTCCTGGATTGACGAAAATTCCCCGTGCCTACCGGTACGCGCGGGTGGAGCAGCTTGCCTTGAGGCGGAACGTCGCCTGCGAAACCATGTCCTAGGCAGGCGCAGCGTCATCTTGCGGATGTGTGGCATTTACGGACCGGGACGGGTACCACGGATTGCGGATATCAAGGCCGGGCGGCCAATTGTAAGTCCAGAATGTGGCTATTTGAACCTTATCCATCGCGATGATGCTGTAAAGTCGATCTTGCTCGCAGAAGCGAATGCGGTTCCCCCGGATTTGATTCTGGTGGGGGACGGATGCCCTGTTCTACGGAGAGATTATTTCTCCTATTTGGCCCAACTTCTGGAAACGGATTTGCCAGATTTTGAGACTCCTCAGCAAGGTGCCGCGGTGTCGGCACGAGCCCTGTCAGACAAACGCGTGACAAATCGAAAGATGTTAGATGTTTTGCAGATTCGCCTCGAATATCCTTCGTTTCGGGAAGGTTTGGAGTCTATTGTTGCTTTAGACAGTGGAGATTAGCGGGATGCCAGAGGTTCCCGACGTCTGCTGTCGCGCATGAGATCACGAGATGTGTTTTGGTTACGCTTGATCGAAGCAAGTAGCCTTTCTACAATCCGACGCAGACTATTTCCTGCAGCGGTAAACTGACTAGCCGACTGGTGTTTGTGTTCTTCATTGCAGATGGTGCATGATGATTGAACGGAAGCTTGTGTTTCCAAATGTCATTGAGATCAATATGCAAGCAGGGCATGTGCTGGGCTGTAATGTCTATTTGCTGTTTGATCAGCAGGAATGGATGCTCATCGACATTGGATACGAGGAAGCAGTTGATGAGATTATTGAGTTAATACGGCAGTTGGATTTCCCGTTGTCTCGTTGCAAGACTTTGGTGGCGACACATGCAGATGTAGATCACATCCAGGGACTGGCGAGAGCAAAGCAGCTGTTGAAGACGACAGTAACAGCGCACGCGCGTACTGCTTCAGTACTTGCCAGGGGAGACAAGTTACAGACGTTCGCTGAAATCGAAGCCCAGGGCATTCATTTAGAAATGCCTCCTGTTGAAGTAGAACATTTGGTTGACGAGGGCCAGCAGCTTTCAGTGGGCGATTGCAAGATCGACGTATGGCTCACGCCCGGTCACACCGACAGCCAGCTTTCTTATCGTATGGGTGACCTCCTGTTTAGCGGAGATAACATCTACCGGGATGGCTGTGTTGGCGCAATTGATGCGCATCACGGTAGTGATTTAGTCGCATTTATCGCTTCGTTACGTCGAATTCGTGAGAGTGACGTACAGTGGTTGTTGCCGAGCCACGGGCCGATTTTCCGCAAGGACGATGCACTGCTGGATGACACGATAGCCCGGTTGGAAAAATATGCGCATATGGCTGATTTTGGTACATGCGCCGTAGATTGGCCGCTGATGGACGAGTGGGAGCGGGAAATTGTGGAAGGGAAAATGAGCTGGCGTGAGAGCTGAGAGGGGCGCCATTTTCCAGGAATTCGAAGTAGCTGTCGCGGCTGCCTAATAATCCGGCTTTTCCTGTTTTGTGAATCTTGCCGGATTTTCTCTTATCGCGGGTCCTATCGGTCGCCGATGCCACGTATAGGATCGCGTCCATCCCGCTACCCGTGGACGGGAATGACCCCGAATTAGATCAGCGACTCCCTGGAGGGATGTTTTGATGATTTGCCGTAAACTGCTCGCCTTTGCGATCGTGTCTGTAGCGTTTCTAGTAGCTTCTGAGAGTAATGCGGATGCCCAGCAGCGAGCTTTTGGTCGCGTTTGGGGCGGTACTCATAGCATTCGCGATTGGGAGCGTTTTTACCATTACCCTTACGTCTTCTATCCCCAGAATTTTTGGGGTTCGGAGTACTATCGTAGCTCGCCGGATCTCTACCACAGGTATCCTCAAGAGATGAGAGTGCCTGTCTACAACCGACGCTGGCACAACTACTTTCCGGCGGGACGCCGTTACCACTCAGGTCATCATTTCATTCTCGATGTGTTTTGAGAATGGATTGGATGTCGAGGACCACCGGCGGGAGGATCACGAAATCTGCAGGTGTTCTGCGGGCGAACCCGTGGCAGGTCGGTGAGGACAACTTACTAGTACGCTTCACAGGGTGCGCAACCTCTCGCTTCTTGTTGATATTTGTTTGAGATTCAGGCGAAGCGAAAGTGTGGTCCCTGTGTGACCGTTCGACGACTACCGATTTGCCTCTAGGTTCGGCTTAGTGGCCAAATTGAAGTGCAAAGTTGTAGAGAATATCTGTTGCCCGGTGGAGTTGTTCGATCTCGATCCATTCATCGACAGTGTGTGCTTGTTGAATTGATCCTGGGCCGAACACGACCGTTGGCGCATCTCGCGCGGCGTATGCCCACGCGTTGGTTCCGTACGTAACACCGACGCGTCTGCCGGGATATCCATGTTCCTGGATTACTTTGGAGAGATGCGAGGATAGCTGTTCGTTGATCTGGTCGGACATGCCAGGTGTTGTCGAGTACGGTTGTTCGTGTGTGACTGTGACGTCAGGGACTTGGGTCGTCAGGAAGTTTTTGAAATGTTCAAAAGCGACTTCCCAGTTCTCACCGGGAACAATTCGACGATCGATTTCAATTGTGCACAAGTCGGGTACTACGTTGACGCTGATGCCTCCCTCCACCCGTCCGATACTAAGGGTAGGTGAACCTGCTAGAGGATGTGACGCCAACTGTCCGACAACCGTATCTGCATATTGTTGCGTGGCGTTAATTACTTTGGCCATGCTGTAGATCGCGCTTTCACCTTCCTGAGGACGTGAACTGTGGGCTGCGCGACCCTGCGTCTGGCATTTCCAACGCAGGGTTCCTTTGTGGGCGACCACAACCTCCAGTTCCGTTGGTTCCGAGACAATGATCGCATCGGGTACTCGTGGCAAAGCGAGCATTGTCGGATCAGTCCACATTTGTGGAAATGCTCGAGCCCCGGTAACACCAAATTCCTCGTCTACGGTACATGCTGCAATCACGGTAGGCCGTGGGGCAGGTCGTTCCTCCGCCAATCGTGACAAGACGGTGAGAATGCAAGCGATTCCGGATTTAACGTCGCATGCACCGCGTCCCCAAATCCGGCCCTCACGCAATTCAGCAGCAAACGGATCGATTGTCATCCCAGTAACGGGGACCGTGTCCTGGTGTGCCTCGAGGACAAGAATTTTGCCTCCTTCGTTGAGTGGTGTTGAGCCGTCAAGGCGGGCTGCAATGTTGATTCGGTTCTTCGCGATCTGCTGCCGATAGATGGTCACGTCCATCGATTCGAGCAGCGAGCTCACGTATTCTGTGACCGGTTGTTCGAAGAGTGTGTCCGACGGAGCTTCTTTCGACATCGGATTGACGCTTGGTCGACGTATCAGTTCGCGTAATGTTGTGACAACCTCTAAAGGCATGGTGCAACTCGTCGACAAGAGTGAACTGACAATTCAGATAACAACGCGTTTGCTCCGTAGCAAATTTGTATCCTCGAAGGAAAATCGGGAAGCCAGGCTTGGTTGGGTGGCCTTCGATCCACTCGTGATGATAACGACTTTGATTCTATGGCTTTGCAGATTGTTGGTTAGCAGGGTATTGCGTTCTGTGTGGATTGGGACAAAATGTACGGCGAGCGTTATGGTCGAGGGCAGGGAAGCTCCTGGATGTGGCTTCTGACCTGGACTTTCCTGCGCCCCATGCTTTTCGAGGGTGAAGGCGTTTGAAGGTTTGAGGTCATTCGGTTTCGGCTGATAGCGTTCTCGTTTGATTCAAGGGCGCCCAAATTTTTTTGCAGCGACATTGTGATATTATTCACGATGTGGAGGCTGGCTTTGCAAATGATGCAAGCAATCCCAATCTTGCTGTTTTTTGCCTGTGC
>JAKVBZ010000216.1 GCA_022448645.1 Pirellulaceae bacterium
CTTTACTCCCGACGCTTTGAACACCATGACGCTGGACGTTCCCGAGCCGACCACCCTGTTCCTGCTCGGCTTTGGCAGTCTCATGCTGCTTTTCCGGCCTCGGCGCTGAATGACGCTCTTACGGCGACAGTCCTTGTTGACGAGCCTGGTTTTCGGCAGTCTGATGTGCCGAGAGCCTGCTCGTTCTCTGGGCATGCGGGTCGGTGGATACAGCGGCCCAAACGGCGTCGTTAAGATTTGTACTAACGAGCCTTGCTCGTTAGTAACATGAGTTCCAGAAACTTGTACAAACCGTTCGCGGTTTTGAAACGCACTGGCAATCCCGTCGTCGGCCGGCTCAGCCGACGACGGTTGTCGAGTGATTTACGTGATAGATTCAAGTAACGATTAACACCTTAGAAGCGAGAGGGAGCATTGTCATCCTGAGGGAGCGGTTTGGCAGCTTATACGTATTTAGCCCGATAGCAAGGGAACTAAGATGGATTGGCCGATTCGCAGTTGACGGTTCCACTGCCAAGAAACGATCCAGCGAATCCGAAAATCCGTCCTGCAATGTGTCCACTAGCGGGCTGAAAGTCCATTGCGCCTGCCTGGCTCTCATTCCTCGCCCACGGAGGAAGACTCCGACAAACACCCGTGGGTCCGCGCTGCCATCCGTAGAACTTTTAGCTACTTGGCGTCTTTCGCATTACACGAAAGCTGTCGCCTACGGATTGTCGTTAAACGAAGAGAAACACAAAAATCGGGTCAACCCCGCGCAGCCGGACTTGCACTATGCGACGAGACTAATAAATTTAAGCAGTGCAGGCAAATAACTTTTGCCCACACAAGAGATAGCTTTGTGTTGCAGCCACAAGACTTAGGATACTCATCCGGGCTTCATTGGCCGGTGTTGAACTTAGGGCACAATCTTCGGGGGCTCTGATTGTTTACAGTGAACGACTAAACCATCGAAATGGGAGGGAGAAACAATGTTACGATCAAGAGAAATGAAGGCGAGCCTTTTGGCAGTACTTGTCATGGGATTGCTTAATACCAGCATGTTTGCGGCAGAAAGAAACACGCCGAAGTTTACCCCAACCATCGATGGAACCGTCAGTGCGAGCGAGATCGCAGGGCAACTGGCAATTTCGATATCTGCTTTTACCGTAGTGCCTGTCACGGGAAACAATATTGTTGATGCCACCGCGTACCTTTCATGGAACGACGAAGGCATCAACTTTTCCGCCATCGTGGCTGACAATACTCCTAATTATGATGCCCCTGGAGGTAACGTGGGAATCTTCACCACCCAGGATGTTGTTCAGGCTTTCTTCAACCCAAATAATGACCACCATGGTTTCGGCACCTGGTACGATATGGCCGGGGATACCCAGGGCGGTGCCGGAGCTGATATCTATCGTCGGTCAACCGCTGGCGGCGGATTGCCTTTTACTGATGCCGAATACGACGGCCTGAAAAACAAAACCGATGGTGGTATCGACGGTAGTACCAGCGCGAACGGTTACCACGTGGAAGCGACCATTCCGTGGGCGGTCGCCATGCATGCGATGGAGTCCGGTTACAACTATACTCCGTCGGTTGGCGATGAACATGGTATCGGTTTCTTTGTGATATCAGAGAATAGTTCGAATGCACACACTGGGTTTCTAGGGTCGTGCAATTGCTTTCTTCACAACGATTTGAACACCATAATACTTAATGCTCCCGACTTTTCGCCTTATGACTTTAATTCCGACGGAATGAGTAATCTTCTGGACATCAACGAAATGTCCATGCAAGGAAACCTGGCGGACAACTCAACCACTGTCGGTGCCACCGACAACAAGTTCGACCTGGTCGACAATGACATTATCGACAGCGCGGATGTGAGTGAGTGGTTGTCCGGTGCCGCCACGGAGAATGGGTTCGGTACGCCTTACCGCCGCGGTGACACTGAATTGGATCGCGACGTCGATATTACCGACTTCAACGCGTTGGCGGCCAATTTCCTCCCTGCAGCAACGGCCACATCGCATCTGAATGGAGCCTGGCATCTGGGCAACTTTGACGGAGATGGTGATATCGATATCACCGATTTCAATTCTCTGTCCGGTAACTTTTCCCCATCCGGCTACAGCGACGGCGAGGCTCATCAAATTCCCGAGCCGGGAACGATCACGATGCTCGTGCTGGGGTTCTTTGCTTGCATGGCCTGGAAGCGACGGGGTGTTCGCATCCTCTAGTCATAGTACCCGACAGAACTTCGCACTTCCCAAGCTCGATGTGTCGCTGACGATAGAACTCGAGGACTGCTCGGTGGGTTTCGGCAACAACACTTCACCGGGGTGGCCGACGGGATAAAATGCCAAACGCCCCGTAAGAAGGTCTTCCAAGGACTTCGTACGGGGCGTTTTTTTCTCACAACGGCCTTCAGGGCCATCGCACATCAATTTCAAAAGACGTTCTTAGCATGTCAGGTGTGGACCACGGACAGGTTACCAAATCGTTGGTTCATTTTTCGATGATAGTTGATTCTCTCACGACTTGGCAAACCTGTCCTACCTTTACTCGGTCTCCAGCTCAAAATTGTGCTGGGTACTGCCTTTGCGGATTTCAGCCCGCAGCAGGGAGTCGTCGCCAGAATATTTTTCCGGAGCGACATTCCCGAACTCATCCACCAGTTCGCCCCCCATGTTGGTTATTTTTCGTCCCGTCTTCTCATGCACGTCGATCTGCACCATGTACTTGCCGGCCAGAGGACCTTTAACTGCCGGAACATCATAGTGGCCCTCTGAGATACGACCACCGGTTAAGGGGGCTTTGGTTCCCTCAATCGGCCGAAACTTGATGGTCCCCAGTTCCACAGGCTGGCCGCCAAAATTGACCATTCCCTGAACGCGAAATCGTTCGGGTCCCGACCGCTGGCAACCGAGCGACATGACGACTGTCATAATGAACGCGCTATGGAGAATCGTTGAGAGAAACTCACGCGGAAGTAATTGCTTCAAAGCTATTCTCCTGTCTCTATGTGTTGACGGACTACTGTGTTGACGGACTACAGGTGACTCGGCGTTGGAGAAGTATCACAAGTGGCTTCTCGCAAAGGAGTTCCGTGCTCAGGTTTCAGTCGTTCCGTGTTCAGAACGCATCTTTTTCTGCCTTAGGTGCTGGTCTTTTTGAGCATGCACCACAATCAATCCATCAAAACTCTCTCTTCTTCTCTTCCTGATATCTGAACACGGACACTTAAATTCGAGTGTTGTGAGCAACGGGAAGCAGTCAACGAGTTAGCGAAGTATAACCAATCGTGCTTCATCGTGGTATTTCATTCTCATCGACCTCTTTCAATCCTCAACATGTCTGGCCAGACAAAGATATCCACGTATTCCTGCATGAAATCCACACACATCAAACAAGCTGATTGGCCAGTTTGAACGATAACAATGATCAACTTGTCCCTAGATTTCTCCGTGCGTCGCGGGATCCTACCTCGGGATAACCGTGAAAGGGCACCTGGAATGACCGAAAACATACACCTGGAATGACCGATAACTAGAAACACACAAGTTGTTTTTGAACCATCCCTAAACCTTCTTTGTCAAATAAGTTAGGTGGTTTGCATCCGAAGAGAACACGGTGGTAAGGGTGGAAGTCCTTGCCGCAGACGTCTCGATGCATGCTTCCGCATTGACTTAAGTCTGGATTTGGTCTTGATCTATGGCCTATAATGATACCGCGAACATTGAATTTATTTGCTACTCTTTCGTCCATTGAAGGGTCCATTTGATATGGATGTCGTTCGTTCGTCGATCTCGCTTTTTTTCATTGTCTTTTTCGGCTTTACCACGAACGCGGCAGCTGAAAATGATGGGGATGGCGAAGTCTTCCAGTGGAAACTAAGCGAAGAAGTGGCGGGTAACGCCCTTCGCCAAAACCCCGTCCTTGGCCACAGTTCGTTTCCGGGAGAATGGCATTTTCTTCGCACGACACGGTCCGATGGTCCGATCGAGACCAGGAAATGGCTAC
>JAKVBZ010000217.1 GCA_022448645.1 Pirellulaceae bacterium
GGGAAGGCATGAAAACGTTGATGCCACAACAGAATGAAGGCGGCGTCAGGCGTTTGCACGTTGTAGAAAACAAACGCCAAACTACACCGGAAACGTTGTCTGAAAACAACGGCTGTCGTGTAGCTCAACCCGTGTAACAGATGCCGTTCCCTAGGTCGCCTTCCACCACGGATAGCTACCGTACGTCGACAGCTCAAGAAACAGCAGGAGACAGGCAATCAAAACCGCCACAAACGAAATCATCAACATCACGGTGTAAATGTCCGTGGGCTGTTTCTTCAGCGGAAGTGCGGGCGCCGTCGACTTCTTTTTCGACTTCGCCGGCTTCTGGCGAGACTTCTTTGCTTTCTTCGGCTTTGCCGGCTTATCGGATTTCGACTTTCGTTTGAACACGATCGCCCTCTTGAATCGGTGCGTTTCGGTACTGGATTCGTGCAATGGCACGGTCGGGAGCGACACGTTCCACGACAGCACGAGCAAGATACTTGCCACTACGAGAAACCAACATCACATGACCACGCTTGATCCCGTCGTCCTCACCCACGGACAACTCAAGCATATCGTTATCCAAAGCCACAACCTCACCGTGAACATCCGGCGGAATTCGTGATACCGGCGTATCGATCGAAAGATCATTGGCCCGTAAAACCGTCGTCGCCGCCGTGAAGTCTTCCGTCAATTGCTGAAGTTGCTCGCTGAGCCGTTGTCGCGTGCCCTCTGCCTGATGAAGTTTGTCTGTCAACTCTTGAACCCGAGCGAATTGTTGGTCACGATCTTGACGAGCAGATCGGACTTCCTGCTGCAACTCGCTCACCTGCGTATTCAATTGTTCGAGCTGTCGTTGAGACGTGGCAACCGCTTCCGTCAATTCTCGCTCACGAGCCAACAGTTCCGTGTACTGCTGATTTCGCATTTCGACTTCTTGCAGCGCCTCTTGTTTCTGACTTTCGAGACTCGCAAGTGCTGCCGTTCGCGCTGCGCGTTCATGAGAGTACTGATTCTTCAACTCCTCATTGTCCGATTCCAGCTGAGCGTTGTCGGAACGTAGCCGGGTGACTTGTTGGGCTCTCTCTTGCGACAAGTCCCGCCAATTACGATGCGTGGCATACACCATCATCGCAAACCCCATGAACAGAATGCTCATCACGAGGATCAAGACAGTGAAGATTCTTCCAATCAAATTCATACGAGATTACCTCTGCTCCGTATGCCAGAAGATCATTCCGGCGATCGAACCACCCAGGGAACAACGGGCTAAATGAATCACGAAAGCCCTGCCCTCAGCGGCTTTGCCTCTGCCGTCGGAATTCGTGGCATGAGCCAATGCAGAATTCGGTTCAGGTCGCTTGCAAGCACTGCGAATTCCAACGTCACACCAGCCAGCCGTTTAGACGAAAACAACCATTCGGACAGTCAATTTCTAGTATAATCAGCCAAATTTCCGATTGTCAACGAAACCAGGCGGAATGGCCAAACTACACAGCAACAACGACTTAGGCAATGAGTCTGTATCGTTTGCTTAACATGCGGCGTGTCGCCAAGCCCAGACCCCACCGCCAAGCCCCAAGACGACCGCCACCAAACAGGTCGCCGCAAACCAATCGCCAAATCGCAGGTAGAAGCTACGCTCCCGACTGGGCTCAACCTCCGCAAACAGAATAGCCTCTGAGCGACGCGGCCCCTTCACCTGAACCGTCCCCGTGGCCTCAATCGCGGCTGAAAACCCTGTGTTGGCCGCGATCAACATCGGTCGTCGGAGTTCGATGGCTCGAAAAATGCCACAGGCAAGGTGGACATCCAAAAGACTGGAACCCCAAAACCAACCATCATTCGAGATCGTGACCAGAAAACTTGGCAGTTCGTCTCGCTCCGCCAGCTCCCGAACGTGCCCACGCACCAGATGTGGAATCGTATTTTCGAAACAAATGGTTGTGGCAATTAACTCCGAACCAACACGAAACGTGCGAGGACCGTCTCCGGGCTGCAAACCGTTGGACATGGGTGTTAACCGATATAACCAAGGTAACCAGTTCCCAAATGGCACATACTCACCGAACATCACTGGATGCGTTTTGTCATAACGACCGCGCACGCGTCCTGCTTTGTCAAGGAAGACCGCCGAATTGTATCGCAGGCTACGGTCACCCGCGTAATGATCCCATTCCATGCCTACCAACATCGGAACATCGTTTTGCTGAGCGACCTGCCCAAGACGACGCTGCACGCCGTCACGATACTCATCCAAACGACGTTTCAGCTGATCGAGAGTACTGTTCCACTCGGGTACGGCAGCGAGTGTCATCGAGTCATCATAGGTCACCATCGGCTCGCTGCCCGTAAACATCGACTCCGGCCAGATAATCAGATCTAACGCGTCATGATCCATGGCAGCACGACGGCTAAGCTCGACATAGTCAAAGTAACCGCGTTGTATCCGTTCTAAATCTCCGTCAAATTGCGTGTCGAACGCACCCTGAATAAGAGCGACACGCAACGGAGGCGATTGAGACGAATCACGCGTCAACATGTCGATTCGGACATGTCCGTAGACCACGCATAGGATCAGAATGACAGTTGCCACGGCCATCCCGGCCAGAGACCGTCTCATCTTCTGCCGACGGAATACCACACCGTGAATCCCGGATGCGAACACCATGACAACGAAGCTGACTCCATAGGCGCCCACGACATCCGCAATTTGGACGAGACGAAGTAGTGGGATTTGCGTGTGCCCGAGCAACGACATCGAAAATCCGGTCAGCAAGTAACCACGAGCATATTCCAACCCGGTCCAAACCACCGGCGCTGCGACAACAAGTGGCCAATGCCACCGATGCACGAGATGTCGAGTCACTCCGATGAAAACCGGAAGGTAGCAGGCCAAATATCCAGCTAATGCAAACCAACCGAAGTAAGCCGACCAATGGGGCAACCGAATCCAGTGCACAAGTAAGAGCCAATGAATCAGTCCTGCGAAGTAGGTCATCCAATAGGGTCGCCGGCAGTTCCAGCTTGGCTGCGCAATAAGCTGTAACCATCCGAGTGGAGCAAACCAAGCCAGCCACCACAGGTCAGCGGGTGGAAAGGCAAAGAACACAGCCAGTGAACTACTGAAGGCGCACCACCAATCACGTTTCCCGCGCAGATTATCAACTTGAATGGCTTTCTCACCACTCGCGGATAGGGGCATCTCCGTGAGTTGCGGAGCCACCATGCGTCTTCTCCTCGGCCTGTTGCAAATCCCGTATCGGCAACTGGTTGGCTGCCTACCCTTTTTCACCGCAGTGCAATCACAGCGACGTCCTCGTCGACCGTATATTGACAATTGCCTATCGGGAACGAAATCAGACAGTTCGCTTTGACCAACGTGTAGGGGTCTGCCGAACCTCTCCACGGCAGAGCTCGTACCGTGCGACCGTCTATCGAGCGAACACCTGGCCAGAAGGCGGGTCGCTCACCCTTCAACTGAAACGGCTCTTCAAGCGATGCCGTCGCCATCTGCTCCCACGATTCCCACGCGCATCGATGTCCTACCAAAGTCGCGATTGCGGGCGCAACGAATAGCAAAAAACTAACCAAACCGCTGATCGGATTCCCCGGAAGGCCAAACACCAGGCAACGTTCATACGTCCCAAACCATAGTGGCTTACCCGGACGAAAATTCACCTTATGAAAGACTTGGTTGACTCCCAAACTTGACAATACTTGGGGAACAAAATCTTGCTGCAGCCCTTCATGCACGGATCGCTTGAGATCCTCGACATTATCCCCGACTAAACACGAGCTCACCGGCTTGCCACCCGCCTGACTAACCAACTCGGACAACATGGGTCCATTGCTGTTCCGAATCTGCCCCGGTTTCAATTTCGCTCCAGTCTCGACGACTTCGTCACCGGTTTGCAACAACGTCACCGTTGGCTGAGTGTAGACTTTGACCTCGGTCCGTCCCGATTCTGCGAGGACACCAACTTCAACAGGTCG
>JAKVBZ010000218.1 GCA_022448645.1 Pirellulaceae bacterium
AAAATATTTGATGTGAGCGGTTCTTCCAATGCACAGTTTGTGCCAATAGAGCGCTACCCACTCACGATCCTTTCTTGATGCGGACAAAATGGACCAATCGACAATGAGTAAGAAGTACACCGTTACCTTTCTGACTTTCCTTCTCGCGTCCAGCCTGACCTCCGGTGGGTTGGATCTCAGTATGGGACCCGGTGGTGCTAGTGCATATGCCCAGGAACTTACGGCACGTCCAGAAGAGTCTGCCGCTGCCGAACCATCAAACGACGGTTCGACAACGACGACGGCAGCGAGTGCAAATACAACCAAGGAGGCTACCAGCGCAGAGTCCTCTGCGGAAAAGGCAAATCGCGAAACCGATGAGACCGAAACCGTTGTTGAAGTTCAAGAGAGTGCCCCTGCAACTCCTACTGGCCTTGGGCCAAAGGTGGTTATTGCGTGTGTGCTGGTGGGGCTCTTCGTCGTTCCTGTGGTGATCGGAAATTGGCTTGCCAAGCGAGTAAGCATGCCCGAGTACGGATGGAAAATCAGCCTCATTCTGATGACGATGACTGCTGCAGGAATCATCCTCTACTTTGGAGAAATTAAATTCGGTCCTGATCTGGCAGGCGGAATCACCTTGATCTACGAACTGGCTGATACCTCAGCGGCCGAAGAAGAAGTAGCCCCGGCCGATGGCGAAGCCCAGCAGGATGACAACCAAAAAGGCCCAAGTCGCGAATTGGTCCGCCGCTTGACCGAAGCCCTCAAGCAACGGGTCGATCCGGCAGGCACCAAAGAAGTCACCATCCGCCCCTATGGATCAGCAATCGAAATCATCATTCCCAGGACGGGGCAAGATGATCTGAAGTTTGTAAAGCGACGTATCACCAGTCTCGGCCAGCTTGAGTTTCGGATTACAGCGGATCCTCGTTGGGGTGAGCGTGATCAAAACATTATCAAACAGGCACGATCTGTACCGCCAGAACAAAAAGTTGTCGAACTCAACGGGGAAGCCGTTGCCGAATGGGTTCCCTACGAAGAGAAAGAATTCGGCCCATTTGACCAGCCAGACGATCGCATCCAGAAACGAATGGCTGGCAAAAATCCTGAGGCTTTGGTCCTGCGCGATCCGTGGAACGTCACGGGGGAATACCTGCAACGGGCTTTCAAAGATTTTGATCAAAAAGGAGGTCCAGCCGTTGGCTTCTCGTTTGACAGCCGAGGTTCCCGAAAATTTGGCCGATTGACTGGTGACAACAAACCAAATGCCAGTACGGGTGCTCAGCGTTACCTGGGCATTGTGCTCGACAATCGGCTCCTTTCGGCACCCAGCATTCGCGAGAAAATCACCGGCCAGGGACAGATCAGTGGTGGAGCTATGACTGAGGACGAGGTCGATTTCACCATTAGTATCCTCGATGCTGGCAGCCTGCCTGCGGCTTTAAACCCCGATCCTATCAGCGAAGAAATCATCAGTTCCACGTTGGGTGCAGAGACGGTGGAGAAGGGGAGTACGGCAATTGTGATCTCGCTGGCAGCGATCCTGATCTTTATTGCCTTTTATTATCGGTTTGCTGGAATTGTTGCCTGCCTTGCACTGATTACCAACCTCTCACTTGTACTGGGTGTGATGGTGCTGATTCGCGCCGCATTTACCTTGCCTGGGCTGGCGGGTCTTGTGCTGACGGTTGGTATGTCAGTCGATGCCAACGTACTCATCTTTGAAAGAATTCGTGAAGAACTCAAACGAGGAGCCGCCCTCCGGATGGCAATTCGGAATGGTTTTGGACGGGCAACCACAACCATTGTCGATGCCAACCTAACGACACTCATTACCGGGATCGTGCTCTATGCGATTGGTACCGATCAAATCAAAGGATTTGCTGTAACGCTTATTCTTGGCATTCTCATGAGTATGTATACAGCTATCTTCTGCTCACGTGTCATCTTCGATATCGCCGAGCGGCGCCGCTGGATCACCAAACTCAAGATGAGCCACATCCTCGGACAGACCAAATTCGATTTTATTGGCAAGCGTTATGTGGCTGGCGCAATCTCGGCGATTTTGATCATTATCGGGCTTATTGGCGTAGTTCAAAGAGGTGAAGGGATCCTGAATATTGACTTCACCGGCGGCACCTCTGTCACCATGGTCTTTGATGAAGATCATCCCATGAAGGTTGGCGATGTGCGCACCGAACTCGACAACACCGACCTTCGAGACAAAAACCTGCTCGTCGTCGAGCGGGGAGAAACTCGACAGCGTTTTACCGTCAACACGAGCCTTGATTCAGTCACTGAAGTTGAAGATATCCTGACGAAAACCTTCGGCGATCGATTGAAAACCTATGCAATCGACATCGGGGAACTCCAAGAAGTCGAAGAAAATGGTTTTAAAGTGACACAAGCCACGGTATCCATTAACGAAAAAGATGGGTACCAACAAGATTCAGGTATCGGCCACGATGCACTGGCAGGTCGCATTACCGAAGCCCTCGAAAATAACGACGACAAAGGGTCCGAACCGGAACTCTCTGCACCGGGCTACCAGGCCGGTAGCTCAGCCCAATTCAAAAAATGGACCGTGCGACTGGGGATCGACACAAAAAATGCCCAAAAGGTTTTCGATCAGCTTGCTCAATCGATGGGAAGTCAACCCATGTTTCCCCTGGCCAACAAAATTGGTGGAAAGGTTGCTGGTGATATGCAAGTGCTGGCAGCTTATGCCATCCTTGTCAGTCTTCTGGGAATCATTGGATACCTTTGGATACGCTTTCAGAAATTCGCCTTTGGGCTGGCGGCCGTGGTCGCCCTCGTACACGACGTACTTGTAACACTCGGTATGATTGCTCTAAGTATTTATGTCGTGAGCGGAATTCCAACCGTAGCCGATGCGCTACAAATCGATGCATTTCAAATTAGCCTGCCCATCGTGGCTGCGTTCCTCACCATTATCGGTTATTCGCTCAATGACACGATTGTGGTATTCGATCGCATTCGCGAAGTTCGGGGGAAAAGCTCTCAGCTAACTTCCGACATGATCAACGCCAGCATTAACCAAACGCTTAGCCGTACCTTGTTGACATCGCTGACAACGCTGGTCGTGGTTCTCATCCTGTACTTTGCGGGGGGAGCAGGTATCCATGGCTTCGCCTTTGCCCTGGTCATCGGCGTCATTGTGGGAACCTACAGTTCAATCTTTGTAGCCTCACCTGCTTTATTGGCAATGAGCGGTTTCCGTGGCAAGGCTGCGACCAATAATTCCAAGTAACGCTGGTTTGTCCAGCGCCCCAACCCGGTCCGCCCGTGATCTGGAGTTTGGGATGGCCACAGTCGGTCTCGCCGTGACTGATGGGAAACAGGCTACGCTAGCCGTGTCGACCAACCATCCTCCCCTCCACGTTTAGCTGAACCGCAAACTTTCCCGGATCATCGTACTCACCGGCATGGTATTAACCGGCCTTTTTCTTTCGAAAATTCTCAACTGCGACGTTAGACGACCAATCTTATAACGGTCCAGGTGACGAAATAGAAAGTTGGATGAGGCCGCGCTGGATTTGCACGGTCCGGGTACGTTCACGGATGATTCACAAACAGGTTCGACAAACGCTCGGCGGATCACTCGCCAGTCGATTTGTCGCCAACGTGGTCGAGGTATTCCGTGAACGAACTCACTAAACTTTTCTGGGGATCGGTAACCGTTACAGCTGGCTTTGGACTGGCCACTCTGTTTGGTACACCTGATTCGAAAATCTCTGATCACCATCCTCTAACCACGGATGGGACTTTCGGGTCAACGATTATTGACCAACACCCAATGGGACCGCTCCAACCGCGGGACAACGGTCGTCATTGGGGAACTCTGAGGGAAGGGCTATCCTCCCTGGCTCCAGACTTGCACCAAACTGCTGCATCACCGAGCAGGCAACTTCCACCACAAGAACCCCAGTGGCTGGCTCCAACTACCAATCCGCCGACAATC
>JAKVBZ010000219.1 GCA_022448645.1 Pirellulaceae bacterium
CCATCTGCTGGATTGAAAGCGAACCTCGCCGCAGCAAAATCTATGCCTTTGGTTCTGCGTCTTTCTGGATTAGGCGGACAGATTGTGGTCGACTTTGCGCCGATGCCAAAGAAGGATCGTCGCAAGCTTGAGGATGCAATGAAAGCCGCCTTCCGCCGTGACGGAGCGGAAGCTGCATTAGCGGGTTGGACGCCTTTAGGGAATTTTGAGCTGCAGCGTAAGCGTGATCGCGTCCCTTTGCGCGAGGTCGTGTGATGGCCAAGGCAGCTTCTGCACCCTGTCCGATTTGTAATCGTGCACTGGCAGACGGGTCCCCAGCTCCTTTTTGTTCTCAAAGGTGTGCAGATGTAGATTTGGGGCGCTGGGTCACCGGCGCGTATGTGATTTCGGCCGGGGCATCCAGTGAAGATGATCCAGAGTCAAGCACACCAAACCCATTAGATATCGATACTCATGAGTAATTTTAACGCACGTCGCGTGTGTTCTCGAAATATTATTATTTAAAAACAGTATCTTGTGATCTTTTTGTGGGCGATTCGGTCTAAATCATTTCACAATTCATCACTTAGTTGCCTCAATCTTTAAGTAATTTGGCCCTGTTTGCGCGGGAAAAAGCAACATCCTACTCAAGGATATGACCCCCAAACTTACGCTGCCATATGCGTAAAAGCAAAATTGAGGCTAAAATGATTAAGCATCTCCCACTCGCAGCCGCTGCGGTTGCACTCATGGCTCCGGGCGCCGCGTCCGCTGCTTCCAAAAACAATACCTTGACTGTAAGTCTGAATGTCCAGCCGATCATCCTGCTGTTCGTTTCTGACAATACGATGGAAATGACAGCTAACGACATCAACGCTGACAATCTTGACGCCACCGGCAAGACCCGTGCTGAAGGTCGTGCGCAATTCTTCGTTGCATCAAACACCGGCTATGACATTGCCCTGACAGCACCGACTTGGGAACCGACTGTTGGCGACAACCAAGTCCAGTTTGTCGGCGTAAACGACAATAGCAACTACATTGCTGGCGAGCTCTTCCTGGATACGGATGTTTCCGCAGACGCCCCGACACCGGGCAACACGGACATCCAGGGTTGGAGCAGCGCCAATGGTAATGTCGCCTTCAACGAAGGCTCACGCGGCGTACGTCGCTACGGTGTTGGCGCGATCTTTGATCCGCAGACCTGGAACGGCAACTCTGCGGAAGATCTTGCTGGTGCACCAGCGGGCGCTGCATCGATCGCACCGCCTGATGTATATTCGCAGACTGTGACCGTAACCGTCACTACCAGCTAATCGGTCAAAGTTTGATCGTATGACATTGGGGGGAACTGCACCGGTTCCCCCTGCCTATAAAAAATAAGAATAAAAAACTTAACAATAAAAACACAATAATAATAAAAAAACTCAATTAGCACACAATGATCGAGGCAGAGCATGATACTCACAGGAACCCGCATTCGGGTTGTATCTCAAATAATGGGCATAGCTATCGCGGCTCTGACCCTTACGTCTTTCTCAACTAAATTCGCCCAAGCCCAAGGTTTTTCAGTTTCGCCGGTTCGTGTGGAAGCTGATGTTCCTGGCGGTCGCGGCATCGAAATTCCATTTGAGTTGTCCAACAGCACCGAAACCCAAGTCTTCGAGATGACGGTGACCCATGTTGAGCTGCTACAAGCCAAGGATGGTAGCTGGCTTTTCGAAGAGACAGATGAGTTGTTCGACCCGGAGCGTCACAATTCAAATCGTACTTGGTTTAGCAATGCAAATCAGACCATTACTGTTGGCCCGCAGCAATCCACCAATATCGTTCTAGAAGGCGAGGTTCCTCGCGACGCGCGCGGCACAAGCCTGTCAGCGCTTCTTGTAACATCGAACGCGCAAGGGGATGAAAACGATCCTGTGCGCCTTCAGTTCCAGTTCCTGGTCCCGGTGATCTTGACAATTTCTGGCCGCCCAGCGCGTCAGGACATCTCGCTGGTTGATCTTGGACTTGAATTGATCAACCCGCTCGCCTCCGTTGATCCCGACAGCCCGTGGCGTGCGTTAGGTCTGGCAAACATGGTGAATGCCGGGGAAACCTATTCCCGTATCGCTGGAAATATCCGTGTGGAGCGCCAGGAGGACGACAGTTGGCGACTTGTCACGACTGCTGACATTCCTGATCGGGGTATTATTCCGGGTGCCGAACTTGCACTTGAGGCCGAGCTTGGGCGTAGCTTGCCGTCCGGCAATTATCGTCTGACTGGTAATGTCGAGGTTGATGGGCGTCGATTGCCGCGCGTCGTTAGCGAATTTGAGTTTGAAGGTGATGCAGCGCTTGACTCGATTGCCTATGATACCTCGATCATTGTAGAGCCCGGGATCGCAGAAGTGGCCGTACGTGCTGGAGCATCGCGTACGCAAGCGCTGAAGTTGACGAACCCCAGCGACAGTACGGTTGAAGTTACACTGTCACCCGAAGTGCCTGCCGAGATCGCGAGCGTTATGATCGGTGATGTGATGGGGACCGAAATGTCAGCAGCGAATTGGCTGGCGATGCGTCCCGCGAAGGTCATACTCAGACCCAATTCTTCGAGAAATGTCAGGCTGATTGCCAGTCTGCCAGAAGAAGCCCCTGTTCATCCCTATTACTACTCCAACATTGTCGTGGAGGGGACCTACCAAGACGGACAAACTGCCGGTACCTCGCGTGCAAAGGTCGTGCTGGAACGTGACGCGGATGCGGCAGTCCCGCAGGTGGTCTTGGAAACCTTGAGCTATGCAAGCGTGGGCAACGGCCAACATGCCATTCGGGCACGCGTCGTGAATGTTGGGAACCTTCACACGGGACTAAGTCAAAGGGCTCAGCTGATTTCTGAAGATGGAGACATTGTTGTCCCGATCACGTTGGATGGCGGTGAAGACTTGATGCTACCATTTTCAGTCTGGGATTTTGCGGGTGTGGTCGATGTCTCGTTGCTGGAAGATGGAGAGTACATCCTACGTGCCTCCTTCGACTATGTTGGAAACAATCGCGCCACTCAGGACCTGAATGTTTCCATCTCAACAGGTGATGACGGTGTGAAAGTGATTTCCGCTAGTGAGGAGTGATTGGTCGAATTAGGCCATTTCTGGGACTTGGGGAGGCGTTAGAAATTTATGCGTATGCTTCTGAGACGTTTGTCTTTCGTATTTTCTATATGGATGACGCTGTTTGGATCCGCGGCCGTTGCGGTGGAAACGTCCTCTCCGTTGTATATGTCGCTCGTGGTTCCCGAACTCGTATTGGTGGATTTCCCAAATGGTGGATCTACGCACATCGACCTTCAGATCACGGGCGACTGCGCCACAAATAGCGGCGTCTGTATG
Organism: Pirellulaceae bacterium; assembly: GCA_022448645.1. Next base: position 3,351 of record JAKVBZ010000219.1, read on the forward strand.
CTTGGCGTCGCAACGATCGATTTCATTCTTTATGGAAACTCCAAGGTCGTAGTGCGCGCGCGCCCCGAGAAAGGCCACCGTCGCTGGATCAACAACCGCCGTCTTGGTGTCTTTACCTATGACACTGATCCAGAAGCGGATGTCCCGCCACTATACTATGATGTGCGCTTCGAAATGGTGCAGCTCAGCGCAGGTGAGGCCGCGTTTACGATGCCCGGTGTGGACTCACCTGATCTGATCATGCTCGATGATATTACATCGACCCGCCATAAGTGGAGTCGCCGCACCAATCTGAGTAATGGTTCAAGGCTGGGGCGTATCTATGTTCAACCTATTTTTGATGGGGGGAGCACGCTAGAGGATTTGAACCTTGCTGCCCCGGGCAACTACTCTGCCTCGCTGGAGCTTTTGGTGACGACGCGATGAAGCTGTGTTAGCCTAGTCTCAAACGTCCTCTGTTTGTTTCGTTCGAGGTCAGGGGGGAGATGAAACGGGTATTCGCCTTATCACTTGTCGGATTGCTGTGGGTGGTGCCTGCGGGTGCTCAAAGCAATGGCAATAACAACTCGAACGAAACTGAAAATGCCAATCAGAATGGCAATACCAACG
>JAKVBZ010000022.1:0-24238 GCA_022448645.1 Pirellulaceae bacterium
CACGAGCAGAAATGTTACTGGAAATGAAGCAATTTGCTGAGGCTGGCCAGTCATTTGGGCTTTTGGCTACGAAGCCCGGCTTTGAGTCGGCTCACTTAGCTCTCTATCGTCAGGCTTACTGTTCTTGGCAATTGAATGATTTCGCCGCAGCTGCGGAACAATATGCCGCGGTGGCTCGGACACCTAACTCGCCCCACGCGCAACAAGCTGGACTGATGTCTGGCCGCAGCCTGTTTCACAACGAAGATACGGCCGCCGCTAAAACTTGGTTGCAAAGTGTTGTCGTCGCTGCAGGGGACGTTGGATTGGAAGCTGCACATTGGTTGGCACGCGTGCACTTGCACGAAAATCAACCGACTCAAGCTTTACAAGTTGTGGACACAGTATTGTCTGGTGCTGCCCCTAGTCCATTTTCGGTGAATTTATTAATGGATCGCGCTGATGCATTGCAGCAAATTCCGGACCGGCTCAGCGAAGTTCCTCAAGCTTACCTGGTTGTCGCACGGAATTACAAAGACCACGAACTCGCACCGCATGGGCTGTACCATGCCATCTTCGCCTCACTCGACCTCAAACATTATGCCCAAGGTATTGAGTTGGTTAAGGAGTTCATGTCCTCCTATTCCACCCATGAATTAGCACGGGACGTGCGTCATGCCGAAGCAGAATGTCGCTTGATGAATGGGGACACGCTAGCCGCTGAGCAAATCTACCGCGAACTGACTGCCGCAACGACAAACCATAAGCACTTCAGCCACTGGTTAGTCCGACTGGCATATACACAATTCTTACAAGCGAAATATGACGAAGCCGTGGCTACGCTGCAGGCGAACCTGGCACACATCCAAGCCTCACATCAAGTCGCCGAAGCCATGATGATGATTGGAGCGAGCCACTTCCACCAACAGAATTTCGACCACGCCCTGGCCGCCTTATTGACAGCTATCGAACATGCCGAACATCACGAAAAAACTGACGAAGCCTTACTGTATCTTGCTCGAACGCAACGAGAATTGGACCAACTCGACGAGTCTTTGAAGAGCCTGCAGCGTTTGGTACAGGATCATTCTCAAAGCGTTCATATGGAATCGGCATTCTACTGGCAAGGCGAGAATCACTTCGCCTTAAAGGATTATGAAGCTGCAGCTGCTACGTATGGTGAGCTCTACCAACGCTGGCCCAAATCGACTTACATCCCGCATGCCCTTTCCGGACAGGGCTGGTGCAGCTTTCGCTTGCAACGGTATGCACAGGGCATCAAAGCCTTTTCCGAGTTGATCGAGAAGTATGCCTCGCACTCCGTGACCGTCGAAGCGAGTTATGGACGAGCTTTGTGCCATTACAAGCAACAGGAACATGAGCAGGCGGTTAACGATCTGGAAATCTACCTGAAGTCCGAACCTCCCATGGAGCGTCGTGCCAATGCTTTGTACTTGCAAGGTCTGTCATTGATCGAAATGAAGCAGTACCAAGAAGCTATTCAAAGCTTGACAACTTTACTGGAACAGGTACCCGACTACAGCTCCGTCGACCGTACCATTTACCAGCTGGCCTGGACGTACAAGATGCTCGATCTTCGGCCAGAATCGATCCAATGGTACACCAGACTAACAGAGCAGTACAAATCAAGTTCACATCTCGCTGAAGCCCATTACCATTTGGCCGAAAACGATTATTGGCACGAAGAAAATTATGCGGCAGCCCAGACCCATTATCAGCGTTGCCTGGAGCTCACTTCGGATGCAGAGTTAACAGAAAAGTCGCTCTACATGCACGCCTGGTGCCATTATCAACAACAGCAATTCACACATGCCTATCAACAATTCACCTTATTACTGAAGTCACACCCAAATGGCGCTCATGTTCCGGACGCACAATTCATGCAAGCCGAAGCGTTGTTTCGCCAAGAGAAGCACGGTGAGGCATTACCAGCTTACCAACAATTGCTCACCAACAATCTGCTTGGCCCCGATCGGGTCGTGATGGCCTTATTGCACGCCGGTCAGTCTGCCAGTCAAACCGAAGATTACCAGACAGCATTGCAGCTCCTGCAAAGAATTACTACCGAACATCCCTCGTCCAACCAAGTCCACGAAGCAATGTTTGAACAAGGCGTTTGCCTGTTTCATTTAGGCCGTAACAACAAAGACGCCGAGTCTCCAGACTTTGCCCAGTTCGACGAGGCGATGAAACTGTTTGAATCGGTGGCCACCAGTCATCGTAGCACACTTGCTAGTCGGGCTCGCTTTCACATGGGCGAAGTCTACTTTCAAAAGAAAATGTTCATCGATTCCATTCGCCAATACCAGCGAGTCATGTATGGATTTGGAGGCAACAACGCCCCTGACGAAGTAAAACCGTGGCAAGCCAGAGCTGGATTTCAGGCTGGACAAGCGGCTCTGGTTTTGGCTGGCGAAACCAAAGATTTGGACAGAAAGAAGCGTTTAATCATGGAGGGTGACAAGTACTTCCGCTATGTTGTTGAAAAGGCCCCAGACAGCGAAGTCGCATCGGCTGCCGAACAACGACTTCAACGCTGACAGCGACACCACCTTCCAATGAAAACCAAATTGAATCTCACCACGGGTGTGCTGTGCATGGCCACCCTTTTCCATTCACGGTTGCGCCTGTTCATCATAGGCTCGGCATTCATTTGCTGGGGATGGTATGACCAGACAGTTCCCGTGGTATCCCTGTGGGCACAAGAAAAGGAATCGACCGGACCTGTCTCGACACCGCTCTCTCCCGAAGAACTTGAAGCCGTCAGCAACCCGTCCGACGGTGACAGCTCCTTTGCTCAAGATGACCACAGTCATGCCTCAGATCAGACAGATTCACTGAACCTTTTTCAGTTAATCCTGCGGGGGCGCTGGCTCATGATCCCTATCGGCATCATGTCGTTTGTGGTCGTTGCTGTTACCTATGACCGCTTCATAGCGTTAAGACAGTACCGGGTCTTTCCGACCGTGTTAGTCGATCAGTTGGGACAGTTGGGACAGGACGCAGGAGGATTCGACCCGCGCAAAGCCTATCACATTTGCCAAAGGCATCCTTCAGCAGCAGCGACGATTGTGCGCACGATGCTACTAAAAGTAGGACGGCCACAATCAGAAATCGAGCATGCCGTTCGTGAAGCAAGTGACCGGGAAGCAGAACGGTTGTACGCCAACGTCCGCTGGCTCAACCTGGCTGCTGCGGTAACGCCTCTGCTGGGACTGCTGGGAACCGTCTGGGGAATGATTCAAGCCTTTTTCGACACTACTCAACTGGCCCCCACTCAAAACAAAGCAGACTTTTTGGCCGAAGGCATCTATGTGGCTCTCGTGACTACTTTGGGAGGGCTCTCGGTCGCCATCCCAGCCGCCATCCTGGCACACTACTTTGAAGGCCGCATTCAGACGGTCTTTCACCGAATCGATGAAATGCTATTCAACCTCCTGCCGCAAGTGGAACGCTACGAGGGACGAATGCGAGTTACTCACCAGCCCATGGAGGGCGAGCAACCGTCGCAACTAGTAACGCCCCACCAAGAGCCTAGCCACGAATGAGGGTACATGGGCAGAGAACGGTTGCTCCAAGTAACACTCAACGACTCGCGTTATGACCGTCAGAATTAGAAAAAGCAGTGTTGTCGAAGCGATGAGCCTCACACCACTGATCGATATTGTCTTTCTGCTGCTGATATTCTTCTTGGTGGCGACACGATTTGCCGAAGAAGATCGAGAACTGGATGTCGTGCTACCAACGGCCAGCGAAGCCCAGCCGTTGGTGGTCCAACCTCAGCAGATCTTTGTAAATATTGACCAAGACGGGACTTTTTACCTAGGCGGAGAACATTTGGACTCTCAGCAGCTGGAGATGGCATTGCGGCAAAACGCAGCGAACAATCCAGCGAACATGTCCGTAAAAATAAGAGCCGATCAACGGTCTGACTGCCAGTCGTTGATCACCGTCATGAACCTCTGCAACCAGGTTGGCATCTTAGACTATAGCGTCACAACATCCGTTCAAGCGGGAGGTAGCTAGTAACGCACAGAGATTAGTCAGGCGGCAAACAAGTCTGATTCATGGAACAGGAGAAGGGCAATGTCAAGAGATCAGTCTCCCAGACAGAATGCACGGCGGGAACACAATTGGCGTCAGTTGAACCCCGACGATCTCGACAACATCGAAGATTTTGAACCCATACGTCGGACTGGTGACAATGCAATGCCGGCTTCCTCCAAGCGCGCCTCCAAGAATGCTGCGCGCAAAACTAATGGATCACGTCGGGTGAGCAAAAAAATCTCCCAGCAAGTGGGTGGAATGAACCGTCGTCGCTCTAAACGTTTCGATTAGTTGGACGACAACTCTATTTCGTTTACAATCGGGGAAGTCCTGTCGGCCGGTGGCTAGGTAGCCACCGGCTCTAAACCCCTTGTCGGACCCTCTACCAGCCAGCTGACCGTCTCGCAATGATGCTAGATGGCCCCTTGGAAGGTCTTCCCGTCCCATGGCCGAAGAACGACGCGTTGTACGAAAACTGAAGCACTCACGCAAGCTTTCGTTTGACGAAAAGCTGTGGCCCATCAATTTGGCAATCATGGTCCTGGCTGCATTCTTAGTGGGGATCATGGTCGTTCGATTTTCGGTACAGACCGGCCGTGTTTCTTTGATCGGGACGTGCCTCATCGCCGCGCTGATATTGCTGTCCGTCTCAACCATGACCGGACTCCGGTTCGTCCATCAACGGACACTGCAACGTGGCACACAACTGGCTGCCGTGCTGAGCCTCTTAACGCACCTTGTGCTACTCTTCTCCATGGCGATTTGGCCCATTCATTCCCGGGTTGCAGAAATTCCAGAAGCCCCCCCCGACCCTATGCCACCAGAATTCACGGCACCCGAACTCGTGACGCCTCACTTAAATCAAGGTGAACAACGCAAACCAGATTTCCTTCGTCCCGTGGAAACACAGACGGTGGAAACTGGCGCTACCAATTGGACACGGTCTTCGGACACAGGACTGGAGCAAGCTCCACTCATTCCGCGATCGTATCTATCTGATGAGAAAGTTCGACCGCAACCGAGCATCACTCCACGACAACGACCCGCCGAAACAGCACCTCGAGAAGCTCCCACAGAATCGCGACTCAGCCATCGTGAATCTGCTAGGCCTCAGCCACAAGTTGCTGCACATCCCGTGGACCTACCGTCGCTGCCCGAGACTGTCGAGGCGGCCCCCACCAGCCAACTGATTGCCGAAACTTCTCCATCGTCGAGAACGACATCGGAACCTCCAGACCTACCGACCTCCACAGCCAATGCTTTCCCTACCTCCAATCCACCAGAAGCAGTCGTGATACAAGAACCTACCCAAGCTTCGCCCACGCAACCACAAGCAGAAGAGCCTTCGCGACGCACCGTTCGACCGACGACACAGCCAACCCTCACCGAAACCATTTTAGCTGTCGCGAAACTTACACCACAGCCAGCCGAAACACACGAAGACAAGCCACCCGTCCTCACAGAAATCCGCCGTCAAAGCTCCGACCTAACAGCAACCGCCGCAGAACGATCGCGGGTGGATCCGAGCCAACCGGCTACTGCCCGTCAAACCGACATAGCACAACCAACCCGTCGGAAATCTGAATCGACAGCAGAACCAACCATTCAGCGACATGAGCCATTTCGGCCTCAAACAACCCCACATACCCAACCCAGCCAATCACAGTTAGCAGTTCAATCGTTGGGTCCTGTTGCCCAACCGACTGCCGATGATTTGCAAAACGAGGTCCACCCCGCTCCTACAGCACTCAACCGCTCTATCGATGGGGTCACCGGAATTGGTCATTCAGAGAACCTGGGACACTCGTCACCCGCTCGAGGAGGTCCATCCATGGTGGCCGCCGTCTCGGTCACACGAATCACGGCAACTCAAAACAACTCGCCAGGTCCGGCCATGCAACCCAGCGAACGGGTTCAAATCCCGCAATTGCGTTCAGACAATCTACGTCCCACTTCAGTATTTCGAGCACAACCTGTTGAAATCGCTGTCACATACGGTTCACAAAACGTTGCTACGATGGACGCTTCATCAGCCGCAACCATCCATCGACAGGCTGCCGACGCGATTCTTGATCAAGTCACGGCCACGGTTGGATCTGCAGCCGTCGATTTGGGGATCCAAAGAATCGTCGCCGAAGACGGCTCAGGACGTGCTTCGGGGGGAGGACGCCCTAAGATCAATCCTGCACAGTCCAATTCGGCCTGGAAACTTACAGCTCCCAACGTGCGTCAACAGATCACAGCGGTTAACTCCACCCCCGACGTGCCCAATAGCGTCCGTGCCGAACAAGTTGGAGAGACGAGCCCTTCTAGTAACGCTGTACCAACTGGTCAATCTGTGGCAAGGACCACAACCGCAGTATTGCTGCGCGAAGCAGAAACGGTAGCGATCGCTGAGGAAGCTGATCCTCCACCACGACTTCTCAACATGGAAACGGCAGCAAGACCACTTCGTCGCACATCCGAGTCAGCATGGCAAACGAGCGAACAAGTCAACCAACAAGACTCGTCCGTGGCTTCACCCACAGAGCACAAGCAGCCTTTTCGTCCACGGTCTGAGACTGCATTCAATGACTTTGCCTTCGCGAAATCGAAAGTCGAGGTTCAGGTTAGCCATGTTGAACAAACCACGGACAGCCCGTCTCCTGAAAGAGCACAAGCTGACGTTAACTCCTCATCCAACTTACGCAGGAACTCTGTCGCCGAAACCGTTTTACTTCCTGAAGTCGAAACCGAAGGGCCAGGTGGACTGTTCTTAGACCTTCAAGCCAGCGTCGGGATCACCACGCAACGGACACCCACAGCAAGCGAATTAGTCGCTTTTCATGAACGACGTTTTGTCATGCGCGATTACGGCGGAAATATTTCTCTAGGAGGAGTGGATCAAGTATCGGCCCCTGCGTTCAGCAAACGCATGTCGCGTGTTCAGGGTGATCAGCTCGGTAGTAATCCAGGACAGGACGATGCCCGGATCGATGAAACCATTGAACTAGGATTGGCCTTCTTGGCCCGTCACCAGTCTCCGCACGGCAACTGGAGCCTACAGCATTTCGCTGCCGGAAAACCGTACCAGGACCAGCAAAGCCAAGTCGCCCTCAACGCCGACACCGGAGCCACTGGCTTGGCCCTCTTGGCCTTTTTGGGAGCCGGATATCATCATCAAAGCAATCCATATGGGGGAGTCGTGCAAACCGGCCTGAAGTCGCTCATCCAATCCCAAAGTGAAAATGGCAATTTATTTCTTAGCGAAGACGAGACTTCTAATCAATCGGTAGCTCTGTACAGCCACGGTATTGCCACGATTGCCCTTTGCGAAGCGTACGGCATGACCCTCGATCCGGAATTACGAGAACCTACGGAACGTGCCTTGAACTACATCGTGGCAACCCAACATCCTCGACGCGGAGGTTGGCGTTACCAGCCTCAGGTCGGCTCAGATACATCGGTTACGGGATGGATGCTGATGGCACTGAAGAGCGCTCAGATGGCCCACTTGGAGGTCCCCGAGCATACCTGGGCAGGTTTGGAACGCTTCATGTCATCGGCCGAAGTCGCAAACCACCCTCATTTATTCCGATACAATCCTTACGCACCAGATACCGAAAGACAACGCCATGGTCGTTTGCCCAGTGACACCATGACGGCCGTGGGTTTACTGATTCGACTCTATACCGGTTCAAATCGTACCGATGAGCTGATGATCATGGGGGCCGAATACCTCGCCGCTCACCTGCCCGCTCCTGAGAAACGTGATACCTATTACTGGTATTACGCCACGCAAATCATGTTTCACATGGGAGACCAATACTGGAATGCGTGGCGAGAGAGCCTGTTCCCATTACTTACCGATAGTCAAGTTACCAACGGTCCGCTAGCCGGAAGTTGGGACCCCCTACGTCCAGTACGAGACAAGTGGGGACACCACGCGGGACGTGTCTACGTCACCACGTTGAATCTGCTTTCGCTAGAAGTGGCCTACCGCCACTTACCAATTTACGAAGATTTCAGCCTTCGTAACCGTTAGTGTAGAGAAATCTGCCGACCGCGATTCGTTTCACGAATCTCAACCTTTTCCTCTCGCGCCAGCCAGCCAACGGCTTGCATCACGATGTCCCGTGGCTTGTTTAGATCTTTCACCAGCCGGGCGTACGACAGAGTTCCCTCAGAATCTAACTTATTCCAGATCTCACCCGCTGTTTCACCAATTTGCATCACACCAACGGTGTTTCCATTTTCAGTGGACATGGTTGGTTTGTTCCTCCTGATCGAAGACCCTCGTTCGAGAAAGAGACGACGCCTGCTATTCGATGTCAACTGCGGCTTTCTAGTGCGGGACCATGCGGTCACGAATCCACTATCCGTGAAGGCCACGGCTAAGTATACCGCCTTCCATCGGTTTGTGTATACGAAAATCCCACACACTCCCCTTATTCCCCCTAACCAAACAGGACCAATGGCGTAAACCCGATTCCTCAAATGATTCGATTAACCCTTACGATCTGTCGTCTAGTCTAGGTTGTGCCCGATGGATGGCGAGTCGGTGGTCAAAACCATCCTCTTGTGACGGAACTTTATTGGTTCGGAAACGCCTTCTCATTGAATCTTTGATGAAATCCCAAAGCACATAAACCCGCCCGTGCACCCTATTTCACCCAAACCAACAGTCTCATCAAAGAGGAGGTGGCTGGATGCGGTGACTGTCTAACACAATCCGTTCGACACGAAAGATATTCCAGTAAAACGGTCGGAGTAGTGTATCATTGCACCAAAACACCATTCCAAGACTTTGCATTTGGAACTTCGATCTTTCAAGTATCTCGTCGACTAAGCTACAAAAAGAAAAAGAGCTCTCTGGTTGCGGGAAAACCAAAGAGCCCTTTGTGGAATACGGCTCGCAAAATTTATATTCCGTTCGGCATCCCTTGGCGAATGAGTTTCCGAGCCGGAGTTGTCACCTCATCGGCAAGTCTACATCGGACCGCTTACGGGTTGTTCACGGGAAAACCCACAAATTCTGCTAGCCAAGTGTGCCTGTCCCAGCCCGCGAAACCGGTTGCCGATCCCGATTCTTGGAATCGTCCGCTTTTTGTACCTTGCCGCGAAAAACTGGCTAACCCTGAAAAGGGACAAATCGTCATCTTACCTCGATGACAAGCAACTAAGATTCGCGGTAGGTTACGACCGGCAACCAGTACGCTGGGATCGACCCTGTTAAGCGGAAATCGTGCAGGGTCACTGGGTCATGCGTATAAGTTGATTAGCCTTTGAAGCAGTCCTCGTGCCAAACTTTAATTTTTTCTTCGACCCCCAAAAAACAGGTGCATTCCTCATTCAACACGGGCTTCGTTGTAAGATTTACAACGCCTACCATGAACGAACTATAGAGTCTCTTAGAAACAAGGTCTTTTTGTGAGCGATCCAATGCCCCAATGGCCACAACTTGAACCGTACGATCCGTACAATCAAACGCTCGAATCTCACGTCCACCCACCAGATTGGCAGAATCCCAAACCGTCTGGTCGGTATCACCTGGTGGTGATCGGAGGAGGTACTGCTGGATTGGTGACCGCTGCTGGCGCAGCTGGCCTAGGTGCCAAAGTCGCCCTGATCGAACGCGAACTATTAGGTGGCGACTGCTTGAACGTGGGATGTGTGCCCTCCAAGGCGATCATTCGCTCGGCCCGTACCGTCGCGTCTGTCAGGGCCGCACACGAATTCGGTGTCCATGTTTCGGGGGAAACTCACGTTGATTTTAGTGAAGTCATGATGCGGATGCGGCGTTTACGAGCCAAGATCAGTCCTTACGATTCGGCAAGACGATTTCGCGATCTGGGGGTGGATGTTTTTTTGGGCCCCGCCTCCTTTCGGGATACGGAAACGGTAGAAGTTGCGGGGGAAACATTACGGTTCAAGCGCGCCGTCATCGCAACAGGAGGCAGACCCCACTCGCCGCCGATCGAGGGCTTAAAGGACGTCTCGTTTCTCACCAACGAAACGATTTTTTCCCTGACTGCCTTGCCGGCCCGTTTGGCCGTGATTGGAGCCGGCCCAGTCGGCTGTGAGCTTGCACAATGTTTTGCCCGATTCGGCTCGGACGTATGGTTAGTGGGTTCGCAACGAGGCATTTTACCCAAGGAAGACCGTGACGCAGCCGACATCGTGCGAGATCAACTGATCGCCGATGGGATCCATCTTCTCTATGGAGCACGCCAGTTAAAACTGCAACAGGAAGGACAGCAAATTCGATTCCGTCTCGACGCTGAACAGACGTCGCGCAACGAAATGGTTGATCAATTACTTATTGCGGCGGGACGAACTGCCAATGTCGAAGGGCTCAATCTGGAAGCAGTCGACGTCGATTACGATACGACAGGCGTCCACGTCAATGACAAATTACAGACGACCAATTCCCGTATTTATGCGGCAGGCGATGTATGTTCTTCTTACAAATTTACTCACGCTGCAGATTTCATGGCGAGGACTGTCATCCGTAACGCCCTCTTCATGGGACGTGCTAAAATGAGCAATCTAACAATCCCGTGGTGTACTTACACTTCCCCAGAACTTGCTCATGTCGGCATGCAACCTGCCGAAGCAGCAGAACAGGGCATCCAGGTCGACACGTTCACCCAACCGTTTGATCATGTGGATCGTGCCATGTTGGAAGGTGAAGATGCAGGATTCGTGCGCATCCACACCCGAAAAAGATCCGGCCGAATCATCGGTGCCACTGTCGTAGCCCCCAACGCAGGAGATCTAATTTCAGAGATCACTTTGGCTATGAATCACGGCATTGGCCTCTCGAAAATCGCCAATACGATTCACCCCTATCCGACTCAGGCCGAGGCCATTCGCAAGGTCGGAGACATGTACCATCGCACCAAGCTAACACCGCTGGTCAAATCGCTGTTTCGCTGGTGGTTGGGTAACGCGTGAGTTACCGCGGACACCTCGAGACGTTGCCTAACAACCTACACTCACCAGCTTGCGACGTAGGAAACACGGTGCGGCCAAGAACACCATTCCGATCAACCCGAACGCACTCGGCTCCGGCACCTGGTGCCCACTGTAACCCGCCGCAGAAAAGTTACTAGACAAAAAATTAAAATCGGTGATGTCAACGTCGCTGTCGCCATCAAAGTTTCCAACGTTCCAAGTATTGGCTATTCCGTTGGAACCAATCGGGTCAAAATTCGCCGACAGCAGGTTAAAGTCGGTAATATCAACCCCCCTTCCTGCGGGGAAAACATTGCCAATGCCGTCCACGTCGCCTCGTCGATAAGCCGAGTTGTAGCCATTTTCGCTACCAGATTCTTGCAACCAACGATCAATATCAATGTTATCGACGACGAGATCATCGTTCAAATCAAAAACGTCACCATGAGAAGTCGGCACACCCGCCACTAGATCACCCGTGGCATACATCAAGTTCAGATCCGCGACGTCACATCGCCGGTCGTTGTTGAAGTCGCACAACGAGCTGACGATCACAACGTTCGCGGTAAACCTATCCCATCCATCTGCTGAATAGGAAATCCCCGGATCAACTCCTAGGTTGAAGTTGTAGAGACTTGACAAATCGAACACACCGTCAACCACAGTGTGCGAGAGAAAAGAGACTTCGACGTATTCCTCTGCAGTGCTACTCGACATGAGGGCGAGCACAATCCCCAACGGTCCGCTGCCACTCAAAAGGTGCTGCATGGGTGACGTGAGAGTCCCTTGCAGAACTCCCAAACACGTCGGATCATTGCCGCAAGGAGCTTGATTGGCGTACAGCGTCAGTGTCTCATCCACTGCATTGAGTTCCAGGATCGCGTCACCAGGTCCGGGAGAAATCTGTGCGCACAGCGACCCTTGCAGAAGTAACAGCGTGTAGCAAACAATCACCCATCGCATCATTGTTACCTTTGGTTACCAGGCTCATCTGGCGAGTCCAACTCGACTCGGCTTTTGCGACGACTAGCTCTAACTGTCATCCAAGATTCGTTCGCAGCAGTCGCTTGGTTTTCTGGCCTTACGGCAAAATCACCAGCTGTCTGTGCCACATCGTTCCTTTCCGTTTCGGAAATCATCCACTGTCGTCGATTACTCATGGAGTCCGTTTCGGCGTCCTGAGCGAAAGCTACGGGCAACATCCGGGGAGATCCCATATCGGATATTAACCCAGCCCCTGACCGGGGCTCGTTCTCAGTGACCGCTGACATGACTCCCAACACATATCCCAGGGGAGAAAAATTTCGGACGACATGCGAGAAATCGGTAATGTCGATATCGGTGTCGCCGTCGAAGTTTCCATTCTGCCAACGCAATTGCTCGCCGCCACCTAACGGATTGAACTGAACGACCAGTTTGTTGAAATCCAAAATATCTACGTCGCCGTCCAGATCTACATCGCCGAATTCTTTTTTCATGACATTCTGCACCAGTTCGACCACGTCATCCCGATCCGCGTCCATATCTCCATCCAGATCAAACAATGGATCCGTGGAACCCAAATTGGCGTAAACCAAATCAATATCTGTAGCATCCAATGCTAGGTTCTGACTGATGTCGCCTGACATCACGGGGATCGTCGATCCTGGTGTCGGCGCCGCACCGTACCAACTATTGTAATTGCCACCCCAAAATTGGGTGCTGACGCGGTGTAACGAAGAACCTCCGCCGGCCGGTAACGTAGGCCATGGGGATTCGTCGTCAAAGAAAACCTGGTCCTCGGTCACAAGTTCGCCGGTCAACAACGAACCTGCTCGACGCAACTCCAGTGGCTCGCCATGGTCGTCCATCAACCCGGAATATCCGCCTACAAAATGTGCGGAGGAAGAACTCACATCCACGCCAACGACGGATTCAAAATCGGCCAGTGAGTCCAAGTCCGAGTAAGGATCAAATGGCAACACAACGAGCACCTGTCCCGGTCCCAGCATGGTTCCAGCAGGAATGACAGCGTCCAGGCCTTCAATCTCCCAACCAGAAAGATCGATCGTCCCCAGATCTGGATTGAAGATTTCAACGAACTCCATCAGATCTTCATCGATTCCATTTCCAGGATCTGCTGGATGGTAGTGAACTTCGGTCACGACCAAAGGTCCCACACGTGGTCCACTGTTAAGTGCAAATGGTGTCTGACTGGCTAGGGGTGACGGTTCTCCCGTACCGTTCGGCCATCGTCCGACGGACTCACCCTGTGGCGACGCCGTGAACGAGAAATGGTCAACAAAGCGTAACGGCTGGCCACTACCATCTGCTTCGATCAACCACAGGTCGACAGGCATCCCATTCGAGAAAGAGAAGCCTAGAAAACTTTCGTCGAGGACCATGTATTGATTTGCGGAGATAAGGCTGGGCCCAATTTGAAACTTGAAATAATTGGCCTGATCGTCGCTCAGGTACCATTGCGTCGTCATGACAGAACTGCCGGTAGGATTGTACAGTTCGACGAAGTCAATATTTCCTGACTCACTATCGGTAAGGACCTCATTGATAACGACGCTCGCCATGGATCCCACACCGGTCACTCCTGGCGAACCGTGAAACTCCACACTAGCACGCCAGTTGGACGGGTCGTCCACGTTTCCATTCACATCGATGATCTCGAGAGAACTACCGTGGCCATCAGCGCGTATCGGCCAGGCAGCTTGATCATCATAGGAAAACTGCTGAACGGTTCTTCCCAACGAGTCAACCAGGCGTACCGTTTCGCCCCCATTCGAAAAACTGAATCGTTGAGTCCCCGTTCCATACTCTCCTGCAACGTTCAAACCGGTACCGTACAATGACTCAAACGCCATCTGATCCTGGACCACGAGGATCACTTCACCTGGTGCCAGCATCGAACTCGGGAATTCAAATTCAACTCCCTCTGCCATACGGACACCGCTCAAATCCAAAGCTACCGCCCCCACGTTCTGCAATTCGAAGAATTCCAAAGAACCAACGTTGAACGGGTGGTACATCAATTCGGTAATTCGCAACCCATTCAACAGATCGAGAGCTTCTTGAGTTGAAGTATCCGACACCACCGATTCTGCGGTCATGATCAGGCCAAACACCGCATCCGAAGTCATGGTGTCATTTTGGTGCAGTTCCACCGCAATGACATTGTCTCCGGTGTTCAAAAATGCCGAAGGCACGGTGACCGGTCCCTCGTAGTTGGCGATCGTGATGGTCCGGTTCGCACCCGTCAGATAGTTCACGGTTCCTCCTGGGAGTCCCAGGCGCGTGACTTCCATTCCATTGACGTAAATCACCGCTCCATCATCCACAAGTGGTAATATTTCGACATGGGTTGTCGCTGGATCGGTCGTCAAGTTGAAATGGCGACGATAATAGCTGGAAATGATCCCCAACGAGATCGGTGTCTGGATCGGAGCTGGCAAGGTATCGGGATCCGTGCCAAGAACTCCCGGGCCAGTCGGCCAAGAAGCATCGTTAAACGTGGGTTGTCGCCAAGCGGTCCCCAAATCGGTACCGGAATCGTCGTAAGACCAGACGTCGTCAACCTGAATCAAGATTTGCACGGACGTTGTTGTTGGGTTTTCATTAGCGGCTCCTGGAGTCGGCAATTGCAAGTCAACAATCGTGGAACTTCCATTCGGACTGCGTCCCTGTGATCGATCCGCCACTTGACCTACAAAGATCACGCTATCAACTACGTTCCCACCCGGATCCAACAAAGCGACCATTTCCTGGTTCGAGGACAATCGAAAACTCAAATGATCATGGCCAGCTGCTGCGTCGCCGTCAGCAATAAAATCTCGATAACCATTGGCTGCCAGAAAACTCAAAGGTGGAATCGGATGCATCGTCGGCCATCCAACCGGTTCGTCGGAAAAGAAAAGTCCTCCTAAAGGAATCGGTAACGACGTCGGGTTGTAGATTTCGAGAAAATCGTCTCTTAGTAATTCGTCACCTCGGGCTAACCATTCATTCAGCCGGACAGCACTCCAATCCGAAGTGGGTTGTACGACGTTTGCAGATCCGAATGTGGGAACAGTAAGTGTCCAGGGATTGTCACCGCTTTCTTGACGACCAATCGACAGATTCGGCACTTGCAATCCAAAATCGACCGAGTCCAACAGGTTTCCTCCGGAGCCCACACTGTCAAACAAGTAGACGCCGTCGCCTTGATCATTCAACGAGAATCCCAGATGAATTCCGGGAGTGCCATCGGGAGCATTCGCGTACAACGTCAAATAATCACCTGGCTGCACAATGGTACCCGGCGCAAACTGAAATCTATCCGGCACGGTGGGATTGTCCGAAATTCGCATCCCGCCTAAATCAATCGCATTGGCGCCCAAGTTTACTAACTCAATCAAATCCGGCTGTGTTCCTTGATGATCAACGACGCCATCATTGTCCGCCAGTACTTCGTTAATCAGCACCTGAGGGCTGAACGTCTCAACCGTCCACGTTTTGGAAACGGTCGGTGAAGCCTGCCAAACTCCGGCAAAATCTTGTCCCTCGGCTTCAACCGTATACATTCCATCAGTCAATCCGTTAAGCGTGACGTCGACGGAACGTACCGTGCTACCTGATGGATTAAACCCTGAGCCGATTGGAATCACGGAACTCCAACTGCCGCCATTCACGCGATAGCGGAAGGCGAAGATTCCGGGACCGCCAAACGTCAACGTTGCAGCGGTTTGTCCGGTCACCGTAGGAGGCTCGCCAGCAATCCACACACCGGCAGGAACGAACGCGCCAAAGTCTTGTCCAAACGGCCCTTGCCCTTTGGCCCCGGAATGGGTGTCGAGCTGTAAATCGCCCAACATCGCGTCGACAAAATGCACATCGCCTTGGACATTACCCGCTCCCAATTCCCAAATCATATGGGGTCGGTCCCCAAGGGACACGTCGGCGATATTCATGTCGACATAATTCGATTGTAGCTCTAGCGTGGAGGTAGTCCCGGCAGGCAAATCCACATTGCCAAAGACTCGTGGTACATCGGAAAAAATATTTCCGGACGCATAAGCCCCTAAGCCGGGAACCGCACCCGGCTCTGGCACAAACAAATTGATGGCAGAACCGATATTCGGGTCTCCAAACACATCCACAAAATCGTCGTGGACGCCATGGACCGTATTGTTTTCAAAGATCGTTGCTGCCGACTGTTTGAGGTTAATCGCATGATCGACCTCCCAAAAAACATTCCGAGACACGACGACTGTCGTATTGGCCCCCGCATCACCAGTAGAAATCGCGTTCGCATACCCGGTGTCCGAAGTTTGGTCGTCCTTAAATACACTTGCAAACAGGTTTCCAGCGACATAGACGTCGCCGCCCAGGTCTAACAGTTCATCACCGGCACCCGTGAACACGTTGTCGAGCACCTGCAGGATTGGATTAGGCAGACGGTTACTGTCTGAATCGATTATGTCGTTGTGTCCACGGTTGGTGCCGAAGAAATTGTTCTGAATAATGGCACGCCCGCCTGCTGGAATCGAACCGACACCTTTGACTTGTTCGGCCGTATTGTCCAACCCTAAAGCCGCAGGAGACTCTCCATCGGCGAACATATCGGGAAACACAGAATTTTTTAACGTGTAACTCGCGTCCTCGGTATAAAACATGGGACGATGTGTCCCGCGCCAGGTAACGTTGTCGACAATGGCCTCGCTGCGTATCACCCCAATCGAGCCTTGGCTGCCCTGAGCATAGTCAAAATCCGCAAAGGAAATAATATTTTCTGCAGACATGCTATCGATGAACTGCACGCCATCCCAGCGCGGTGGCCCATCGGGCAAACCAGGTTGGCCACCAGGTTGATTGGGCACCTCAGGAGCATTTGGTACGCTCGTAAACCGAATACGATCGAAAGCGGTACCCTGCGCATCCAGAATCCCCGACACTTGCAGACGGGTGTCCTGATCAAAGTAAACCGAGGTTCCTGGCTGAATGACTAGCTTTTGTCCTACAGGAACGGTTGCGTTAGCCGTCACGTGATAGGGGCCATCGGCGGTGGTCCAGGTCACCGTTCCAGACGGGTCACTAATGGTTCCTGAGACCGTTTGTTCGGATCCGCTATCCCGCCAGATGTCGATGAAACCACTGTCCACCACTTGGCCAGTACCACCAGGTCCGTCGAACGCCTGAACAACAATCCGATCTACACCTGGATTGACCGGGAACCCCGAGCCGCTAGAAGCTACCTCCGCGGTCAATTCCAAGTTCATACTAATATCGCTGCTGGCTAGCGCCGCTTGATGGACTTCGACCGCCACAACGTTGGTGCCGGCAACCAGCAGCGTTGGATCAATGTTGTAGCTGAAAAACGTTTGTTCCGTTGGCGGCCCAATCTGGTCGGGCGCAGCCAGCGTCAAATGGCCGGCTCCAACTGGCAAATTCACACGCACAACTTCGCTGCCGTTCAAATAGACTGCTGCGCCATCGTCCCGTAGCAAGCGGAGCGTCCCGGAATCGTATTGGCTGGGGTTCGCGACGTTGAACGTATGACGAAAATACGTCGTGATGTACTTATTCGTGGATGAGGGACCAAAACTGACGACGGTCGCTTCGTCATTGTCTCCATATCCCAGTTCGGCCGGTCCATTTCTCCAATTGGCATCGATGACGAAATCCGTTTCCTTCCACGCGGTTCCTTGATCTGTTCCATTGTCCAAATAGTCCCAATTTGCACCCTCGCTAATCAAGGTATCAACCTGTCCGGCAATCATACTTCCTAAAGACCATTCGCCTGTGTTCGCATCGAAGTTGGCCAGCTGCCCATCTACCAAGACAGATTGCGTGGCAATAGGGTCGGACGTTCCATGAACTTCGCCGAATCCCAAGGTGGTTCGAGGAAACTCACCCACGACTGGCAAATGGCTGGCGATCGTAAACGAGGTTGTCTGCTGTTCGAGCTGCGACAACACGCTGTCGGTTCTAGCCACAATGTATTGCTTCCATATGTCACGCGTGGCGCTGGGAACGAAATCCAACAGCTGATCGATCAACGGATTCAAGGTCTCTGGGTTGTACACTTCTTGAATCAGATCACGAAAAGCCTGCAAATAAAGAGAACGCGTATCGGGATGCGTAAACAGCCGAGTTAGCCCCCGTACGTTGATGTAATTGTTGAAGATATCCCGAGTCTCAGTACCCGGCGTAAAGAGCGTATCCATATCGTGTGGCACAAGAACGAACTTGGGGTCGATCACACCAGCATACATGGCAAAATCGTCACCACGTCCGGTAGGCAGCCCACCTTCCAAATTGCCCAACAGCGAGTCTAACGCCAGATATCGCATCCATTGCTCAACGTCCAAGACTTGGCTCAGATCTGACAAGTACGTTGCATCCGGGGCGTTGTTCAACACATCCAGCATGTTGATCAAGTCGGTCCAGTCATCCACGGACTCATTCGTTTGCTTGTAATACGAGTCTCGATAGCTGTTGGGATCGGTACCTTCGTAAGTTAGTTCACCACCCGAAACCTGGTATCGGTCTTTGACACGGTAGACGTTACCATCCGGATCGTTAGGGAAGTGATGCATTGCAAAATCACTGTCTGCCACTTCCAATTCGATGTACGAACCATACATCGCGTCACCTGCCACGGCCAAATTTTGATCATTCACGCGCAACTGAATAGGCCGTCCATCCGGAGCTGGGTGCAACGCTAGACGATGAATGGCGTTTCCCACAATCTGATCCGGGACACCACGCGCATTTATATTTAGACTCGAAATCCCATCCAGCAGCCGATCGCGCGACAAATTGATCCGATAATTGTTCCGATTATTTCCCGTTGCCACACGAGAAGAGTTTCCTCGATTGCGGATTCCAGCGCTGTAGCGGACCTCTACTTCGCTTCCATCCACGCGTACCACCGAAGCGTTCATTTGTGCATTGGTAAGGGATTGGGCTCCGGGACCGTCACCAATGTCCGCCAACTCTGCTCGTTCGCTTTCGGTCATGATCAAGCGTAGTTCCGGCTGTGCTCCTACAGGCCAGGGCGCCGTCGAATCGTAGCTGTCGTCGACTTGGTACAAGAGATTCGCAAGTTGCTGCCCGGAAGGTTGCGTTGCCGCAGGCCAACTGCGCGACAGTGTTCCTGAATCGCTGCCAGACACGTAGAACTCAATGATCGTCCCGTGCGGGTGAGCTGGAATAATCGCTCCGAATTCTCCATTGTTGGCGGCACCGTCACCCTGTTTGCCGGTGTCGTACATCCGGTACTGCTGAAACGTGCCGGCACCATCAACACGCCAATGTAATGTCGCCGTCTGGCCGACAGATAGCTCATCCAACAACCGTACTGTCACACTGACCGGTTCCGAGGCACGAGGAATCACAGGCGAGTGTGTCACATCAAGGATCATCGGAGCAATGTCCGAAGAGGCTACAGAATTCTCCACTCCTGGCGTACCTTCGAGAACGGCACTCGCCCGCCAATTCTGACCTTCTTCGTTTGTTAAGTCGGCATTCGCTAATTCGAGCGAGTGACCACCACCGTCATGATCATCAAGCCACACCCAGCCGGTATGCCCTGCGTCCAACGGCCCTTCGGATCGCTGCGACCAATCGCCCTGATCAGCGTAAGTGACTTCGTCTACCGTGCGGCCTAAATCATCCACGACCCGCACGCGCTCACCACCGTTGCTCAATCTCCCTGTCCAGCCTCCCACGACATTCGTTATGCCCGGATACTTGGCCTGAAAAGCATCCACGTTTGCCGCCACAACCAAGTAGTCATTGTGCAGAATACTGACATCTGGAAACGTAAACTGAACGCCATCGTCGATTTGCCAACCACCCACATCCACGGGTATTCCTGACCGGTTGACGACTTCCAGATATTCTTCGAGATCGTTATTACTCGCAGGATGATACATCAACTCATTGATGATCACCCGCTGACTCGGGTCTACCAACTGACTCCCGTTCGCAGCTCCGGGCGTCGGTGTATCGTAAAATCCTTCGGTTGTTTCATCCGCAGCTAGTCCGTAGGACATATTAGCCGACTGAGAAGGAAACTGCGGAG
This sequence comes from Pirellulaceae bacterium, assembly GCA_022448645.1. The sequence goes on from JAKVBZ010000022.1 coordinate 20,039, forward strand.
CGAATTCGTGAGCGACGGTCATTCCATCCGGATGCACGAGTGCCAGATATTCTCCACCTCCGTCGAGCCGGTAATTCGTATGCAATTCACTGAAAGGGATTGCACGATCTTTCCCTGATGCGAAAAAAACCAGATACTCGTCAGCCGTCAGCGTCACATCAGGGATCTGCCACTTCGTAAGATTGACTGCGCTGTCCGTCAGATACCAGCCATTAAGTTGAATGTCGGTAGCCGTCGCATTGTGGACTTCCAACCAATCCGAGAAATCACCGTCCTCGTCCATCAGCGTCGAATCGTTGATCGCCATCAACTCCGAAATGACAGGTCCATGCGTCAACATCCAACGTGATTCCAAACTTTGAAAGTTTGCGATCCGTTGCAGGTGTCGTCTTTGAGAACGCGACTTGGTTCGCATACCGATCTCTGTTCCCCAAATCTACTCTCGTATTGCCGTTATTCGCTCATCAGGCCAACGAGTGCTACGACAGCGGGTGTTACACACAAACTTCATTTTAGTCTGCCGTGGAAAAAAGGGCGAGGATCGTGACTAAAAACAACCCCAAAGCCCGCGCAACAGGTTCTTCCCACACCGTAGGCCACAAATGCGTAGGCGCCTGTCCCATGCGAGGCACCGTGGCGCATCCACAGACAACACCTGAACCGTTCCGTCCCTGAAAAAAATGAAAATTTATTCCAAACGGTTGAAGAAGTGGGCCTGGACCCCCATCTTACGGAGAGCAAGCATAGAGCCTAGACTGCATGGATGTTCGATCCATCTTCCAACACGCCGTTTGTTTTTGCCGGGTGTCAACGAGGTGCGGAAAATGCGCTTAAGACCGACTTACTCGCACAACAACCCGACCTCCGTTTTGCTTTCTCTCGGCCCGGTTTCTTGACGTTTAAGCTCCCTGCCCCAACCGCTTCCTCCACAGAAATCGCACTACGTTCTGCATTTCTTCGTTGCACGGGGAGAACTTGTGGCAAGGCCACGGCGGAGAACAAGGAAGACCTGCTAAGCCATTTTACGCAGTTCCTGGAAGCCCAAACGACCCGCGCGATCCACGTGTGGCACCGCCAGGCCCCCTCGACTGACACCATGGGGTACGCCCATCAACAGCTCGACGCCACCGTGTCTGAAATCGTGTCGGCACTAAGCAACCTTCCTACCCCGCCAACCGTCAACACGGTCGCTCAACCCGGCACCTTGATCGCCAATTGCATCGTCGTTGAGCCCTTGGAGTGGTGGTTTGGCACGCACGTAGTGCGATCGGTTTGTGATCGCTGGCCGGGAGGCGTCTATCCTGGAACCCTCCCTGAATCAGCCGTATCGAGAGCCTATCTGAAACTTGCCGAAGCACTAGCGTGGTCGCGGATGCCGGTCCGCAAGCAAGACCTGTGCGTAGAGTTAGGAAGCGCCCCCGGCGGAGCCAGCCAATTATTGCTGGAGCGAGGTCTGCGTGTCGTGGGCGTCGACCCGGCTGAAATGCATCCAGATGTCATGGCTCATCCAAACTTCCAGCATCGACGTTGTCGCGGTCGCGACCTCAAGCGGCGCGAATTCCGCGGAGTGCGTTGGCTGGTCGTTGACTCCAATGTTGCTCCAGGACATAGTCTCGACACCGTCGAAGACATCGTGACACATCGACTCGTCAGCATTCACGGCATGTTGCTGACATTAAAATTGCTCGATTGGAATCTGGCGGAAGAGCTACCGGAATTGTTGAAACGCATTCGTGGCTGGGGTTATGGATACGTCAAGGCCCGACAATTGTCACACGCTGGTCAAGAAATCTGCGTTTTTGCGCTGCGACGCCGAGGCATGTTACGTGCGCCGCGCACCGCAACCAAGCGATCACAAAGATCCTAGTCTCATTCTCCTTTTTCATCGCTGGCGGCTTCGAACAGCAACGGATCATCCGCTAAAGGGTCTCCCACTCGTACCGTGATGTGGCCCTGCAGCAACTGACGTAATCGGTCTCCTGCGATTTCCTCTCGCCAACCTTGCTTCAGAATCGGTTCGTCGTTGTTTTGGCGGTCCAATCCACAATGACTTGCGACAAAATCACGCACATCATCCACCGTCGCCACAATACCCGGAGAAATACTTTCTGATCGGCAGATGCCATTCAACGCCATGTGCATGAACTGTCCTATCGTGGCCAACTGGCGTTGCGACGACTTATGACTACGTTGCGGAAGTTCGTCATCGTCAAGTACCAAAGCCCGAGCAATTGCCGCAGCGATCTCGGGCAGACAGCGGCGCAGGTCTCCTCGGTCCATCCCCCGAATCGCTTTAATTCGATTTGTGTCGTCAGTTTGCCGACGAGCCAACTCAACGATCAAATCATCACGTAATACTCGTTTGACTGGCTTGTTCCGGCGCTGCGCTTCCTGTTTTCGCCAACGCCATAATTCTCGTACGATCGCCAAGCATCGCTGGGAGAGCCCATTGCTGCCAGACACGCGTCGCCAGTTTTCGTGCTGAGACCGCTCAACCACACGGTCCTGCCATAATATCATTTCATCGCGCAACCATTCCGAGCGGCCCAGAGAATCTAACTGGGACAACAATGTGTCGTACATCGCCTGTAGAAACAAGACATCCTGGATGGCATATTCCAATTGACTATCGGTAAGAGGACGCTTGCGCCAATCGGTGCGAGTCTCACCTTTCGCAAGCCTTTGCCCCAACAATCGATGAATCAAGGTACCGTACGAGGCAGGGTATTCCAAACCAATGAACCCCGCGGCCAATTGGAGATCGAATAATTGGAACGGCACCTGACCAGTGGCACGTGTCGAGAAGAGGAGTTCTTCGCGGCCTGCATGAACCACTGTCACGTGTCCTGGCGACGCCAACAATTCCCAAAAAGGAGTCAGATCCTCGATGGGTTGTGGATCAATGATCGCCAATTCTCCGTCGGCTGCTATTTGCAGGAGACAAAGTTCCGGTTCAAACGTGTGTTCTGAAACAAATTCGGTATCGAACCCCAGGAACTCCGCGCCTGTGGCTTGGCGGCAAAAATCCCGCAAACTCGATTCGGTGTCAATGTATGCGTAATTCAAAAGATTACTCCGCCGCTTTCCGTGCGTTGGCCACGCCGTGATCCATTTCGAAATTTGCAATCAGCTTCATGTCAGTGCACGAACAGCCAGGTAACGACCAGTAAAACGGGCACCATAACAGCAACACTGTACGCCATATATCCAAAAAAGCTAGGCATACGCACACCCGACTCTTCCGCAATCGCCTTGACCATGAAGTTCGGGCCGTTACCAATGTAAGTCATCGCACCCATAAAAACTGCCCCCAAACTGATCGCCACGAGATAGTCATGGGCAAGTGGATTCTCCCCAGGACGACTCACCAGGTCTCCGAGATGACCACTGAATTGAGCTTCGGCTGTTTTGAAAAAAACAAGGTAGGTAGGCGCGTTGTCCAATGCGGAAGAGAGAACCCCAGTAAACCAAAAAAACTTTGCCCCAGAATTAATCCCCAGGTCAGCTCCGCGCTCATTCAAAATCTGCAGGGCAGGTTGCATGCAAATAAAGATCCCTAAAAACAAAGCGGCTACTTCTAGGATTGCGTGATAATTGAAGCGATTGGAAACGCGCACGTTTCGTTCACCCCACCAGAGCGAAAAGACCACCAAACACAACTGGCAAACTTCGCGCAGGTAAAGAAACGGATACCAATCTGTTCCCAGAAATGGTTTCTTGGGATCCAACAGGGCAACACATAAGACGACGCCCAGCAGCAACGGAAAATTCAACTGCCAACCGCTAATTCGAATTTGCCTCACTCGCGTCTCATCCAATGTGATATCACGCGGCTTTTCTTGTCGGTAACGATAGGTATCCCAAACCAGGAATATCGCGATCAAAGCGACGTTAGTAAACAGCCACGGCAACCACAACGCCTGCAGTGTCCACAAAAACGAAACGCCTTCCAAGTAGCCAAGAAACAGAGGAGGATCACCAATCGGCAACAAGCAACCTCCACAATTACAAACAACAAAGATAAAAAACACGACAGTATGTTTGACGAATTTTCGCTCACTATTCGTCTCCAACAGGGGCCGAATCAACAACATGGCAGCCCCTGTCGTGCCAACGAAACTCGCCAACAAACCGCCCACGCCAATGAAGGCCGCATTGGTCAAAGGACCTGCAGGCAAATCACCCGTGATGCGAATCCCT
>JAKVBZ010000022.1:24248-42528 GCA_022448645.1 Pirellulaceae bacterium
GGCAATCGTATACAGGCTGAATAACAACACGATGAACGGCACGTACTCGACAAGAAACGCATGGTCAAGAACGTGCAGTACTGTAGTGACACTGCGATCAGTGTACAGGAACAAATAGTATCCCAGCGTGAGGATCGCGAGACCTAACGCCACACAAAAACGATGCAGGTTGCTCTCCCACCAATGCTCCAGTAAGGGAACGAGCGGAAAGACAGCAATGGCCCCCAACAACAACACAAACGGCAGAACCGCGTAGAGATGAGGCGCTGAACCGTGGTGGCCATTTCCATCATCGTGATTGCCATGGTCACCCGCATGAACTTCTGTCAGTGCTCCGTGTTCTTGGATTTCACCATGCACACCACCTTCACCATGATTACCCTCACTCACTCCCTCCACACTGACGGCGTCCAAATGCCCGCTGGAATCACCATCCGACCTTTCGGTCACCGGCGCAGTGGCCGTGGGCTCTTCTCCTTCTGATTTAGGAGAACGACTGGAGGACGAGGATGTAGATCCGCTTGCAGATGTAGATACAACTGGTTTCGATGATGGAGATTCTGTCCAGCCGAGCACCGTGGCCAGGACGTACAGGACAAGTAGTACGGATACGGCGACAATCACCGGCTTTTCGGACGGCGTCATGGACTCGCTGGAGTGACTCATGCCCGTGATTGTGCCAGATTTTGCGTTCATCCCATAGGTGGTGTTGACGTAAGCCATTTCTTGTGCTTACCAGAGGATTCGACAGCAACCCTGTCTCTCACAAAGGCCGTTGCGGCAGTTTGCCGTCGTCTGTTACATTCGAAGCTATGGAATGTTGGCTGCGGAACAATCACCGCGTCATGCTGCTGGGCATGATACTCCCAGCAAACCTAACGATCTTGGGAATGGTCGCGGCTGCCGGTGTCTTTTCTCCCATAGCCGCCGTTCGCGTCACAGGTATCGGCTTGGCCATTGCGGCTGGATGCGTGTGGACGGTATTCCTTTGGAACATCCGGCTGCCGAGACTCGCCTATGAAGACGGTCACCTGCTGGTATACCTGCGAAATATTCGCCCTATCGCCGTACCCATCCAGTATGTGGAATGTTTTTTTCTCGGCCAAACAACGACCTTAGTTCAGGACAGGTCGGGAAACGAAATCGACGCCCAGACCGTCGTTGTCCGCCTCGCTGAGTCGGCGACGCAATGGGAACGCTGTGAAGTCAAACCTTCGCTCGGTAGTTGGTGTGACGGCTACATCACCATCCGGGGAATGTGGTGCGAACCGCTAACGATCCAACGCGTCAACCAACTAAATCGACGTTTGGCCGAGATTCACCGACAGCTCCAAAGTGAGGCCTAATCTTGAGTTCGAGTTTATTGGTAAGTGTACGAGATATCCAGGAAGCAGAATTGGCCTGGCAGGTCGGTGTAGGGATCGTCGACGTCAAAGAACCGACCCGCGGATCGCTAGGCCCGGCCGATGTTACAATCTGGCAAGAAATCGCAGAAAAGGCACCACCTGAAACCAGCTTGAGCGTTGCACTTGGAGAATTAACAGAAATCGCCGAGGCCAGCAGTCAAGCCGTACCTGACCGCTTTCAATTTGCGAAAATTGGTCTGGCGGGCTGCGGCCAAAACCCGAAATGGAACATTCGTTGGGCCCAAGCCTGGGAAGGCCTGCCGAACACCACCCAGCGGGTTGCGGTTGCGTATGCGGACTGGCACCAGGCAGACTCGCCGGACCCAGCTGACGTCATTCTCACTGGATCGTCGATCGGGTGCAGCACCGTCCTGGTCGACACCTACCAAAAAGAAGCAGGGGACGTGCTGTATCATTTGTCTACTCAACAACTTAGAGATCTGCGAAAATTGGCGTTGGACCTTCAAATGACTTTCGTCCTCGCTGGGTCTCTGAAACAAGACAGCCTGCCTTGCCTCATGCCGCTGGCTCCAGATTATTTTGCCGTCCGCGGGGCCGTTTGTCGGCCAAACCGCCAAGGTAGCATCTGCCAGACGTTGCTGCGAGAATTCGCAGCTGCTCTCCTTGCCGAGCAAAAATGTGTTGCAGGCGGCCATCAAAGGCCTGTAACTAAGAACACAATTGCATGATTTGCTTGACATTTTCCGTTCAGGAAAGATACTGGGGTCTTAGCAACCGGGGAAGCTGCTGTGCTGTAACTTGACATCGTGTCGAGTAAGTACCCCCTTTCGGAGCTCATTCGTCTAGAAGCGGTTTGGTCACATCGTGCGGAAACACACACCGCCTTTCGGCGATCGTGTGTTGAACTCCCTTCTGGTCTGAGCTGTTGAAACCTGCGAATAGGAGACTAGTCGTGGCGGAATCTGTTCTCGATGCGATCCGACGTGGAAAGTTCAATTTTGAACCCGAAGAAACAAAACGAGATTCTTATAATCGAACCACTGCAATGCCAGGTTCTGACGAAAAACTGAATGTCCTCGCCGACCGCATTCGCCATGGGTTGCCTCTATGGCACCCAGAAGACCGCATCAGCTACGACGAAGGCCAGTCTCAATAGGCCCACAGGACAGTTCATCCGACTTGCGGGGGGTGTAGCGGAGCGGCGCAAGCCGCTCGGTTCTTTGTGGAATTCGGGATTTCACAACGCACTGCTTGCGCCGTTCCGCTTTTAACTGATTTGCACTGGCTCACCATTGTACGATGGGTTTACGGTCAAAATCCTAGCCTAGCGCCATCAAGTAACGTGCTCCAACACCAGTCGCTGCTGCCGTTGGTCTCACTCCGGGTTGCCCCACAAAACCCCCTTCTCATTTTCGGTCTGGTATTGGAACCCAAGTTGAGCTAAATTTCGTTGCGCAACATTTTCACACGACTTGTCCACCAGGGCGTCAGAAGTGTGTTTTTCTATGTCGGTTTGCAGCACCATAAAGGAAGCCAACATGCCAGGTTTCGACATCGAAGTTCCACATCAACTCGGGCAACAAGAAGCCGCGAGTCGCTTAAAAGGGTTTTTTCAAAAAGTGCGAGAAAAATACCAATCACAGGTCACCGACCTGGAAGAAACCTGGAACGACAACATACTCGACTTTTCCTTCAAAACGTACGGCTTTGCCATCAAAGGTACGGGAACGGTCGAAGCCGAAAACGTACAGTTTAAAGGTGAACTACCTTTCGCAGCGGTTGCGTTTCGCGGCAAGATCGAGCAGTCGATCCGTGAAGAGTTGTCCAAAGAACTTGCCTAAGTAGACATATCATCTTGGCTGTTCGCTGCATCATCAACCGTGCGCATTAGATCTCGAATCTCAGTGCGCCATTCGTTGAAAGAAACCATCAAAGCCGACACTTCATCCGTGTCATCGAGCAAACCAAATGCACGTTCGTGTAAGGCCGACAAATCCGCCTATCGTCGGCCATCGCCAAGCGAAGCTGAACGCATTGTGTTCTCTAACGATGAGTTACTCAGTTTGTCAACGAGTACCGCTTACAGTTCGTCTTGAATCTGAATGAACTTGGCTTTCTTTTCAGCAATCTCTCAGGTCCATTCGCTTACAGCATGGCTTCGATTGCCTTGTGTTCCGTTTCTGACTTGATCAACGTACGTTCCCTCGGACGCTCTCTGACAGAGGACAACACGGTTAAAACGTACTACGTGACAATCCCCTTCCAAAAGCCAGGTCGTTTGTGACAGTCGGGACACGAAGGACCATGTACGCGAAGATTTCATAGCCGCAGATAAAGTCTGTCGCCCTTGATCTCAAAATGGATCTGCAAAGGCTTGAGAATGGCTTCGAGAAGTTCATCTAGCGTTGCCTCTCGGACATCCACTTCCACGGGACGCTGCAAGGTTTCAAATAATCCCGGTTCCAAGTTCAATCGCAAATCAAGCTGGTCGACAACCTGTTGGAGCACTTTTCCTGCAGAAAACTTGCCGCGAAGCGTATACCTTTGGGCGCGCGAGTCAACGTCTACCGGCTTCCGTCTACCGGAAAGCAGTTCGCGAATGATCTGGTGATCCGCCCAATCTCCCGAGACAACAAGCTGGTCATCTTCCAAAACAATTACCGCTGCTGGAATCTTGGCCCGCAACTCAGCTAAACGAGACGCCACTCCTCCACCAACAGCATAGCTATCGGTCAATCGCACTTTGTGCGGCGCTGGCAACAGACGCACCACTCTGCCCGCATCTTCCCATACGAACGTCAAATCAAAACCGGCAGTCAATAGCGTCAGAAAATCGACCGTACTGGTTGGCGGGAAATGTGTTTCCGGATACAAGTCGTGAGGAATCTGCTCCAAACCGACCATTTTACAACCAGCCGATTTTTCCACGTCTTCGCACAGCTGCCGAGGCGTCGTCAACATCGGCCATTCCCACGAATTTCGACGGAAGTACCGTTTCGCTACGCCCCCGTCCAATGCTCTCGCATCCTGCCTTCTTATCTCGGCGAGCGTGGCCACACGTGTCGCATCCGCCTTAGGCCCCACATACACCAGCGAGCCCATGGGGTAAGCCTGAGCCCCAACGGTCAGTGCCAGCTGTTGGATCACGGTTTCAAGCGGCAGATCCTGAATGGAAAGCGAGACTCTCTGGTCGGGATCCACCCGTCTGTCAAGGAAAATAAAAACTTTTTGGGCTCGTGCCAGCCGTTCCAAGCCATTGCGCAAAGGAGTTTCAACCCAAGTAATCGAGGTGGTTTTTCTTAATTGCCGCTGAAACGCCGCTCCGGTGTGCCACTTCAAACGGTCTTCTTGCGCTGCACCCGTTTGTTCAAAAGATAACAAACCTATGCAGACGAGCGCTAACTTTTGCAAACAATGCTCCTGGAAATGGTCAGATTCGTGAAACGAATACGTCAATGTAAACTCGATCTTGTTTGCAGAGTTTATCTCTTTGTCACGAATTACCTTGACACGACAATCGGTACGAACACCCAAGCAAATTTTTCGCTTGCACAATTATCTGGACAATCTTGCTCTTCACTTTTGAATCGAACGGTCATATTCTTGTCGCAGGTGCATAGAGTAAGTACACTCGAGGCAGAAGTTTGTCACTAGCATTATAGGTGATACTCCATACAACTTAACGAGATCAACTGGATGGTTCGCTAAAATGGCGCTGGCAAGGTGCCAAGAGATCCCCTAAGGTTCTAGGATGGCGCGACAGAAAAGAAAAATCCCATACATCGAAAAGTGTTTCCGACGTTATCTGGAAAGCGAAGACTCGGCTGAATTCATTCGGTCCGTTTCCCAACAGTATACTGAGCCTACCTTAGGGCGTTTGGCCCAATCCGATCGTCGCGGTACTCGACGGGCGGCGGTCATGGCTCTGGGATTCATTGGCTCATTTGCTACCAATCGCACGCTTGGCAAAGCATTGCGAGATCGAGACCGCGCCGTACGTTTGTTGGCCGAAAATGGTATTCGGTCGGTATGGAACCGCGCCGCAGGCGAGTGGGCCAATCGAAGGATTGAGGCCATTGCCTGGTTGAATTACTCGTTTCAATTTGATCGCGCCTGTTTGGCTTCGACCCAATTGATTCAAGACCTGCCTTCGTTTGCGGAGGCCTGGAACCAACGTGCTTTAGCTCGTTACGGGATGGGCCATTTCCGTCGATCAATCAAGGACTGTCGTCAGACACTTAAGTTGAATCGGTACCATTTTCTGGCGGCATCCGGGATGGGAAATTGCTACTTGCAGCAACAAGACGCAGAAAATGCATTGGAGTGCTTCCGAAAAGCGTTGAAGTTGAATCCAGGCATGGAAGGTGTGCGAGCACAAATAGATCAGCTACAACGGACGTCTGGGTAGGCTGCCTGCATACAAATTACAGCGAGTGAACGGCAACCTGTTTCCCCTTTCACTCACTCCTAACAAAATTCGGCGACTGCGACCCAGGCAAGGACGCCACACCTTATGAATGTTCAGCCCGTTCTGATTCTTGGCGCGGGCATCAATGGCGCTGCGATTGCCCGTGAACTCCTGCTAAATGGAATACCAGTATGGCTAGTGGATCAAGCTGACATTGCCTCCGGAGCAACAGCTTATTCTTCCCGGTTGATTCACGGCGGCCTGCGATACCTAGAGCACCGCGAATTCGACCTCGTCCGTGAATCACTTCACGAACGAACTCGCCTCTTGAGGTTGGCACCTCAATTCGTGCAACCACTTCGATTGTTCATACCAACCGAAACACGCTGGGGAGGAATCGGACGCACCGTCCGCCAATTCCTTGGCTGGACCAGTCGCCCTTCGGCGACGTTCGTGCCGCGTGGAGCCGCGCTCGTGGACTGGGGATTGTGGCTTTACGACAAGTTCGCCAATGATCCCAACCTTCCTCGTCGAGCAAAACATTTGCTGACAGATGACAACGTACCCCGTGTGAACCGGTCACGTTTTCGCTGGCTCGCGTCTTATCATGACGCCCAGATTCGCTACCCCGAACGTTTTGTTTTAGCACTCCTCCGTGACGCTGAACGAATAAGCCAAGATAAAAACCTGGAGTTTCGAATCCTTACCTACCATCAGGTGCGACTCGAGGCCGAACAGGCTCGCATCTGGTCCACCACCCCCAACTCGGCCTACACGGTAACTCCCGCAGCCTTAGTCAACGCCACCGGGGCTTGGGTAGATCGTACTTTACAACAACTGCCGCTGCCCACCGAGCGTCTCATGGGAGGAACTCGCGGTAGCCATCTCATATGCCGAAACACCGAGCTGCGGCGGCAATTGCAATTTGGGGGAATCTATGCAGAGGCCAGCGACGGTCGTCCTCTTTTTGTCCTTCCGTTCGGAGAACTGATCCTGCTAGGAACGACCGACCTGCCCTTCACAGGAAACCCACGAGACGCCGTCGCCACGAACGACGAAGTCGACTACCTGCTTGCTTCAGTAAATACTGTGTTACAAAACACATGCCTTACCCGCAGCGACATCATCGCTCATTATTGTGGTGTTCGACCGTTGCCGTTTGTGGACCACAAATCTCCAGCCTCCATTACCCGCCGCCATCGCCTGGAAGTGCATCCTTTTTCCAATCCCCCAGTTTATTCCGTGATTGGAGGTAAACTGACAACATGTCGCTCCTTGGCGGCAACGGTGGCCGAAACCTTACTGGACCGGCTGGGATACTCACAACGTCATACTTCGGAAGACCTCGTCGTCGCGGGTGGTGAATCCTATCCAACATCCCCCAACGATTTGACAGCATGCCTGGCACGCATTGCCGCAGAATACGAACTAAAAACAGAACAAGTTGGTTACCTGTGGGCATGGTACGGCACACGAACGCAAAAGGTCCTGGCCGAATGCATGGGAAACAAGAGTTATGGAAGAGGCCTGGTCCAAATTGGCCAATCCGGCGTTTCCCTTCCCATTCCCGTCGTGCGCTGGATCATTCGTCACGAATGGGTTCAAACGCTGTCAGATCTCGTCGAACGCCGACTGATGCTGGCCTTTGAGCCTGACCTTGATACTTCGACACTGCATCAACTAGCCGAGTTATTACAACAGGAACAAGTCATTTCCGAAGATGGAATTCGTCAATCGGTACAACAATGTGTCGATAGACTTCACATACAATATGGTCGCAAAATTCGTTAAGTGGGGGCTGCATCCCCTAACCAATCGAAGATTGACACCCCATGAGATTTCCTGTCCGACTCGCCATTCGCAACTTTTGCCGTGTTTGTGGTTCATGACTATTTCGTCCTACCATCCGACACCTTGAACATCAAACGGTTTAGACCAGCAGCACCCGTTTTTCAAACTCCTACATGGGGTCAGGAAGAGCCGTGACCCAAGAGACACTGAGGAGGAAGCCGATGTCTCAGTACGTTTTGTCGCTCGATCAGGGAACAACATCAAGTCGCGCCATCGTCTTTGGACATGACGGCCGTCCTGTGTCTATCGCACAGCGAGAGTTTACCCAAATACTTCCCGAACCAGGTTATGTCGAGCACGACCCCGAAGAAATCTGGTCGACACAACTTGCCGTGGCCCAAGAAGCACTGCACCAGGCCCGACTAGACGCAGCTCAGTTGGCAAGCATCGGAGTCACGAATCAGAGAGAAACAACCGTCCTGTGGGATCGAAACACCGGCAAGCCCATCGACAATGCGATCGTTTGGCAAAGCCGGGTCAGTGCAGACATCTGCGAACAGCTAAAAGCCGACGGACACGAACCAACTTTTCGCAAGAAAACTGGTCTCGTCGTCGACGCCTATTTCTCTGGAACCAAAATCCGCTACTTGCTCAACAAACATCCAGGCTTGCTGTCGCGTGCTGAACAGGGCGACATCTTGTTTGGAACCATCGATTCGTTCCTCCTCTGGCGTCTGACCGGAGGAACTGTTCATGCCACGGACGTCAGCAACGCCAGCCGTACGCTATTGTTCAACATACACGATCTAGATTGGGATGACGAACTTCTCGGAATCTTGAACATTCCACGCGCGATGCTTCCAGAAGTCAAGCCTTCCAGTCACGTTTACGGACTTACCGAAGAATCATTGCTGGGAGCCAAAGTGCCCGTCGCCGGGGTGGCCGGAGACCAGCAAGCTGCCACTTTTGGGCAAGCTTGTTTTGAGCGAGGAAGTGCCAAGAACACCTATGGAACAGGATGTTTCCTGTTAATGAACACGGGAACAACCCCTGTCACATCTCAAAATCAATTACTCACGACTGTGGGCTGGGCTTTCGATAACGAAGTCACCTACTGCCTGGAAGGCTCTGTCTTTGTCGCCGGTGCGGTCGTCCAATGGCTGCGGGACGGACTAGGTCTGATCGGCACATCACAAGAAGTGGAACCCCTTGCAGAAACCGTTCGCGACTCAGACGGAGTGTATCTCGTTCCTGCTTTCGTCGGTTTGGGAGCTCCCTATTGGGATCCCTACGCCCGTGGTGCTGTGTTTGGACTCACTCGAGGAACCACTGCTGGACACCTGGCACGTGCTGCCGTGGAGTCGATGGCGTATCAAACTCGTGACCTGATCGAAGCGATGCAGAAAGACGCAGGAACGACATTGACTGAGCTAAAGGTGGATGGAGGCGCTTCCATGAATAACGGTCTGATGCAATTCCAAGCGGATTTACTTGACACAACTATCCGCCGCCCCAAGGTAGCAGAAACGACCGCGCTGGGCGCTGCCTACCTTGCTGGACTGGCCGTCGAATTCTGGCACGACCTGGACGACATCTCACGCAACTGGGTTCTCGACGAACAGTTCACATCTCAGATGGAAGAAGCAACACGTCATCAACGTTACACCGGCTGGAAGAATGCCGTCTCAAGATCTTTGTCATGGGCACGTGAATAGTCAGGCATTCGTTCGAGGAATCGACATGCTCCAAGGATCTCAGTGCAACCCCATTTCACGAAGAACCTTGATTTCACCCATGATGACACCGATCGTAAACCTAACGCCTGGACACTTAGGTTGAACCCTCGGGCCAAGTATGAAAAGCGTCCAAGTTCCTTGCCTCCATCAACTCCCGAAAAACTCAACCACGTGACAACGCATCCGTTTGTTTCACGAAATTGTCTCCAAACCATTCGGCGTCCTTCGTAATCATACGTGCGCCATGCTAGGCTTTGGCCGCCGCACGCGCTTCTGCCTGAATTCGGACCAAATCGGCGTGTGTCGTAAAATACTGTAAACTGTGGCCTTTGTAATCATCGAGCGACTCAAAGTCGTGTTGTTCCATAAAAGCCAGAAGACCTTCCATCATAGGATGATTACAGCCATACCCAGCCTTCATCACACCCGTACATACTTCTACGGTATCCGCTACCAGCAAGATGACCTGAGCGGCATCCTCACCTGTCTCAACACCACCGATGCCGCCCGAGTCGGATCCTCAATACGGGTCACATTAGGAGTCAACTTAGCCCAAACAGGCACCTTGGCTACCTGCGTCACCCACCCACACACTTCCTCTAAAATCTCAGAATCTTCGCCCATCGCAGATCCCATCCTACGTTCTGGTAATCCATGTGGGCAGGACATGTTTAGCTCAAAAGCATCCACGCCGACATCCTGACAACGCTCCACAATTTCCACCCAAGCCGGCTGGTTGTATTCTTCCATAATCGATGCGATCAGCACACGATCTGGAAAGCGATCCTTAAGCTGTTTAAATTCATCGATCCAGATGTCGAAACTGCGGTCGCTAATCAGCTCGATGTTTTCCCAGCCGTAGATTTCTTGAGACTCTCGGCTGCGCAACCGCCCGTACCGGGGCTATACGTTGACGACCTTATCGGCATCCAGGCTCACTGTCTTACAAATGACAGCTCCCCAGCCTTCGTCAAAAGCCTTACCGATAACGTTCGCGTTTGTCCCCGGAGGCCCCGATCCGATCACAAACGGATTCGGAAGTGTCAGTCCGTTTACAGTGGTACGAAGACTTGCCATGATAGAAACTTCACGGATTAGCGTGTCATCGTGATCGTCCCTATGCGAAACTTACGAGATGTCCAGCACTACAAACCAGGTTTCACCTCGATACCCTTCTTTTCAAAAATTTTCACCTCGAAATCGACTGCGGCCATTTCAATGGCCAATGTTAAGTCAGCTTTGACAGCGTCTTTGGCAACCTGAACCAGGCTGTGATATTGGCCGCCTCAGCAGCGTTCCGTCAATTCCACTTCGTCTTCACCAACCAGACTGCCCTCCGCGCCATAGAACACCACCGTGGCTACCGGATTGACCATCGGAGAGGCTGCGAAGCTTAATCGTCGCACCTCGCCGGATTGGTTCTGAGCAGTCAACGCTGCCCACACACCACCATTTTTTCCCGCAGTCCAGTTAATACTGCGAGACAATTTGGGTACCACGATTTCCCCAGGTTGAGGATAACCTGATTGGCTGCAACCTAGCATGAGCGCCAGAGAAGCTGCGCCCAAACAACACATCGTTATTTTCGTCTTCATCGCTCCGCTCCCGTTAAGAGTAAACGTAATGTCTATGATCAACTTTTCATCACGTTCGAGTGTATCTTTGCGCGCCAGTGTGAAACAGACCAGATTCCTAGCTACCTTCGACAAAACTTGCGTCTTATAGGGCGACGGACCAGTTCATTCCTTCTAAAAACGGAATCCGACTTGCCAACTTCCGCAAGTAGCGCGGCCTTCAATCGCTACGACTCGAGGCCTCGCTCTCTAGCAGTACCTGGAATGACGTTATCCAGCACGACTCCGATGATGGCAGCTACTGCCATTCCCGTAGAACCAACAGACTCAATCATTCTGGCCAGACTCTGAGGTAGTGAAGCTAATAGCGTGTCGGCGGTTGGTTGATACATGGCTAGCAGTTTTCCAGGTGCCATGGCATCTGGCGACGACACGGCCGAAAAATACGCCGGCACACTCAACCCCATGAACAACGAAAATCCGGCAATGAACAAATTACGATTGCTCTGCAGATCGCATTTCGCCAACTGTTGAACTAACTCCGACAGCACTGATAAGGCCAAAAAGCGTACAATACAGACCACCCACGACCGGGCCGGGAACGGCAGCTGCCAACGCTCCGAATTTCCCAAAGAATCCCAAACCGACGAGCATCACCGCTACCCATTGCACAACATACCGACTTCCCACCCTCGTGAGACCGACCAGGCCAATATTCTCAGAATAGCTCGTCGAGCTAAACCCACCCAGAATCCCGGTCAACAGACATCCGACTCCCTCGCAACCGATGCCACGCGAAATCTGTTGGGAACTCGGTTGTTCTCCTCCCGCCATGTGGGCACAGGCATGGTAATCACCAAACGACTCGATCATCGAAGCATTGATTCGCTACAGCGTGTGCAGGCTGCTCTAGCTTCCACAAATACTCGCTCAGCCCGGCTACGGTAGCCGAAGGGTTAAAGACGATTTCTGCACCGTTCAATCCCAGGCAACGAGCACCTTCAGGAAAATGACGGTCATAACAGATGTAAACGCCCACCTTACCGACTGCTGTTTCAAACACAGGGTAACCCAAATTTCCTGGTCGAAAATAAAATTTCTCCCAGAAACCTGGTGCACAATGCGGAATGTGCATCTTACGAAATTTTCCCAGATAGCTCCCATCAGCATCAATGACACTGGCCGAATTGTAATACACGCCCGTAAGGTCTTCTTCATACATCGGGACGACCAACACGATGCCATATTTTTTCGCCAGTTCCTGCATCAATTTTGTAGTGGGACCATCAGGAATTGGTTCGGTCAATTCGTACCATTTGGCGTCCTGTTCGGCACAAAAATAAGGTCCGTAGAACAGTTCTTGAAGGCAGACTACTTGTGCCCCCTGGTCAGCTGCGCGTCCAATCAAATAGACATGCTTTTCAATCATCGCCTGTTTGCCTGCGGCTACACCGGAAGTCACAGGTTCACACAGAGTGGCCTGAATCCCTTTCACCGGCGAGAACCACTCGTTCTTCCGCAACATGCACATTCTGAGTAAAAAACTTTCACTTCCACAGAAGACGACACTGACTTGCTAGAAATCCCCCCACAAGTCACGCTAGACTCCGGTGTGGAAGGGTACGAAAAGGGACTGACAACGACGGTTTACCGAAAACCATTGGCCCACACCATGTCCCATTTTGGCACCTAGCGTCGCTGACGGAGTCAGCAAGCCGCACGATCCGAGTATGCTGACAATTCGGGCTGGAGGACAATTACCCAAGCAGACAGGTCACATTACCGAATTAGGATTAAAGTATCCTAGTGGCTGCGCACCGTCGGGAGTTAGACGTGGGTACTGCAAAAATCATTTCTGTGCACTCCTACCGTGGTGGGACGGGTAAGTCGAATATCACCGCCAATCTTGCTGCCTGCGCCGTGGCCATGGGACATAAGGTCGCCGTGATTGACACCGACCTGAAATCTCCTGGAATTCACGTCTTGTTTGGTGTGGATCCTTCACAAATCCAACTCACGCTCGTCGATTATCTCTGGGACAAGTGCACGAGTACGGAAACGGCATACGACGTCACGACACGGGTCTGTCCGAATCATGACCATGCCCATGCTAAATGTTGGCTTGTCCCAGCCTCGCTGGACACCCACGCCATTTCCCGATTACTCGATGAAGGATACGACATCCAACGTCTTAATACCCACATCGATGACTTGATGTCCCAATTGGAACTCGACTATCTCCTGATTGATACTCATCCTGGACTGAACGACGAGTCGATGCTGACAACCGCGCTTTCCGACATCCTGATCTTGCTCGTGAGGCCTGACCAACAGGACTACTATGGTTCCGCTGTAGTCTCCAGAATTGCCACACAACTCGAAGTTCCCAATATCTTTGTAGTAGCCAATAAGTTGCATTCACAAATCGATGTGGAACAACTTACTCAACACCTAAAGCAGGCTTTCGGACATGACGTGCTCGGCGCCATTCCGCTAAGTGAAGACCTGGCAAAACTCGGAAGTCGACAACTCATCGTCAACGAATCGCCAGAAGGCATTGTTGCACACACCTTAAAAATAATCGCGAAAAGAATATTTGCCACATGACTCACTGGCTGGACACTGCCACCTCAAAAAAACTTACCCTATGGAAACAACAATCACAGGCAGATCGACAACGAACGCCTAAACCTTCACAACTCGCCCCCGCTTTCGTAGTCCCCAAGGCAACCATGATCTGGGGCTCTCATCATACGCTTTGTTAGCCAAACCATACGGACCGAAGAACCAAGCAGACCAACTCTAAGATACGTCATTCGCCGTTGGCCATTCCTTGAGTCAGAATCAACCAGGACTTATCCACTTCCTGCCATGTCGCGATCAACCGAAGAACAGAAAGCGTTTGACAATTTAATGTCTCAGCAGGAGCAGATTGAGGCTCCATGTGACGCATCTCAGTTTCGCATTTTCCGTCGCATGGCAGAAAACGAAAGCAACTTCTTCGCCATCGGTTTCGGAGGTGGTAGTGTTCCCGGCCTGGCTGCGAACACAGCGTTGATGGGTTTGATTGACGAACTTAAATTGCGGCCATTCGTCAAAGAAGTCTGGGGAACTTCCGCCGGGTCCATCGTAGCCGGTGCCATGGCCTGTGGCCTGACGTCGCGCGAAATGTTGCCACTCCTTCAAGAACTCGATCGGCCGGGCGTGGTCGACATTCCTCGCTGGCAAGTCCTCGGAAAAGGGCTGCTGAGGTTCTTGTTTCGACAGAAAGTTCCCGACGGCTTCGTACGTGGAGAACATTTCCGACGCGCATTGATCCAGGCACAACCAGTCCAAACCTTCGAAGAGACTCAAATCCCACTACGCATGATCGCCTGCACCGATGACGGAAATGCTCGCAAGGTTGTCCTGCGCAGTGGGCCGTTGGTGGAAGCCGGAATGGCATCCATGTGTATCCCCGGAGTGATGATGCCCGTGCAAGATTGGAACGGGCAATCCCACGGATACTTGGACGGCGGAGTCGTCGAAAAAACTCCTTTGGTCTCCATCATTGAAGACCATTGTCGACTGGACCGCAGCCAAGATTTATTGGCAGTCACGACTCATTTTTCTCCGAGGAAACGACGACCGGAAGGATTTGTCCAACGGTTCGTGTCCACCATCGACCATATGGAAGAGGTCAGTTGGGAACACCAACGTGCACAGGCACGTGAAACTCCAAATTGCAAGCCGATTATTTTAAATCCACAGCTGGAATTTGGCGGCATGTTTGACTTCAGTTACGTACAGTTCAACTATTTGTGGGCGCGGAGGTCTTTCAAACAGCAACTATCCAATGCCGGACTGGCAACGCGGTTTGACGCGAGGTGATCTATGGACGACAAACGAGCCGAAACCAATCTAGAGCAGGCAACCAGGGCTTTCTTCTCGGAAAACACTGCTGGAGAAAGCAACTCTGAATCTGCTCTCATCTACGCCCTCTCCGGTCCCTTGCACGGCCGTAGCTTTGTATTGGATTCGGATTTCATTTCCATAGGACGAGAAATCAAGAGTACCATCCGCTTGCCCTCCGACGCCGTTTCACGCTTGCATTGCCAACTCGTACGTAGTGACTCTGGCAACTTCTCGATCTTGGATAACGATTCGATGAACGGCACCGTCGTGAATGGCCGAAAATTGGAAGCCCAACAAGCGTTACCACTCACCCATGGTGACAATATCTCCATCTGCGGATCGATGTTCCTTTTCATTCATCCTCCATTGGGATCCGCCAAATCCGGACAGGAGTCCATTTCTGTCGATCTGGCAGCCGCCCAAGTCGAAGCAGACAAGCTCTTGAAAGGATGCGATCAGTTCAAGTCACTCCGTCGGACGCGGGCCCGGAAATAACCGGTGTTTGCGAAAGTGGTTGGACCGCTCACGCCGCAAAACGAGAGAGCGTTTTGCCAATTTGGACACGCCGGCTTCTCTGGCCACCAGGGAGGACCTGGACACTCGTTCTACGCTATGTGGTCAGTCGATATCCCGATTGGGATTCGAGATGGCCTCTACGCATATTCTCGGTCAGACACGATGCCAGGAAGAGGAATCGAATACTTTCCATTTGCATCTGCTCTGATGGGTGCAGGTGCATCGAAAGACAATTGGCCCACATCAGGAGCAAACTCGTGCCCCCCTTCGAGGAAATCGCTACGAGTGATTAGCTGGCCGGTATGCGCTGCCATACGTCCCATGGAGGTCACCAGACTGGCTTCTACGCCACGTTCGACTTCGTTATAGATTTTATCTTCGCGAATCGCTGCAATCAAATCATTCCACTCGGTCTGGTATGGATTCCTCTCCGGTTGAGGATAGGCCCAGAGCAGGTTGTTTTTATCAATATTGTGACCAAGATACGTGCGGCTTTTGGCCGGAGAATGAGATGCCGTAGAAACGATGGCAACTCCCTTGGAGCCATGCGCGTAGCTAGCGAATTCCTGATGACAACCCGGCACCGTTCTTCCATCCATAAACAACTTCGTCCCATCAGCGAAAGTGTATTCGATCGAATACGAATCAAAATTCTGATCAATGTTATCGCCCCGATAGTGACGTCCACCACAGGCCTTGGCGCGTACCGGAAAGGCGTCCTTCATCCAGCAGCATTCATCGATGTTGTGAATTAAGAAATCGCTCACAGCGCCACCACTAGCCCAAAGGAAGCCGTGAAAATTACGAATTTGATACATCAGTTCGCTAATCCCGTCCGGCTTGGGGGCCACTTCGGCATAGCCTGTCGGGCCTGCCATACGGTAGGACCGCATCATGTTGATATCGCCAATTTCCCCATCATGAATGCGATCATGAAGTTCCTGACGAGCGTCACAGTGACGGCACATCAATCCAACGCCGACTTTCAGATTCTTCTCTGCGGCCTTTTTTCCCAATTCGAACATTCTGAGACTCGTTGGGCCGTCTACGGTGACCGGTTTTTCCATAAACACGTTCAGCCCTTTTTCGACCGCATAGGAGAAATGAACCCAACGGAAAGCCGGAGGCGTCGCAAAAATAGCCACGTCCCCTGGGCGCAAACAGTCCAGCGCAGATTTATAACCGTCGAAACTGACCCAGGAAGTCTCTTCCGTCACCTTGACCTTATCCCGAATCCGCTCATTGCCCAGCAAGCTGTGATAGCTGTTCTTCAACTTGTCCTCGAATACGTCTGCCATCGCAACGAGTTCGATCGGGCCATTCTCCACCGATAACGCGTTGGCAGCCGCCCCGGTACCACGACCTCCACATCCGATTAACGCCACCCGAATCGTGTGGTCTTCACCGGCATGTACCGCGCGAGTCCCGGCGGAGTGTGCAATGGCAGTCGTGGCTGCCAAGGTACCCGAAGTTTTGAGAAACTGTCGACGTGACGAATTCGCTTGACCACTTTTTTGCATAACAACGTCCTCGGCAATGAAATGAGTCCCTAAACAATACTCCGGAGCCTGTGTTTTTATGTCCTAGCAGCGCCGGTCGATACAAAGCCACTACAAGTTAACGTGTGCACACCAGCAACTGGTCCACCTGCGTCCAAGGTTCAGATTGAGTTTTTCAAAAAGACAACCGTACCATTATCAGTTTAGTCAGAACGAACTGCAAGTCGCCTCGTGTGTGAGGTATTGCAAATCCAGTCGAAGCCTATTCGCTAGCCACACATTCAACCCGTTTCTGGTAAAAACGTCGGAATATTCACTCCATTAAATGGCTGAAATTGTCCTCGAACCTGGCAAAAATGCATCTCACAGTTGCGGGCCCCTAGCTCATACAACTGCCGCACCAACCAATCCTTTTCCATAGGCACCAGAACAACAGGCATTCTACCAGGGTATTGGTTCAACTCCCGACAAATAAGCGACACCATTGCCTGTTCGTTCGACGCCACCCCGGGTCCAATTAAGTTCATCGCCGGATGACCACAAGAAATCAAAAAACCTTCGATTTTTCCTGACGGATTTTCCGCAACGGACACGTGCCAGATGCCTCGCGAATTTTGAATGCAGTACCGGTAGTCCTCTTCGCGACTGATCCCACTCACCGACATCTCCAACGCGATCATCTCAGGTATGTCAGGCATCACCGCATCTCGCACTCGATCATCATAATCGTGATGCCAATTTCCGCCTGCATCCGGAACCGACACAAGCATGTCCTGATACGCGTAACGAGGAACGAATCCAGCCTTGTTATAGAGCGAAAAAGAATCCACGTTGAGCGCACTCTGAGTCAACCGCAGCGCTGAATAGTTGTGCTCGTCAGTAAAATCGATGATATGCCTAAGCAGCGCACCGCCAACACCACAACCAAAATAGTTGGGGTGCACCGTCATGAACCCCAAACTAACATGGTGTTTACGAGGTTGGTAAAAACACGACCCCATAATCCGACCAGATTTGTCGTTCACCGCGATCACGTTCCTGTCCGGTGTCAAATCGTTATACACATCGTAAAAAATTTCAGTGACCTGAGGTCCACCATGAAAAATCGCCGGGGCACCATGAGTTTGGTACCAGACGTTGATCGAGCTGTAGATCAGCTCGGCAACTTCTGAGCAATCCTCGGGACAAATCGTTCTTAGTGAAAAAGCGGGCATGGCAGATTATCAGAATGGATACGCATGGCTCCAGGAGTACGTCCAACGGAGAACTGCGCCGTTTTACGAGACAGGTGCATTACAGACATTGATCGACTGGAAATGCGTGTGCAACCAACAAATAGTACCCCCGGCAGGATTCGAACCTGCGACAACTGGTTTAGGAAACCAGTGCTCTATCCCCTGAGCTACGAGGGCCTATAAGTCCTTTATTAACAGCACTTTATGACACCCCTTCCATCTCGTCAACCCGCTCAGGTGCTATGCAGCCTAACCTTTCA
>JAKVBZ010000022.1:42538-61737 GCA_022448645.1 Pirellulaceae bacterium
CGGGGGCAAGCAATTGATACACCAGGATTTACATCATTGCTGATTTTTCATAACACGGCAAGTGTGACCTAGGCGCGTTGTCGAAACTTCGTGCTGACGGGTGGACTCAGACTGTCTGGGGGATTCGTTTTGCGACTCGCAACATTATCTTAGGACATCATGAGCGCTTGGTTGTACGCTAGACTTCCTATCATAGGAATGTCGTTCTAACCAATGGTGACCGTCCTGGCGTTGAGTGCCAAATGCCGTCGTTGTTTACCCAGTGATGCAAAACCGGCGACACACTATTTCGCTGGAAAGACACTGATGAAATGTCATTTGCTATATTAAAATGAGTCCATGTCCCTAACAGATTACAATCACCCCCAAAGACCGCACTTCCTTTTACGAAGATGATTGTTCCCAACCTCGTTTTAGCGAAATATATGGTTGTCGCAGATAGTCCGTTTGCCTAGAGTGTACTAACGCATGAACAGACCGATAACAACGCGTCACCGTCTGGGTGGTTTCACCCTAGTAGAATTGCTCGTGGTCATCGCCATCATCGCGATTCTGATTGCGCTTTTATTGCCAGCTGTTCAAGCTGCCCGCGAAGCGGCTCGACGAACACAGTGCAGCAATCAACTCAAACAGTTGGGCATTGCGATGCACAACTATCACGACGTATTCAAAAGATTGCCTGGTGAGGGTGGCTTTCACCCAAATTATGAAGACCTCAGTCACCTGGTAGTGATGCTGCCGTTCATGGAACAGGGAGCCATTTATGATCAGATCAATTTTGAGTTAGTCGATCCGGAAGAATCGATCATCGACGGTGCGGGGACTCGGTTAGTCAGTTACGTGGTTTCCGGATTGCAGTGTCCCAGCGAGACACAAGGCATGCGTGGCCGCCTGGCGGCCTATGAAGGATGCAGTCAAAGTGAGAAGCAACCGTACTTATCGGCATATACCAGTTACGCCGGAAGCATCGGGTCACAATGTATGGACGGAGGTGATGACGTTCCCTGCAATATGACGACCATTGTGGGTACAGGAGATGTGGGTGGACGTGGCCAGGATTGGTTTGGCCGAGCTGAAGGCATCAAAGGGTGTCGTGGTGCGGATGCTTTGCAAGGACATGGTGGGACCGATCCGCAGGTCGTTTCTGGAATCAAGAGTCGTTCTGGCTGGTCAGCCAAGCTACGTGACATCTTTGATGGCACATCAAATACAATTGCTTTTATGGAAATTCGCCAGTACTGCGGCAATGTCTGCCACTCGTGGCAGGGCTGGGCTGATGGGCGTGCAGTCTGGTATGCCACCACGGCTCCCATCAACTTCCCTACATGCGCTGGCGAAAATGGGGTCGAAGGCACGCCTGGTTGGATTTCCAGTTCCGCAGGTTGCCACTCGAGCTTCTCAGATGCCACTGCCATGGGCGCGAAGTCATTACATCCTGGTGGTGCACATTTCTGTCTTTGTGATGGATCGGTTCGATTCATCAGTGAGACGATCGAACACGCCACTTATCAAGCATTAGGGGATCGCCGAGACGGTATGCCGATCAACCCCTATTAAGACAACTCCAATCGCATACCACTTCTTTGCACCGATCACACACTACGGCAGGTATGTCCGGAGCAACACCGCGGTGTCTCGCGGCTCGACTCGAACTTCTTTTGCACAAGCGGGAATGAGCATCGTATCACCACGACCAAGTGGTGTCTTCGCCGGATCGTTTTCGACATGGACACTTCCCGATACCACCATTAGTAGTTGGCAACGACTAGTATCCGGTAAATACTGTGGTTGATTGAACGACCAACGATCAAGCACGAACTTATCAGATTCTACAAGTCGTGAAATACCGTGATGGTCGGTTGGCATGGGCATTTGCGGATGTATGGGCCCCATCTCAAAATCAATCACACTCATGGCAGCCTGGATATGAAGCTGACGTGGGCAACCATCCGAGCCGACTCGATTCCAATCGAAGATCCGAAACGTCGTATCGCTTGCCTGTTGAATCTCCGCGACCACTAAGCCATTCCCCAATGCGTGTACCGTACCCGCGGGAATGAAAAGACAGTCGCCAATTTTCGGCTCGATGACGTGAAGACATGACTCGGTTCGGTTGTCTCTGACTGCCTGCACAAACGTATTTCGGTTGACGTTGTTGCGTAATCCGGCATAGATTTTGCTGCCCTGAACCGCTTCAAGGATCACCCAGGCTTCCGTTTTCCCCGCATCCGGCGGTTGCAATCGAGCACCCTGCTCGTCGTTCGGATGCACCTGGACGGATAGGTTACGATTAGCATCCAAAAACTTGAACAACAGCGGAAACTGCTGTTGTGGATGATGGATTCCAAGCAGTTGTTCACCATATCGGGTGACAAGATCGTGCAATGTCAATCCAGCATGTTCCCCAAACTGCACGACACTTTGATCCTTACCGTGATCCACGACCTCCCAACTTTCAGCATAGTCATCGCCTTCACCGATTTCTTTCCCCAACACCGTTTGCAAACGCCGTCCCCCCCAGATGTATTGACGGAACAGAGGCTTAAATCGCAACGGTGATAACATCGTTTTACCAATGTAGTGAGACTCAGTGACACGCCAGATTCTACCACAACCTGTTGACGTGCAACGATGCGAATAGGCTGAAAAGAGCCGTTTCGCATCCTGCTTTGCGGAGAAGTCTCGATTTCCTGACCACAACGAAAAGCACCTGGCCGTAAGTCATACAATAATCATCAGCCAAAGCAGCACCTACCTGTTTTTCGCCGGTAGAGCAACGCTTGTGTCCACTTCGTTTTCCTGGTCGTACACGCAGGCAAGTACGACAAACAACGGGGCAGGTAAGGGTTCAGATACCACCTATACCCCAAACGCCATTACAACGCGTGCGTCCAATCGAATCAACGGTGCCCTATCGTTACACACGACATCGCTTATCAGCCCAAGCGAACCCGGGAAAGAAACCCATAACAACATACTGACATCATGCGTGTTGTGATACTCGACGTGCAGTGGTTACAATCCGCTTAGCGTGTCGGAGACAGGCTAGCGCAACTCATGAAATCCGAGGTGAACTGGCTACCTTTTGAGCACTCTCCACGACCTTTACAAAGTATCTCGTAACCGCTACGAGATGATTAACTAAGCAAAAGCCACTGGCGAAAAATACGGCCACCGTCTCGCAGATCAAACTGGCAGGAGCAACGGCATTCATTACCGGTGATACCTTCGGTTAGCAGGGAATGAAGCTTTCCACCTTTCCAGCTTTCCAAAGGCGTCGAACCAGTCGTTCGGGCCACTCGACATCTCGGGCGATACACGACAGAAGGCGGAAGATGACAAAGGACACCCCACCAAAACCTGCCTCCGACCAGGAACATTCCACTTCCAGCCCAAACCAGAATCGGTACCAGCAGCTATTCCACCACTTGGCCCAATTTGGGCAAGAACACGTGTTCGGCTTTTGGGACGAATTGAACGACGCTCAACGCAACGAACTCATTGAACAACTAACGCAACTCGACCTTCACAGCATCGAACAGTTATTTCAGAACAGTGATAACGCCCCCTCAATACCCACGGACCCCAACAGTTTTGGAGAACCCGACGGTTTTGCCCTGAACGACCCACGTCCTCGGTTCACACGGGACGAAGCGATTGCCGCCGGAGAGACAGTACTGCGGGATGGGGCGGTTGGAGTGGTGCTCGTAGCTGGTGGACAAGGAACTCGACTCGGTTTTTCACACCCCAAGGGGATGTATCCGATTGGGCCGCTTTCTGCAGCGACGCTTTTTGAAATCCTGCTCACCAAAGTCCAAGCCGTCGCGAAGCGGTATGGCACATCCGTGCCTGTTTACATCATGACGAGTCCTGCTACCTATGACGAGACCGTTGAGTTTCTTGAGGAAAACAAACGTTTCGGTTTCCTGGCCGACGACTTGTTTGTGTTCTGCCAAGGCACGATGCCTGCCGTCGACATCGAAACAGGCAAACTCTTACTATCCACGAAGCATTCCTTGTCGCTTTCACCAGACGGTCACGGTGGCATGCTCTCCGCGTTGGATCACACCGGCGCATTCGAACATATGTGCGCGCGTGGAATCAAACAACTGTTCTACATGCAAATCGACAATCCCCTGGTCGACGTCGCCGCCGTAGACGCCATTGGTTATCACGTCCTGTCAAACGCTGGGGCTACCACGATGGTGATCCGAAAATACGACCCGTTAGAAAAAGTCGGAAACGTCGCGGTAGTGGACGGCAAAACACAGATCGTCGAGTACAGTGACCTG
Source organism: Pirellulaceae bacterium (assembly GCA_022448645.1). The sequence continues at coordinate 46,831 of JAKVBZ010000022.1, forward strand.
CCGGACGAAGTGGCGCAACTGAGGCGTGAAGACGGTAGCCTGGTGTTGTGGGCCGGAAACGTCGCGGTCCATGTTTGGGACGTGTCGTTCCTGCGAGACACGGCTGCTACCGATACCGGGTTGCCATTCCACTACGCTCACAAAAAGATTCCCTACGTGGACGAGCAAGGTAACACCATCCAGCCGGCCGAACCCAACGGCCTCAAGTTCGAACGCTTCATTTTTGACTTACTGCCATCAGCGCAACAGGCCATTCTTGTCGAAGTCGACCGGAAAGAATATTTTGCGCCGCTCAAGAACCCCAGCGGGGCGCCTACCGATTCGCCAGAAGCCGTGCGCAGCCAAATGACAGCACTCCACCGCGCCTGGCTGGAAGCTGCAGGCGTTTTCGTGGCCGAAGGGGTCACGGTAGAAATCCAACCAAGTTTCGCGTCGACCGCCGAAGAAGTCGCCAACAAGGTGGACTCCACAACGCGATTTGTACAAGACTACATTCTAAAGTAACAAGTACCAGGCACAGACCTGAACCGTCGTGATGAATACGCATCGTTAGCTGTGGAGATGGCCTACGACGCGGCAACATGTCAGAAACTGATATGCACTCGGCCAGTCGGTGCTTGGCCCCTCCTTTTGGACCGAAGCAACAGCCCACTTGCTCGTGAGGGCTCGAACTGATAACACGTTAAACTCTAGACTTGGACGTTTTTCCCTTCACTCCCGAAGCATCGGGAGCCCAACGTCGACGAGTACCAACCAACATGAACCCCTACCAGCTACGTCCCGAAGATGTACGAAACCCACCTCGGGGTTTTTTAAACATGCTATGCATGATCGGCCCTGGCTTGATTCTTGCCGGGGGTCTCGTGGGATCTGGAGAGTTAGTTGCCACCACGGTATTGGGCGCTGAAAACGGCTACCGACTATTGTGGCTGATCCTCATCAGCTGCACGATCAAAACCATCGTGCAAAACGAACTGGGACGCTACGCCATCGGGACAGGCGAAACCACTCTGGAAGCCTTCGATCGAGTACCTGGCCCTCGCTGGCGTGTCTCGTGGGTTGTTTGGCTGTGGTTCCTCGTCGTCCTATTTTCCTTGTTCGGTCTAGGCGGGATGCTCGGTGGAATTGCGGAAATCTTGAATCGAATTGTCCCAGCCATTCCTATTTCAGTTTGGGTGTGGATCGTCAACGTGGTCACGGTCTGTCTGTTGTTGGTTGGCCGTTATGCGATCATTGAAAAAGTGTCCATTGGATTGGTGCTGACGTTTAGTGCCATTACAGTAAGCTGTGCTGTATTGCTGTTAAAACGTCCGGACCTCTTTTCCTGGACGAGCGTGATGGAAGGCTTGTCCTTCCAACTTCCGGAAGCGGGGTTTGTTACGGCTGTCACCGTGTTCGGCGTCACTGGCGTGAGTGCCATGAGCCTGGTGATCTACCCTTATTGGTGCCTGGAAAAAGGATACGCAAGGTATGCTGGCGAGTGCGATGGCAGTGCCGAATGGAAATATCGGGCACGAGGCTGGATCCGAGTGATGATTGTTGATGTGGTGGCCGCCATGTTCGTCTACACAGCGGCTACGGTCGCCTTTTACGTGCTGGGAGCCGGCGTACTCAAAGGTTTAGGAATCCTTCCCGAGGGTTCCGAAATGGTGAAATCGCTGTCGCACGTCTATACCGAAATCCTGGGTGAATGGTCAGCTTTTCTGTTCCTAATTGGGGCCTTTGCCGTACTCTACTCGTCGGTATTTTCTGGCACTGCATCCCAAAGCCGTATGATCGCAGATTTCTGTGGGATGTTGGGTTTTTTCGACAAGCAGAACTACCCTTCACGGGAACGTGTTATGCGATGGGCCGTCATCTTTTTGCTATTCCTGCCTTCGCTTTACTTCCTATGGTTTCAAAACCCGGTATGGATGGTGAAGGTTGGCGGAGTGGCCCAGGCGTTGTTACTGCCCGTGATCGGTTTTTCGACGATCTATTTACGTTACGTCCATCTTCCCACAGGCATCCGGCCGGCAGGTTGGGTTACGGTTTTATTATGGACGGCCACCATCCTGATGCTGCTCATGACGCTTTATTCCATGCAACGTCAACTGTTTGGTTAGCAACGCTGCTTCGCCGCTCGGTTCAACGCACGAACTCCAAGCGGGCATAACTGTCGAGTTCATGAAAACCTAGCAAACGCACATTCGACATGATTTCTCGCCCTTTGCGAGAACTGATGTTGCCCGCAGGATCGCGAGTTTCGAGATAGACCGAATAGTTGTACCGGGCGACATGATAACTCCAGCTGTTGCCGGTCTTCGGCGACACACCCTTTAACGACGGCAGAGTATGAAATGGAATGCGAAACTCTACCTGCCATTTCTCGTCCGTATCGTGCCACTCATCCAATGTCCCAAAGCGTTTCACGGCTGTCACCACCGTACTGTTCCACTTCGCAAAACGTGTCTGCCCACCTTGTCCATAGGCATAATAGGCATCATACAAGATATTTTCTGGGTTTACATTCAACTCATAGTAGTCTGCTTTGTGGTGGCTTGGTTTGATGAAGACCTCGACAACGTCACCTTCAAAGATATTATCGTCTCGCTCCTTGCCCCAAGCACAAATGTCATCATCGTACGCCACAAATCCCACGTAAAGATTGTCATCATCCCACAACATCCGTACTTCGGTTTTGTTCTGCGGAGATTCGTGGCTTCCTGGCAGATAGAATCTTTCCATCACCGCTGCCCGTTCCCACGCCTTTTCGTTTAGCAAACCGTCGATCCTGATCGGAGCGTCTACTCTCCGACACTTGTAAGCCAACACTTGCTGGCCAGCCTCTTGTGCTAACGTTTCCTTAACACCGAAAGGAACAAGCCACGCGATTACAATCACCGAGCAAAGAATAGACGGCATCTGGATACGCCAACCTTGACAGGCCAACTTACGGCACGTCTTTAGCATACTTAGCGATACATTCATCAGAAAAAAACACCCAACTTACAAGACCTCAAACCTGTGTCCATCGCGAACGATCAGCCCAGGTCACAGCGACTTCAGAAACTCCAGCAAATCGGCAGCCTGTTGCGCCGTCAGATCCCGCAGCATGTCATCAGGCATCAGGGACCGCGGTTGTCGTACGATGTCTTCGATATCCTCTGACACAAGCGTTACGACTTTGCCCGACGGCTGCATGAGAACGACCCGTTCTTCGTTACGTTGCACCAGAATACCAATGTGATCGCGACCATCATCGGTCACCACGCGATAACTCGCGAATTTTTCGTCAATCTTTCCCGACGGCGTTAACAAACTCTCCAGGATTTCGCCTCGCCCCTGCTTCTTTCCTGTCTCGGTCAAATCAGGTCCCACTGCATGCCCGCGTTCCTGCACTCGATGGCAATTCAAACATGCTAACCCTTCGTGTTCAAAGAACAACTTACGGCCACGATTGGCGTCGCCGTCGAGCGGCAAAATCCGCGCAGGGTCGATGTGTGTCCCCAGACGAGCCACACGTTGTGATTCGGGAATAAACCGTTCGAACAAACTTCCTATGGAAGGTTCCGAATGGTTTTTCCCCAGGTCGATCGCCCGTTCGGAAATCCAAGAAGGCAAACGGCCGTTGTCCAAGGCTTCGATCAATGCCAAAGCCCCATCCGTCGCAACCAACAACTGCGTGATCAATTGGTCAGCTGTCTCTTCGTCCCCCTGCTTCAGGTCACTGAGGCGCGTCAGCATATCACGGGTAGCAGCAGACGTGGGATCGTCTGCCAAACTAGCGATCCAGCTGCGTATCAGTCGCAACCCTTCCAGGTCCATTTGATAGGATCCAACCCGGGGCATACGACCGCCACTGAGGACGGACATCCGATAATTCATCACGGACCGGTGGGGCGCACCAGGTGCGACCAACCGAGCGTCACGCAATCCAAAGTTTCCTTGCAACGGTGGTACATCAATGATTTTTGCGTATTCGTCAATGATATTGAAGCGCAGCTCCATACGCGCATTGCCTCCGCCGCTCGAATCGTGACAACAAGCACAATTGACGTGCAGATAGGCTCGTGCCCGATCTCTCAGGCTGGCGGACGGATCGTCGAACTGTGGTAAGCAAAGGTATTTATCGGCGAGTTGATACAGGAGCGACGTGTCTGGCGGCATTCGCTGGCCATGGTAGTTTGTAAAAGAGGACCACTGTTGGTTGGCTTCATTTCGTAGCCTTTCAGCCTCCGGATCATCCGTTCCCACCGGAATCCCTGCAAAAATCTCATCTCTCCACTGATCGCGTGCTTCTTTGTACCAATCCACACTGAAGACACCTTGGTCATCCAGTACTTCAAGTTGATTCTTCGACTGGTGCTCGCCGATCTCGTCACGATTTAATTGAAACAAGGAAAACCCAAGTACGAAGCCTGCTTGGCGGGCATGGCAGGACATACACTGACTGCGGCTTGGCACATGCCACGTTTGTTGTTGTGTGCTACCGCCATCGTTTACTGAAATAACCTTCTTTGTTCCACGTTGCTCTACAAGTTCTGCATCCGTTTGCTCATCGTTCCAAAGATAAGAATACCCTGCCCATTCTCCCTGTTGTTTCGTCAACAACCGTGTCTCGATTCGACGTACAAGATCGGGATTCGTTCGATCCAACGGAAAACTCAGCGTCTGAACAAAAACCGTTCCCTCGGGAAATTCCCAGGGGCGCTTATGAGAAAAAGAAACGGACGAGTTCCCTGTCGGTTGCTTTGGCCCTGATTCGATACTTTCCATGGTGGTCTTAGGAAACCCTACATATCGTTCCGCCGTCGCTCCATCATGCCAGCCAGGGAGGTTCACCGCATACCCGATCAGTCCTGGCTGAGGCTCCAGCCCCACGACAGACTGAAAAATCCCAGTTTCGCTCAGCTTTTTCGGGAAATCCTGGCTAACATCATCGACAGGATTTCGTTCGAGCTTGTACAAGCCGCCCTGGTTGGGGCCCTGATGATCCGCAATCACCAATTCGCCTTGCGGGTCGATGGCGAAATAAGAGACGCTCAAGGAGGTATCTGCAATTTCGCGGTGCCACAAGAGACGCTCGCCGTCATGCCGAGCCGCCCAGATCCGCCCCGTGGCCAAATCGCCATAAATGTAAGCGCCAAACAGCTCGGGAAATTCTTTTCCGTAATAGACTTGTCCGCCAGTTAATGACCGGGCTTCAGCATGGTGGTGTTCTAGTGTGGGACCACGAATCGGCGTGGGTCCTCGCTCGCGATCTGGATAGAAAGGGTGACTACCCTCATACACGCTCCAACCGTAGTTCGCACCACGTTCCACAAGGTAAATCTGTTCCCACAAATCCTGACCATTATTCCCCACCCACAACTGACCTGTCTTTGCATCCACGGCCATCCGCCACGGATTGCGAAATCCGTAAGCCCATGTTTCCGGACGTGCTCCAGGTGTATCCACAAAGGGGTTATCGGACGGCACGGAATATGCCTGCCCTTCTTCGACGTGATCCACGTCAATCCGCAATACCTTGGAACGTAGCAGATCAAGCCGTTGACCAACCAGATCTTCATCAGAATCGCTGGTGCCGTCACCAGAAGTTACGTACATCATCCCATCATGGCCAAATACGATGGCAGCGCCATCGTGTCCGTGCGATGGCCAACGAATAATCACCTCGGCAGAACCGACGTCAAATCGATATGGTGGTGACGTCTGCATCGTATAGCGAGTAACCCTCGTCTCATTTTTTTCATCCTCCGCCGGCAAATTACTCCCGATATAGACAAATCCATTTTCCTTGAAGTTAGGGTGGAATTCGATGTCGTAAGCCAATTCGCTACTGAGTTTGTAGTCGATCAACTCCCGATACGAATCGACATCCGGTCGATTGTCCAATTGAACGAGCCGTGGAGACCCGTTGTACTTATCCGATTCGATCAACAGCATTTGGTCCGTACCGGGAACATAACGCACGCAGACAGGAAAATTCAGTTTTAGATTCGGATAAATTCGCCGTGGGCGAAACGGACGCGGAGGCTCGGGCGTACCACGTACACGAGAGCTCGTCCATGCTATTTTGGAAGGTTCCGGACGAGAGAACCTCAGTCGTGCATAGTCTTCGTAACGATGGAAGTTTGGCTCACGAAGTGGGGCGCACGACGACAATTCAGGCCGCGAAGATTTCCCGCGGTAGTCATAGCGACAGATGGCGAAATCCCACGTTTCACCCGCGGCAGGCCTTCCCCCGGCACGAATAAAATCACGCCATGGAATCCTTCCTTCCACCACCCAGCCTTGGTCACGGTCCTGTCCCTGATTAAGAGTTCCCCGAAGTTCGACAGCCGCTTCGATGTGAAACGGTTGCGCCGCCTTGTATCGCTCGTAAAACCCCTTTTTACGCTGGGGTATGAACATATCCAACTGCGTATTATGCGGATTGAATTGAAACTCAAAGTATCCAGGATGATTGCGTGACGGTTTAAAAAACATTGAAAGGACATCATCGTCCCACACACGGCCATCGTGTTCTCGAATGTTAGCCTGCAGGTCATCGTCTTTGAGCTCCGCAAAGAAATAGAAGTACTCGCGGTCCCATAAGACTCGCACCCGAGTACCCATGCGCACTGCCGGCACAGGACCATCGGCGGTAAAACCATAGAATTGACCGATCTCTTCGGCACTCACCCAAGCATCGTCGTCGAGTTTGCCGTCGATTTTAATTTCCGACGAGGTCCAACGACATTCATATTCCACAACCGATTCATCCGCGAAAGCAACGCATGAAAACCCCAGCAACAAAACGGCCAATAGTTTCAGAGTGTGCGGCATCGAGAGACTTCCGTGATTACACTCCATGTTAATTTGCCAGAGCTTTCTGTGCAATTTGACAAGACCTCGCGAGAAGATCGAATGCAGGAACTGGCGTTTGGGGCGCGGATGGGAAACGGGCAGATGCGACATACGGAATTTCGCAGGTGGGTTCCTGGACGCTTGCTGCCAGGCTCTAGACTATAGATACCAGTCGATCCAACCAGGTTACCACTCATACACTATCATGCAAAACCGTAGCGGTAGGGCAACAAGCCCTCCAGTGATCACTTTACCATCCTATGATAAAACCAAACATCCTGTCCCACAATTGGCGGAAGCAATTTTGTCATTTCCCGCATTGAAGAACCCACACCATGAACATAAGACCTGTCATTCATTTATTTTCCTGGATTCTGTGCAATATCCTTGTCTTTAGTCCACTTTCGGCCAAGGCCGAAAAATCGCCCCAGCGCCCTACCGTCCTCAACAATCTTGTCACCGAGATCATGACAATCGACCAGGAAGCTGTCGACGGATCCAAGACTTACTCGTTTCAAACGGAGAAAAGTCGCTGGGTGTACGTATCGTTAACGGTGCACTCTCATAGCGGACGATGTACGGTCACAATCGATCAATTCCAAGATATCATCTCGTGGAAAGACGGCCAACAAACGACGAAAGAGGCAATGCGCTATCTCGTGGCCGGGAATCATCAACTGCAGGTGCATGCCACCAATCGCTGTCAGATTGAGCATCTGGTGGTACGTTCTATCCCCGACATCATGCTTCATAATTTCACCGATCGCCCGCTGGGAAAATTCAACATTTCCCACAAAGACTATTTAGAAAAACACATCATTCCTAACGTCAACACATTCCTGGTGCCGGGAGCCGTCGTGAGGGGCGAACACGAGTTTGTTTCTTTCTTCGAAAAATGGCGATTGAGTGGCAGAAGGTGGCTTTCTTCCTTTGCCGCTCGCGGCACGCCCGACGTTGGTGGTGGCTCATTCACGTTCCGAGAAGCGTACGACTACATTTCCTCGCGACCGCAAATCCACAGTCCGTTAGTGGACGGTTATATTATCGATGAGTTTGTGGGTTACGACGATCCTTCCTATAGCAGCTACGGCAAAGCCATACGACAGCTCAAGCAAAGCGAAGCATTCCAGGACAGACTCTTCTACATCTATATCGCCTCTATCTACGGCAGTGAGCATGGCCGGAATTTAACGCAAAGCATCGTAGACACCGGGGGGATACTAGCCTGGGAACGGTACCTGAAGACTCAGCCGACCGAGGCAGAAGCTCACAAATACTTGCAAGAGATCATTGTCGACCACGGAGAGAACTACCGTGAACAGTGTCCAGGTTCTATTGAGCACCTCGCTTATTGTGCTGGATTTTTCTCCAGACCAGGAGGACACAACGCCAATCTGTATCCTGGTGTGAACCACAAGGTCTACCTGGACATGCAATTTCATCTGGTCGCCAACGACCCGACATTTCGCGGAGTACGTGGGTTGGCCGGATATCACACTGAGTATTCCGACGAAGAGACTCTACGCTGGCTGTGCCATCTTTTCCGACATTATGGCATTGAAGGTAAGACTGAGCGAGCGACGGACGCTCCCTACATGTCCCCACATTTGATCAACGGCGACTTCGTCGACAAACTCAACGGTTGGACCGTCGATGCAGCCATGGCGGACTCTGTGCGTTCCGTTACCAAAGAAGGACTCGGGTATCTGCAGGCTAGAGACGGCAAGCCACAAGGCGACACCGCACTGCTTATGATCAGAAATAACAACGAGCCCAACCGGGTATCTCAGCTGGTCAAAGAACTCGAACCTGGCAAGACATATGTCTTCAAACTCATGACAGGCGACTATGTCGACATGTCGAGCCAGGAAATGCCGGCCATACGTATCCAATTAGATAACGTGGAATTGATGCCTGCCAAATCGTTCACTCACCTGTACCACAATCCACCTCATCGGAAACATCCACCCTATGACGGAAGGGAGCACAAAGCCTGGCAAACGTACCATTACATCGTGTTCCGGGCTGAGAGTGATTCGGCAATGCTAACGATTTCGGATTGGGCCCAAGATGATGAGCCGGGAGCCCCTGCCGGTCAGCAGCTGTTTTTTAACTACATTCAAGTTCACCCGTATTTTCTAGGGCGAGCCGACAGCCAAGAGTAACCGCACACCACAGAGCGTCCTAACCTTGTGAAAAACGAGCGCCGCCACCACGCTGACTCGTTTGTAGCCTACCCAGCCAGCAGAATGCAGGTGCTTTTCTGTATAATCATTCGGGCCTCAAGAACGTACGGCAAACCTAGTCCCTTAAAGGACGTAATTTCTTATGAATCTGTTAACCAACAGGTCCTTTGTGACTTGTTTGATAGGCTTTATCTCCGCTACCGCCAGCATGGTCCACGGAGGCAACCACCACATCCAGCATGTGAACATCTATCGAGAAACTGGTCGGTTTGGTGGGTGGCCTGCCAACCATGGGATCTGGATATGGGACAACGAAATTCTGTTTGGATTTAGCCGCGGGTATTACAAGGATCGGGGCCTGTCGCATCATTTTGACCCTGACCGACCAGAAGAACACGTACTGGCTCGCTCAACCGACGGTGGTGCTCATTGGACACTGGAGCATCCGAATGAAAAAGGGATGTTGCTCGGATACGGGCCGTCGCTTCACGGCACCCCGTTACCTGACGTCAAGATCCCCGATCTTGTGGATCTGGCCAAACCCATTAACTTCGCACATCCCGATTTGGCATTCACCTTGCGCATGAGCGACGTCAATTCTGGCGTTTCGAGATTTCACGTATCGTATGATCGAGGCCATACATGGTCGCCTGCATATCGTTTACCACTTTTCGGCCAGCCCGGAATCGCCGCTCGCACCGATTATATCGTGAACGGAGCTCGAGACTGCCTATTGTTCCTTACAGCAGCCAAACAAGATGGAACAGAAGGGCGTCCTTTGTGTGCCCGTACGCGCGACGGCGGTTTGACCTGGAACATGATCTCATGGATTGGCGAGGAGCTAAAAGCAACGGGCGATTTCGCCATCATGCCCTCCACGATCCGACTGGGCTCACACGAGCTGTTCACTTCGGTACGAGTGCACCACGGCACAAAACGCTGGATCGACACCTACCGTTCACTCGACGATGGCGCGTCTTGGCAATATGCCGAACGGGGTGCCGAGGACACCGGAGTCGGTAATCCTCCGAGCATGATCTTATTGAACGACGGCCGCATTTGCTTGACGTACGGCTTTCGCGCCTCACCCTACGGCATCCGCGCTCGCATCAGCTCAGATCATGGAAGGACATGGGGTGAAGAGATCATCTTGCGAGATGACGGCTCAGGACGAGACCTAGGCTACCCTCTAAGCGTACAGCGACCTGACGGCAAAGTCATCACGGTCTACTACTACCAAGACCAGATCGATCCTTATCGCCACATCGCCGCCACCATTTGGAAACCATGAGCAAGAGGTCGTATCCAGGAGCAAAGCGTGGGTCGTAAAACAACTTATCTGGTGAACTTCCGCCTACGGCTAGACGACAACCAAGACCATTAAAACTTTGCTTAAATGGTTACGACGCTGGAATCGGCCAAAGCTGAGCAGCAGAGACGCCCCCGTCGACGTAGATCACTTGCCCGGTCAAATACGCGGATGCATCTGAGGCGAGAAAGATCGTCGTTCCTACCATGTCTTCGGGAGTCCCGATTCGTCGTTGCGGAGTATGTGATTCGCGCCAGTCACTCATCTCTTTGTTTTCCCATAGCTTGCGCACCAGATCCGTCAGGACGAAACCAGGCCCGATACAGTTCACTCGAATACCATGAGGTCCCCACTCGGCCGCCAGTCCACGTGTCATGTGATCGATTCCCGCCTTGCTAATCGCGTAAGGCATGATGTTCGTCAACGGACGATGAGAATTCAAAGACCCAATATTAATCTGGCTACCTGAACCTTGGCGAAGCATTTGTTTGCCGACTTCTTGAGACAAGAAGAAAGCTCCTTTGAGGTTAACGTCCAAGATGTCGTCATACTCCTGCTCAGAATACTTCACTGCGGCTTGGCGTTTGTTGATACCGGCCACGTTAACAAGCGTGTCGATTCGCTCATACCTTTCCACCACGTCGGCCACCAAATCGGGCATTCCTTCGCACTGCGCAACATCAGACACCAACCCGACCACCGGCTTTGTGGCACTAGTGCCTGACAGCTCGTCTGCGGTTTTCTCAATCGTGTCTTGATTTCTACCGGTGATCACCACCTGAGCGCCGCGTTCGGCAAACCCGGCGGCGATCGCACTACCAATACCACGACTTCCACCCGAAACAAGAACGACCTGATCAGCAACAGAAAAAAGGGAATCGGCCATATACCATCATTCTCCAAAAATTATAAATGTCGTCCATCTATTCATTCATACCATCGCAACCGCCGACAAACACCATCGTTCACGCGGTCCGATTTCAAAACATTTCACCTCAATTCTAACCCATCCACCTGAGCACGAACTAGTACCTTACAGCAGTCATATTCTCTCAGCCGAAGGTGTGCGTTATCTTGCGCGACCCCCTCCCTTGGCGCCGCCGCTTTACTACTCTTCACATCCAATAGGGTTTGGGGTAGCCATCAACAACCGTACAAGATAGGCTCCTTGGGTCGCAATCCGACCAGGGATTCTTCAACCCCGAACAGCGCGATCCAGCATGCCAGCGGAACCTCCTTGTACGACCGACAACAATACTTCACCACAACCAACCAGCCTACTCTCTAACAGCTGGTTCGTGATGATGTGGTTAGCAGCGGATTATTTTGTGCTGTATTCACATCGCAGGATTGTCAACTTCGTCCTGCCTCCGTTGCAGTCAGAATTAACAGTGACCGATGCCCAAGTCGGCGATTTGCAAATGGCTTTTCTAGTATCGTATGGACTGACGCAATTCTTTGTTGGTTATTTGAGCGACCGATTTCAACGCCGATTGGTATTGCTGTTCAGTTTAGTCGGAAGTGTTCTCTCGCTAATGGGCATGGGATTGGCAAACGGATTCATCGGGCTTTTAGCACTACAAATCCTGCTAGGGATGTCGCAATCAGCAAGTGTTCCAGCTATGGCCGGTATGATGGCCGACTGTTTTTCTCCCAAGATCCGTTCGACCGCCGTGGCGGTATATCTGGTGTCGCAAAATGTTGCAATTCTGGCCGCCGGTTGGTTGGGCGGTGAAATTGCCGAACAAGAAGTTTGGACACTACCTGGATGGCTTGGACAAGAAGCGTCACCAATTGCGGGTTGGAGGATGGCCATGTTCATCTTCGCACTCCTAGGGTTCGCAGTGATGATAGGTATGCTGTTGCTACTTCGCGAACCAAAACGAACCGGACGATCTGAGGATAAGGGACTAGGAGTCCAGGGAGGTTCATTTTGGCGCACCACCTGGAGCGTGTTGAGCAATCGAACCTATTTATTGTTGGCTGTTGTGTATTTACTGATAAACATTATCAACTATCCAATGTCGGTCTTCTTAGCCAAATACCTGCACATCGACTTTGGCATGGAGTTAGGGCAAGCCGGATTCTATGCCACATTCTTTATCCAGATATTTACCGTTCTGGGACTCTTTGTCGGCGGACCATGGGCCGATGATTGGGCGAAACGCATGAAAGCAGGTCGAGTCTGGGTGCAGCTGTTTGGGATGTTGATGGTGGCACCTGCTCTATTTTGGATTGGTACATCGCATCAAAACATCGTCCTGATTCTTGCCATGTCAGTCCATGGACTTGGCTGGGGATTGTATACCACAAACCTTTGGACATCCGTATTTGACGTCGTGGATCCAGCCGCTCGATCGACCGCCATCGCCTTGCTAAATGTCGCAGCACTTTTCGTATCGCCAACATCTCGGCTGATTGGATCCTTAGTGGACGAAGGCCGTATCGGTTACGGAGACGCATTCGCTGCAACGAGCCTAGTAGCGATCGCAACGGTATTTATCCTTGCGATCACGGCTGTCTATTTTCTACCGCGAGATTATCGAGGACCATTGAATCAAACGGAAGACGAATCCAATTAGTAACTGACTTCGTTCCCCGTCCTCTAAAAAACTCAATGTCCCGGTATAAGAATTCCGCATAGCATGGCACCAGGCAGGGGTGAAGAACAGAGTAGAACTCAGTCTCTTTGCGTCAAGCATTTGTTCAATTCGACATCCACTTCCAGGAACGCTTCCCTATCCGCATACATCGGCCGCAATCTTTACGACGCTATGTTTGGGTAACACCAATTGCCAACCCAGCTCGTTCGTCGTGCACTCGAGAGTTCCTTCACAAAACGTCGTCGCAGGCCGATAGTCCGGTGCCGACAGCAAAACTGTCGTGACATTTTGGTACTTGCTGCCGCAGAGTGCTATAGAAACCTCACGTTCCTCTTGCGGGTGTCGATTGACGATCGTCAACACCACTGTTTGCCTCTCTTCATCCAGCGATGCTGCCGCGTAGACGTCCGCCAGTCCATCCTGGGCACCAAGATCAATGCGAGTATTCTCTTGATGATCCACGAATAGAGGAAAGACGATCCCCCCCGGCGGCAACCAGGCTCGTTCCGGCTCGACCACAATGGCCCCTTCGTTCACAGGGGCGAAAAAACACCCCAGCGAAACTGCCACCGTATCAGCTTCGTTGCACAGAAAGTTCAACATCGAGGCGTTATGGATTCCTTCAACCACACCTGGAATTCGATGCCACGCATGCCAGACATTCCACTCGTCGAGAGAAATCGTTGGCCTACATCCTTCGCGCGCGTGGATATCAATCCTGTTCCTCAATTCTTCCAGCTCTTGCGCAATGGCAGCCGTAGGATTTGTCGCGATGAACTGAAAATCCTCATCTCCGACTGGCCCAGAGTAGTTTCTCATGTGCGTCGGACGCATCATCGCGGTGTAGTGATGGTGCGCCACGAAATCGACCACGTCATCCAATTGACGCAGACCATCCGTAAACCACTCATTTCGTGAATAGTCGCCGGAACAGACTAGCAGAATCGACGGATCGAGTTCACGCATAGCCAGCGCGTATGGACGTATGTGTCGCGCATATCCAGCCGGCGTGTTGGGACCTTCCATGTGGCCCTGTCCGAATTCATTGCCGAGTGACCAATACCTCACATGATAAGGTTCAACGCGACCCCGTTCGGCGCGAACTCGCCCCCAACGTGTTGTCGTGTCGCCGTTGCAATATTCAACCCAAGCTGCGGCCAACTCTGGTCCTTCGCAAGCCGGGTTGATCGTCAAGGTCGGCTCGGCACCAATTTCCTCACATAGCGCCAAGAATTCATCGGTGCCGATCTCATGACAATCGTACCCGTCGGTATGTGCCAATGTTTCCATAGGCAATACCGACGCGAGTGGCGCTCGGCGGTCCACCGGCAACAATCCATCCTGCCAACGGTAGTCGCCCGCAAAATTCCCCCCGGGCCAACGCAGCAAGCGACACCCAATTTGTTTTAACAATGCCACCACATCGCGACGCATGCCATGAAAACTATCGGTCGGTAGCAGCGAAACGGCTCCGATATACAGATTCGCATCTGCAGTAAAAAGAATGTTAAAGTCCACAGGGCCAGTAATGGCATCCCAGACGAACTTGAATTCAAACTCCTGCCATTCGTTCGCCAACATGTGAAAGTGTGCTGAAACTGGCCAACCATCCGTCTTTGGTTCGCCAACACGCACCTCAGCATCCAGTTCAGCATCACTATACAGTGCCACACGAGCTTGGTATTCGTGACCCTGCTGCAGCAAGACACCTGCCTGGCCGAGGCCACAGATCACACCGTCAGTGACATTGCCGATCCGTTGCGAAAACAATTCCCTGCGTCGGCACCATGCATCGGGATCATAGCGTTGGGTGTAAGTATTCTCAGGAACAAAGGCGAAGTGCGTGTCTGGGGGACCGATCGGGTACCAATGCCGGCCCACGCCGTTGCGCTGTGGCGTGCCAAAAAACTTCCGCCCTTGTATCAGCTGCGCCGAAAGGCCTTTCCACAGCTGACTGCGTGTGTGTTCCAGATTGTGG
>JAKVBZ010000220.1 GCA_022448645.1 Pirellulaceae bacterium
TCGTGGGCAATTTCTGTGAATCGGTTCCACGACGGATGTGTCATCAAAATGTAACCAACATACAACTTCCGATTGAGGCGATTGGCCAGGTCGAACAGCTCCTGGCATTGCTCGAGCGTCTCGGCGAGAGGCTTTTCCACGAAGACATCAAGCCCGCGCTGCAGGGCCATGGAAACGTAGTCGTAGTGCGAGTCCGTATAGGTACTGATGGCCACTGCGTCGGGCGACGTTTTTTCCAGAGCCTCCTCGAAGTCCGTAAAACGGGGAATGTCGCCGGACAGGATCCCGGCCAACTCTTCAGAGCTACTGTAATTCCTCGTCACAATTCCAACGTTCCGAACTCCCTCGATCTGCTCGTAAGCCCTGGCATGCAGCGTGGCCATAAATCCGGCGCCGAGGCTTAACACTTTTATCTCATGACTCATAAGAGGTCTCCTTGTCAGATCAGTTCACTCTGGTCTGCCCGGTCCTGTGTGATGCCAACATCGGCTTCCACAAATTTGTTCTAAAGACATTCACTGGCACAGAGACTCTGGGCTCCCGGGATCAGGCGGTCGTATTTCCTGGCTTCCCGCCGCGGATTCAGTTCCCCGTTCAGGCTTTGTACCACATGAAGATTCACCACGCTCGAGCCTGACGACATCAAGATCCGTTTTGCGACTTCAGGATGCTCTTTCTTTGGAAGGTGGTGGTCTCCGTATCGAGCCAGCTGGAAGCTTGTTCAGACCATCAAACCATAAAACAGCAGTCGATTTCAAATGACAGCCACTTATCTGTCGGAATACGAATCCCTGCCTCCCTGGCGCCGCAGAAACTTCAGAGACCTGTCTAAATACCTGTCGGCACCGTGATGCGGTCAGGTCCCCCCCCGCTTTTGCGTGGACCGGCGTAAGGATGTTATGCCACGCACGACGCACCTTTACTGAAAGGAGGTCGTGCGTGTCCCATGAACATTGAGCGGCAAGCCTAGGACTTTTGGCAACTCACCCAAAGCCCTTATTGTTTCTCTGTTGCGATCAAAACCACCGTATCGATGTCGGACAAAGGCACGATTAAAACCGGACATTCTAAACACTTTGGGATGTTCTGCTGCACCATTTTGTTCAAAATATCAGGAGGCCGGTACACAGCCTGAACGCAATTGAATTCGGAGACAATAGATGCCAAGTCAGTTGTTCATTCAGCGAAACGGTAAGGTCGTGGGTCCTTTGTCTCCTGACACAGTTAAACATCTAACCAGCAACGGCGAGATCCGCGAAACAGATCACATTTCCAAAACGCCAAATGGTCCTTGGAAAACAATCGGCGATGTTCCGGCGTTGGCGAAACTATTTCAGTCAGAGTCGGCCGACAACCCGTTTGACGATGCTCAGTCCGGGCTAATCCCAACACCTCGAAAAAATAAAACTGTCCCCGAAATCACAAAACAACTCACCAGGAAAGAAGCCGGCAAGCAGGGTCACAGCAATATCGTCATTACCCTGCTATACATTGGGGCTGCATTGGTTTTAGGTACGGGGCTTGTTATTTGTTTTCAAGCCAATCCCATCCAGGCTCTTCTCGCACTGCGTTTAAGGGCGGATCGTCTTCGCGAACTGCCATCCCGAGCAGAATCGAGGACATCAACAGAACAGCGAGAACCGGCACGATCTAACTCGAGCGTGTTTGGATCGAAAGAATCCCTCACCACAAAAAGGACTAAGATTAAACGATTTAAGATTGAAGCAGGAGATGTGACCATTGTAGAGAACAACCAGATGCGTGGCGGACGCAACACCATCAAGATAGAGCGCAATGATGGAGCGGTGTTCAAAGCCTGTTGGAATCGCAACAAATCAAACGAATCCGGTATTAGCCTCTCTGACGTATCAGTGACGCGGGTCTCTTACACGGACGGACAACGTCTGTTGACAACGTGTGTTGTTAATTACCTAAATGGGCACCGCCACTAATTTGGATTAACAAAGCTTGCCTACGTGACGTGAACCCAGACAACGTCACCAATGTTACGTATCGGACCTTGAGACACGACAACATGCGACCATACGCCGCGGCGAGTGGAACAAGATGACCGGCAAGTCTGAGAACTCACGGTTTTCTGGAACTGCGGTCGGCATCGTTTGCCTCTAAAAGACGATTCATGGGTTCACAACTGATCGCGAACGACCAACCAGTTTTGAGCGAATGAACCGTAAACATAAAACATAACACCGCTGTAATACTGGCTCCTGTTGGGAAACATCTTCACACTTGAGAGTGGCAATAAAGCCAATCAAGGGTGAAGTGTAACCGATGACAGCAACAGACGTGACGCAATCACCACGACAAATTCAGCAAGTCAGAAGGGGTAAAGATCGTCGCAGATCAGAGTGAATCCGCGTTGTTCATTCAGTTAGAATCAACGACCGTCGTAACTCAACAAACTGGTCGAGCGTTCGACTGTGCCATCGAGGAAAGGTCTACTGTATGAGCTTCCGCATATTTGTCTTTCTGCTTTGCATCGGAGTGCTTGGTTGCGGATCACGAATTCAAGCAGTAATCGAATTAAATAAGGGTCGTGAGTTCGCGAGGAAAAAAGACTGGTCTACCGCCATTGTATGCTACGGCGACGCAATACGGCTGGATCCGGAATATGCCGCCGCCTACAATTTTCGGGCCAGGGCGTACGATGCGCAAGGTAAGCCCGACAAGGCTATCGCTGATTACAACGAGGCGATACGGCTCGATCCTGACGATTTCTTTGCGTACTATTACCGAGGAATTAGTTGCAGAAAACAAGGTCTTCACGGCCAGGCGATCGCTGATTTGACTTTTGCAATCCGGCTCGATCCCAACACTGATAGTTACTACGCCCGGGGGGTGGCATACGGTGAACAAAACAAGTACGACCGGGCAGTTGCTGACTACACCGAGGCAATAAGACTCGATCCTGACTATGCCAAGGCCTACTACGATCGGGGCAAGATTCACCTCAGCCAAGAAAAATACGACGAGGCGATTGCTGACTACTACCAGGCGATAAGGCTCGATCCTGACGATGCTACGGCTTACCACGGCCGGGGCCGAGCTTACCATTTTCAAGGTAAGTACGACGAGGCAATCGCTAATTACACCGAGGCAATAAGGCTCGATCCTGACGATGCCAGGGCCTACCACGGTCGGGGCCGTGCTTACCATTTTCAAGGCAAGTACACCGCGGCAATTATTGACTACACTCAAGTGATACAGCTCGAACCTGACAGGGGCGAGCTGTACTACAATCGTGGACGTGCATATGTAGGGCAAAGCAACAACCTCAAAGCGGCCGCTGATTTCGCCGAGGCCGACAAGTTGGGCTTTACACCTTAGATCGTCGAGGTCTTTACCATCGGCGCACCAGGAGGCTGTCCGAGAATCGCCACTGTCCTAGATATTACGAGAGAAAAGCGATAAAGCATTCCTGAGTGAAATCGAATTTATTTGGGCAAATCACCGTGATTGTTGTCGCTTTCGTTTCACAAGCAGTCTGTCCAGCTGATTGGCGAATTCCTGTTTATTGCGATCACTGAATGGAGGTGGACCACCCGTTTCCATGCCCGAACTTCGCAGCTGTTCCATCAGATTACGGGCCTGCAGACGGGCTCCGATGTTTTGCTCCGTATAAAGTTCCCCGCGGGGATCAATGGCAATTCCTCCTGCGTCCACCACCAGCGCCGCCAGTGGAATGTCGGCAGTTACCACAATGTCCCCCGGCCGCGTGCTCTCAGCAATTTTCCGGTCAGCAACGTCGGAACCGGCTCCGACCACTACGCTGTCAATAAACGGCGACGGTGGCGTAGACAGGGACATGTTGGCGACAAGGGTCACCGGAATTTCCCAGCGTCCGGCTGCTCGAAACAAAACATCTTTGATGACGCCAGGACAGGCGTCCGCATCAACCCAG
>JAKVBZ010000221.1 GCA_022448645.1 Pirellulaceae bacterium
TTGAACGCGCATCTGTCCTCTGACGAAATCACGCACTGCTGGACGACAATGCCAGCCGTACATTAGATTATTGAACCGCTGGAAAACGGCCGCCACGATCAGGCGTCCAGCCTTCCGAGCCGATTCAATGATTCTTCCAGGACCTCTGAGGCAACCCATGGCCAGGCAGGCACGCGCCAGCTCAAGGCGTGCTGCTGAGAATTGCACCTCCGATCTGCGAATCCAAATCCTTGTCGCGGCAATGGCGTGCCAGCAGGCATGATCCCCTTTTCTTCAGATCATTGTTCACCGGACTTGACGACTAGCCCGCACATTCACCGCTAACTTGTGTCGTGCAATTATGAACGAATCCACTGGTATGCTCGACTTGGAATCACTTCGAAGCCTTGTCAGCACGGGCGCTATTTCCACCGTGATTACTGCGTTTCCCGATCTCTACGGTCGCCTGATGGGTAAACGTTTCGATGCAAACTTCTTCCTGGAATCGGTTGCCCAGGAAGGAACGCACGGATGCGATTACTTGTTGACCGTTGACATGGAAATGGAACCCGTTGCTGGTTATTCCTTCGCGAATTGGGAACAGGGCTACGGCGATTTCCACCTCGTCCCTGACGTGACAACACTACGTCACGCCCGCTGGCTTGATGAAACAGCGATCGTGATCTGTGATTTACAGAACGACAAAGATCACAAAGAGGTGGACGTGGCTCCGCGTTCCATGTTGCGCAAGCAAATTCGTAAAGCTGCAGAACACGGATTGATCGCAAAAGCCGGCTCCGAACTCGAATACTACATCTTCCGCGACAGCTACCAAAAAGCAAACCGCAAACAATTCCAACAACTACGCGCGAATGGCCAATACCTGGAAGACTACCACCTTCTCCAAGGCACTCGCAGCGAACCTCTTAACGCGGCTGCCCGCCGAGCGCTGCAAGAGTCTGGCATCCCTGTCGAATGCACCAAGGGCGAATGGGGCCTGGGGCAGCATGAACTGAACCTGCGTTACACAGATGTACTGGGAATGGCCGATCGCCATACGCTCTACAAACAGTGTCTCAAGGAGATCGCTGATTCACTCAATACCAGTGTGACCTTCATGGCCAAGTATGCGGCTGAGCAAGCTGGCTCAAGTTGTCACATCCATCTGAGTCTCTGGCGGCAGGACACCAACGCCTTTGCAGGCAACCAAACACTCGGTGAGGTTTCATGTAGCGATCTATTCCGTTGGTTCCTAGGTGGCTGGATCCGCCATGCGCGCGAATTGATGGTCTTCTTTGCCCCGACAATCAATTCTTACAAACGATTTCAGTCGGGCAGCTGGGCGCCCACGCGACTGGCATGGAGTTACGACAATCGTACCGCAGGATTCCGGGTCGTTGGCCGCGGCCAGAGCTTGCGCGTGGAATGCCGGATCCCAGGCGCTGATTGCAACCCCTACCTGGCCTACGCCGCCGCTATGGCAGCCGGACTCCGAGGAATCGAAAATCAAATCGAACCTCCCGACTGCCTGTCTGGAAATGTGTACAACGCGGAAAATGTTCCCCATGTACCCAAGACCTTGAATGAGGCCATTGATGCTCTCGAAAATAGCACGCTGGCCCGCGAAACGCTCGGCGACGAAGTGGTCGAGCACTACCTGCATTTTTATCGAACGGAACAAGCAGCCTTCGACCAGGCCGTCACCGACTGGGAGCGAATCCGGTATTTCGAGCGCATATGAATCTCCCGCCTGTCATCGGCATCACAACGTATGCCCGCGATGAACACAATGAACTCAAATTACCCATCGAGTACGTCGAGGCTGTGCGCCGAGCTGGGGGCTTGCCTCTGCTCATTCCGCCTGGCGAATGTAATATCAATCACTTGCTTGACCAGCTGGCTGGACTCATTCTGGCCGGTGGTGGTGATATCGATCCAACCCGTTACCAGGGATCGACTCATGCAGAAATCTACATGGTTGACCACGAACGCGACGAACTGGAAATTTCTCTGGCCCAGGCCGTGATCGAAAAGCCACTTCCTACTCTCGCGATCTGTCGTGGCATCCAAATTATCAATACGGCATGTGGTGGATCACTCTACACCCATCTTCCCGATGATATCGGCGAACAAATCCACCATCGCAGACCTCCACGAAACCCGATTCCTCACGATGTTGTCGTTGCACACGACTCAAAACTGGCAACGATTCTCGGCACAACACAGTTATCCCCAATGTCATGGCATCATCAAGCCATTGATCGTGTCGCGTCGAACCTGCGTGTTGTAGCCCATGCGCCCGATGGCGTAGTGGAAGCCTGCGAGATGAAAGAACACCCCTGGCTTGTCGGAGTCCAGTGGCATCCTGAATTGACTGCTGCTAACGAACAATCTCAACAGCGTCTATTCGACGAGCTTGTCAAACAGGCGTATAAAGCCCAACCGCACGGAGAAGACAACGATGCGATTAAGCGATAGAGTCGCACTAATTACAGGTGCTGCCAGTGGCATCGGACGCGCTGCCGCACTACTGTTTGCTGAAAACGGCGCCGCGGTTATTGCCGTCGACGTCGATGACACTGGCGGCGAAGAAACCGTAGCGTTGATCCACCAACAAGGAGGTCAGGCGAGTTATTTTCATGCTGACGTAGCCTCCTCGGATGGCAGCCAACAGATGGTCGAACATGCCGAAAAGAAATTTGGCAAACTTCAGATCCTGTTCAATAACGCAGGCATCATGCTCGGCGAGGATGCCGACGCAATCACCACCGAGGAAGCCATCTGGGATCGCACCATGGAAGTCAATTTGAAGGGTGTTTTTCTCGGATGCAAATACGGAATCCCCGCATTACAGCGGGCAGGTGGTGGCTCGGTCATCAACACCGCTTCCTTTGTTGCAATTCTGGGTGCGGCAACACCACAAATAGCTTACACGGCGTCCAAAGGAGGGGTCCTGGCGATGACTCGAGAATTGGCCATTATCCATGCACGTCAGAATATCCGAGTCAACGCACTTTGCCCCGGTCCTCTGAAAACCAAAATGTTGATGGACTACCTCGACACAGAAGAAAAGCGGCAACGGCGACTGGTACATGTTCCGATGGGTCGGTTTGGCGAAGCTCATGAAATGGCGCAGGCAGCGCTTTTTCTGGCTTCAGACGAATCCTCCTACATCACAGGCGCCGACTTTTCCGTCGACGGTGGATTAACAGCAGCCTATGTTACGCCTGATGAACCCACCGTACTCTGAAAACCGGATCCGGCTCGACAGATCATTGAAGACCACCGGTGTATGATGAGCTGGGAACACCTACTTATATTTCATCAACCGGTTGTCATTCTATTTCACTTATGCGGCGCCCAACGTACAATTAGTTAATAGAACGTAGCGCATCTAATTGAATAGGACGTACACGATCTCGCGACTGTCTGTGCCTTCGATTCGCAACTGACAAGCGGCGACAATCGAATCTTTATGGACGGCGATTCGTTTGCACTTCCAGATGATTCTGACCAATCGTTGACCGATGCCATTCGAGCAGCTCGGACCGTACCGCATAGAACGCACGATTGGCCGAGGCGGGATGGGCACGGTTTACTCCGGGGTCCATACCGAGACCGGCCAAAACGTTGCTGTCAAAGTACTCTCAGTACTACTGGGTGAAAACGAGCGTTTTCGAGAGCGATTTCAAATTGAAATCGAAACACTCGAAAAACTCGATCACAAGAATATCGTTCGCTTGATTGGTTTCGGCGAACATGACGACCATCTATTTTACTCGATGGAACTCGTCGAAGGTCGAAACCTGCAACAAGAGCTAAGAACTGGCCGCAGGTTTCAGTGGCGTGAGGCCGCCCGCATCGGAATGCAAATTTGCGATGCATTGAAACATGCGCATGATCATG
>JAKVBZ010000222.1 GCA_022448645.1 Pirellulaceae bacterium
AAAATCTCCGATTGATATCTTGGTTCACCATAGGGCGCAAGACCCATTAATTTGTATTCCCCGCTGTTGACGCGAAAACCGGTGTAGTAGGTCATCGCGGAGTACAGCAGGCCCAGAGAATGGGGAAACCGGAGTTCATGGCTCAGCTCAATCTTGTTTCCGCGACCAATTCCAAAACATGCTGTTGACCATTCCCCCACGCCATCAACAGTCAGGATCGCGGCTTCGTCAAACGGAGATGGAAAGAACGCGCTTGCAGCATGCGACTCGTGGTGATCAGTGAAGACATATCGTCCTGAATATTGTTGATCGAGTCCTCGCGCGAGTTCTCGAGGCAGGTGCAGTTTCTTTTTCAGCCACAGGGGGATCGCCTGACGAAACGAACGATAACCCGACGGTGCAAATGCGAGATACGTTTCAAGCAACCGCTCAAATTTGCTGAGTGGTTTGTCATAGAATCCCACGTAGTCGAGTTGCTCAGGCGTAAGGCCTGCTTCTTTCAGACAATACTCGACCGCTTGTTGCGGAAAGTTGTGGTCATGCTTTTTGCGTGTGAATCGTTCCTCTTGGGCAGCAGCAACGATTTTGCCGTCTACTACCAGAGCGGCAGCAGAGTCGTGATAGAAGGCCGAGATGCCGAGGATGGCCGTCATGAGTTGCTCGTGTGCAGAGTGGCACCGCGGATTGTTGAAAACGGAATTGTCACGTTGAATATTACATCAGCAGTGACATTTGCCTATCGCCTCGGTGGGCGGACAGTTTAACGACTGGGCTCGCGTATCACCAAGTCAGGATTATTGGATGTGTTTCGGGACGCCCTGGAAGTGATTCGTCGTTTAAGGCGTTGGCAGTTGTATGGAGGATTTCATGGTTTCATACGAAGAACGTGTACCTGTGATGTTCGTTGGCGTGCGTGCCTCCCGTAGTGCGCCTCGTCAATGTGCCACGAGTCAGTCCTTCCAGAACGTTGATTCTGCGGTGGGTGAATAGGTGATGTCCAAGTGGGGAGTCTTGACCGGTTTTTCACCAGCAAAAAGGCTGTCAACACCACCAATGACCATGCCGGAAGTCAATAAGGTGCGATCCACTGGGTAAGGGGATTTTTTCTCGATGATCGTCGTTTCAATGTGTCTTGCCAGTGGATTGAAGAAGTCTGCTGTCGTTGATCCATGGCCCGGCATGGGCAGATACATTTGGCAGGAAACAACTTTTCCATCTTCGGTCATTCCTGCATAATTGAAGTCCCTGATTTGGGTGAGTAGCATCGTAGTTCTCAGACCGTCACGATGTTCCAAGAGATAGCCGGTTGAATTTGGCATGTTGCTCTGCAGCCATTCCATTGAAACCGGAGCCGTAGGGAAACCCTCTTCGACAGGCAAGTTGTGACTACGTGTCAGTGCTGACATGATCAGTTTTCGCGTCGTCTGGCAGTCTTCTGCCGCTAGCCGGTTCCAAAGATTCTCGCCCCGGAGCGCATGGACCTGCATGACACCGGTTTCACCACCCTGTCTTCGCTCAGACATGCACTGGGCTGTTTCCAAAGCGTGGATGTCATAGCTGTCAACACCGCCGTAGGCCACGCACACACTCTCTTTCAAACGCGTACCTAACGGCATGTCGATCGCAGGCAGTCGGCGCGTCACCGGGAGTGAAGAACCGGCCAAGAATGCGAAGTCGAGTCGCCGTGAGTCATCTACCATCTCAACGCATTCATCCCAGTCGGTTGACAGGTGTTTGTCATTGAAGACGGGAACACTACGGCCGCTGTCTTCAAAAACTTTGACGACCTTTTTGAACCAATCGTAGCGGGGATACAAATGCTGGCCCTTCTCATTGGTTGGGTAATCGCCGTGTTCCCCGATCAGGACGACGCCATCGACAGCCAGTTTGCTTCCGCCCAGAGTCAGTGCTTCTTCGATGCTGGGGTACAGGTCAAGTTTGTGGCGTTTGATCCTGCTTTTTGCGAGGTCCTCTTTCGGAAACTGATCAATGAATACCGAGCCCACTTCGATGCGTGGTTCCTGCCAACTGCCCTTCCATGTGTAGCCAAGCGTGTGGCGATCTAGAAAATGTTGAGCATGTGAATGTCGTCTTACCACCGTACCCAGAAATGCGATCTTTGGGCGGCGCCGAGGCTTGGTGGGATTCGCTGTGACGCTGTTGGGAGCGAACGAACCCGACAAGGGCGCAGCCGCAAATGCACTGCCAATACCGACAGATTTAAGAAAGCGACGACGTTCCATGGCTTGACCGTGTTTGGCGTGTGGGTTTTTGAAACAGGAAGCTTGCCCGGCGTGACTGGGATACTCTGACAATTATGTCACCTGTCAGTTTAAGGCTTCTGGACCAATGAATGGGGAAATGTTTTCGTGATGGTGGACATACTCGCAAATTGTCGATGCTAGTCATCCTCCGATTCAACCGTCCCATGACTGGCCATCCCAGCGGATCACGCGTTGGATCAGATCAGTGAAGCCTTGTGAGAACAGGACCAGCAATTCTTTACCCTTGCGGGCTGAAGCATTTGCTGGGAATCCAATGTGACCTGCTTGCGAACGATCTGGCATTATCCATGCCCGCTGAGCTGGTTTGAATGCGTTACCCGGTGGAACCGAGGTAATTTCCTGAAATTGCCTGACGAGTTCCGGTCGAAGGTACAGAACCATGGATGTTTCCCATTCACACGCGTGTCCCATTTCATCCTGTTCCAGTTCGGCGGCCAATGATGGTGGCGTTTCTATCAGGTTCCAATAGGTGGCAAATAAAAGAAGTAGATCGTTGCGCTCGCGGTATCGCTGCCTGATCTCGAACATCGCCTGACGACCGGGCACTTCGTTGCCGCCATGGCCATTGATCACGACAATCCGTTTGAATCCGTGCGCGATGAAATTATCCACAAGTCCCGACAGCATGTCGATCCAAAGCCGTGGTTCCGCTGAGACCGTGCCGGGGAAATCCAGATGGTGGTGAGAGTTGCCAAGCCAGGTCAGCGGCAGAACCAGAGAGTTGTCGGTGAACGCGGGGTGTGCCTGTTCAATGATGGCGTCCAAGAGCAGACTATCTGTGAACACTGGCATATGCGGTCCGTGTTGCTCCAATGCAGCCACAGGCACAATGACAGGTGTATCGCGATCCAGACGGTCGACGTCTTGCCAGGTAAGTTCAGAAAGAAGCATTAATATACCGATGAAAAAGAGTGTTTGCAGTGGATTGTCGCTGGACGCCGGGTGCGCTGCTTAAAGCAGAATGTCTTTCACGGGGTTGTGCGACTCGACACCGGTTAGCCGATAATCGAGACCCTGATATTTGTAGCTGAGCTTTTCGTGATCCAGACCCATCAAGTGAAGTATGGTCGCATTAAGATCATGCACGTGAACGCCGTATCGATCCCGGTCAATGATGTTGTAACCCCAGTCATCGGTTTCGCCGTAACTGATGCCACCACGAACTCCGCCTCCTGCCATCCAGATGGAAAAACAGCGTGGGTGATGATCTCGCCCGTAGCTGCTTTCGTTTCCACCCTGACGGTACACCGTACGCCCGAATTCACCGCCCCAAACAACGAGCGTGTCTTCCAGCATTCCACGTTGTTTCAGGTCCATGACCAATGCTGCGGATCCCTGGTCAACCTCTTTGGCCAGCTTGGGATGTCGCCCGGGAAGACCTCCATGGTGATCCCAGCCGCGATGGTAGATCTGAATGAAACGGACGCCCCGTTCGGCCAGCCTTCGTGCCAGCAAGCAGTTGGCCGCGTGGGTGCCCGGAATCTTTGCATCAGGGCCGTAGAGATCGAGCGTGTCCTGCGTTTCGTCGCTGACGTTGGTCAGGTCTGGAACCGAGGTCTGCATTCG
>JAKVBZ010000223.1 GCA_022448645.1 Pirellulaceae bacterium
GGTTCACGGTCGACACGCGACCGGAAATCGCAGTGTGGGCAGCGGGTAACATCTGGACGGATACCAACGGCAACTTCAAGTTCGATCCGGACAACGCTGACTTTGTCCATCGTGACATCACCTACATGGTTGGTCTCACCAGCGACGATTTCTTTGCCGGTAACTTTGTAGCCGATCCAGCAGCAACCGCAGATGGCTTTGACAAGATCGGTGGTTATGGATCGATCGCACCGTTGGGTGGCATGCGATGGTTAATCGACACCGACAATGATGGTGTACCAAACATTAACCACGTCGATGCCTCCGGTATCAATGGGACCCCGATTGCAGGTAACTTTGACGGCAACCTCGACAATGGTGATGAAGTAGCTCTCTTTGATGGAGTCACCTGGCACTTCGACCGTGACCATGACTTCCTGGTCGGCGGAGCTGGTGACAACTCGCACGTTGTCAATGGCATGCGAGGTTATCCCATCGTTGGTGATTTTAATGGTGACGGTGTCGACGACTTAGGAACCTGGACCGATGACACGTTCCAGATCGCGGTTGCCACCAGTGCACCAGGAACCCCGGCAGTTTGGCCGACGTCCGTAACCCATTCCTTCCGCTTCGGCTTCATCGGCGTACGTGAACGACCGGTGGCAGCTGATATGAACATGGACGGAATCGATGATCTCGGTTTATGGGTTCCGGATCGCGAAGGAATGGCACCGCGGGAAGGAAGCGAATGGTTCTTCTTAGTCTCAGGCAACGTCAGTGATCAAAATGGCGGCACGATTGGACCAAGCGTACTGGACCGAATCGTCACCGACAGCACCACGGGACTCTCGGTGGTTGAATTCGCAACGGTACCATTTGGCAATGACATCACTGCCCAGATGGGCGACGAATATGCACTGCCACTGGTCGGTAACTTCGATCCACCAATTTCCAGTGCCAATACTGACCTTGGTGAACCGGGTGGCAACAGCCATACCAACTTCGATAACCCACTCGATGTCAATGCAGATGGTTATGTTACGCCACTCGATGCTGTGATGGTGATCAATCACCTGAACAACCAGGGTAGCGAGCGACTGACTGGCTACACGCACGTGGCACCGTTTGTCGATGTGAATACGGATGGTTTTGTAGCTCCGATCGATCCGTTGCTGGTGGTCAACCACTTGAATGCCAACTCCTCGGCAAACCAGGGTGCACCGAGCTCTGGTGAAGGAGAATGGGCCGAACGGATTGCTGATGTCATTTTCGTTGAGCAAACGGAATTGAAGTTAGCGAATCAATCCAGTAACGACTTGGCTTGGGCTCCCGCAACTGACTCGACAAGCCAGCAAGAAGCTGCCGAGTCGAAGGCCGATTCGCCACTGGCCGACGAAGTCTTTGATGGCAACGACGACTTCTGGCGTCAGGCTGCTACAGCCCAACAACCAGTACTGGCGGCTCGACCTCTCATCGCTGATGAGGCATCGGAAGAGGGTGAACAGTCCTTGCTGGATCAACTGGCCGAAGAGAACACCGAAAAGGGTTACGTTTCGGACATTGATCGGCTGATGCGTGACCTGCAGTAAAAACCAGCTTGTCGAAACGATCGTGCAGCCATGACATTCCTTACACAGGATGCGTGGCTTAGTTTCGGTCTATCGTAAATCATCACTGCGAATTCAAAAACGCAGCCAGTTTCCGTGTGTCAAGCGTTCGAGAGAGGCGAAACACACCCGCTGGCCCATGGGGATGGCCCACGTAGATGAAGATGTGTTGAACACCTCGTTTGCGATCGATCACAGCAGCGGCCGGATGAAAACCGTCTGAACTTTTGTAGAATTCTCCACCGCAGGCAAACAGCTGACAATCACGTCGCCATTGTCCCTTCTCCCAATCCGCGGGATCCATGCTCCACAAGATGACCTTCATGGCATCCCGATTCGAGCGACAAACCTCCAGTCGCTGAGTCATTTCGTTGAAGGCAAGGTCCACCGTTCCGAGTCCGGGTTTCAGGTTTGAGAGAATGAGCTTGGGATTCTGACCGGGAGCCCAGGTCATCTGCGAGTGCGTATCCTTCTTGTCCTCATTCCGCGTAATAAACAGGTACCGGCCTTCGTGCTGCAGGACAACCGGCGCGAATTGGGAAAATCCCGCGTCATACTCCTTATCCTTCCAGGTAGCGCCTCCGTCATTGGACTTGAGCACCACCAGTTTCTTGCTTTTAGTAGTCGGTTTCCCAGCGGGCCCGAACCAATTGCCGAACGCAAGTAACCCGTGCTCGGGATGATCGATCATTCGCGGTCCCACGCTGAATATCTCCCGTGGGAACGTATCCTCCCGCAAGGCCTTGGAGAAATGCTGCCAGGTCTTACCCTTATCCTCAGATCGAAAAACGCCGTGGTTGTTGATAGCTACCACCGCACCGTCACGGGTGGTAGCAATGTTGTAGAGGTGGATCGGATAACCTTGCTTACTCTTGTTTTCCGGGTCGAACTTGTAGCGATGTGAAAGCGGCACGAGGCCCCCACGATACCGGTCCAGGGGTTTCATGCACATCCGCAGATCGAATGGCTCTGACCACGTCCTACCCCCATCTACCGACCGCAGCACGACTCCGTAGGAATGCTTCTCGTTCGGCCATCCGGATAACCTTGGCGTCGTGTGTCCCGGGATACGACGGTGCATGACAATGATCGTCTCATCAACCATGGTAGCGACGGGCCAACCGTAGTGGTTACAGTCGCCGGGCGGATCTACCGGGAGATGAACGGGAACGATCTCAATCAAGCCTTTTTTTTGTCCTTGCTCGAGTGTTGCCAGTTGTTTCGGGGACGCCATCAGTAGTTTCTTTGCCAGCGGACTCAACGGCTCCCCTCCGGGCAACTGGGCTTGGGCCGGCCTTCCGCCGCAGGCAAACATGCCACAGAGCAATACGACGGCTCCCACCATCCCTAGAGTACAATCCGCTCGACCCGTTCCTCGACCCAAAGAGACAAATGAAGTTTTGTTCTTACTCATCGTGTCACCTCACAGAATTGGGGATAGTCACAGATCTCAGAACCATTCGGAGCAAGTTGCTCGCTGAACGAATACGCGTGGTATTCTCCTTGATACTATTCGTATTGTCGAGGATCTCGCCGTCCAGAAAGTTCTTACTGGGATTCGAGAAAATCGGCATGAAAGGCAGTGGCTGGATCGAATCCCGCTTCGATCCAATCGATCTCCTTCAACTGGTCAGCCAAAATCTTCCAGCGCTCGGAGGTCATCTGGCCTAATTGTTCCGCCGGCATATCGTCCGGCAAACAGAGGGGTTTGATCGCTTCCACGCCATAAGCCAGGCTGGCGAGATCCATTTCTGGATTCACCTTGTGAATATGTTCGTTTACTGCCGTTGGGTTCTTCAAGTAATCTCGCCAGCCACGGGCCGAGGCACGAACCATCTTGGCAACGAGTTCTTGCTGTTCCTTAAGCGTCTCACCTCGGGTGATGAGCAAGCTGGTGTAAGGATTGAAACCAATCTCGGAAACCATCAAGACGTGTGGGTCACCACCTTGCTGGCGAGCCACAAAAGGTTCGCTAAAGACGTAACCTTGCTGGCCAAAATCTTCGTTCTTGAGAAACATTGCAATGCTCCCCGGGTAGGGGACCAGCTTGACGTTTTCCAGGCTAACCTTGGTCTTGAGGTATTCGAGGTAGGCCTTGCCACTTCCCACGGCCAGGGTCATATTCTTGAGGTCTTGCAGTCGTCGGATTCCCGACTTCTCATGGACCATGATACAGC
>JAKVBZ010000224.1 GCA_022448645.1 Pirellulaceae bacterium
GACGCGTGCCAACGATTCGACATAGGCAATTTGCATTTCGAGATACGGGACTTCGGCCGCCCTGGCTGGCGTCAGATCCGTGTACGCGGCCACCACGTGGCAGGCGATGTGGTGCTTGTCGAGGGCCTCGCGAATGGCACCAATTTGATCTTGAGTCGCATCCAGCGGCGACAAATGCGGTCGCTTTCCCGCCAGCATCACGCCGTCGTAACCAAGTTCTGCAGCCTTGGCGATGATGGCCGGCAGGCTCAAAGCATGCTGTCCCCAAAAACCTGCATAGCTGATCGAGAACAGACTTAACCGGATCATATTAAGTTCGAAGACACCTAGTTTCGATGCAACTACCAGCGTCTAAACCGGTGACAATGTATGTTGGAAGGCCTCCAAAAAGACATACACAATATAGTGACTTTTCCAATCTCTGCAATTCGACGTGCCCACGACAAACCCCCCAGCACTTGCCATTCTCACAGGAGACTGGACAAGGTGCAGTGGGGGGGTCGTGATAAAGTTAGGTGTACGTCGCCGTTCTAGACCCTGCGTCGAATGATCAAACCGATCAAACCGAACGTCAGCAGCATCAAGGAAGATGGCTCTGGCACGACATTGATACCAGTCTCAAACTGCCACAGGCTCCACTGACTGTCGGTCCGAACCGCCGAACTCGACTGATTGCCGAGATTAAATGGCAGATTTCCGTACGTGCCCCCGCCACCTTCGACGTTGATGAAGGCGAGTTGTCCATCCACGTATGTTCTGAATTCAGTCCCTTCGCGCACTACTTGGTAGGTGCGTTCGACACCGAAGCCGGCTACCGGAAAAGTGTAGGACGAATTCGGCGTACCTCCTACGGCTGGCGTCTTACCTGCCTGGCGATCCCAAAGCCCGGAACCATCAGCTAGGAAATTCGTTTTCCAGGCTCGCTCCAAGGCTGGTGTCCCGGGTAAGAATGAAAAGCCAAAGAGGTCTGCGTTGGCGCCTCCGGATTGCGAATTCACAGTTCCAATCGCCGTGAACGTAAAATCGCCGTCCCCAGTCGTAATGGCTGGCGACGCCGTATAGCCCGTATTGCCCGCGACGTCCATATGCCACTCTCCGTTAGAGTCTGCCAGCGTATGGATTGTTCCATTAAATAAGGTGAACCCCTCGGCGATCGGATTAGCGCCGCCCGTGTGTGTCGGCGAAATGACCTGGGCCGAAGCACCGGTGGTCAGCGCCAACAAAAAGACAAACATGCCTGCCAAGATCTGTGGTGACTTTTTCCACATCATCGAAATTCCTCTAAGTTTAGCTTCAAAAGACCGAAGAAATTGTTTTCGTTATGGATTCGACAGTAGCGGGCGAGCCATTCGTGGGTTTCGCCAAATCATGTAAATCGTTGACAACCCGAGCCAAAATAACATTGCACTGGCAGGCTCGGGGACCACGGAAACGACACCGACATTACCATCGGACAAACTGCCCGGAGAAATCGTACCGCCGGTGTTATTCACGTTACCTTCCAACGAACCATTGCCCGACATGCTCCCCTGCGTCAGGTTCACCGTACCGCCGGCGGTATTAAGGACGTTGTTAATGGCGATGTCGCCAGCACCTGTTTTCGTGAGTGTGTGCCCATTCAGGTTCACAGTATTCGTAAATGTCAGTAGAGAACCACTCTGAATCGTGTTTACCGTTGTGTCGGCCAGCAAATTGACGATCGCTTGAACCTCGTGACTTCCCTGCGTTACCGTGATCGCAGACGATGCTGTGTTGGGTGCGAGATTGATACTGCCCGCTCCTACCACGGTATAGGAACCATTCAAGTTGTTCTGAAATTGAATGGATTTCACTGTAATGTCAGAATCCGTAAACACGGTGCGTGAGTTGCTACCGATCGAATCGCCGAAGATGGCTGTTTCGTCGTTGCTGTTCGGCGGGGCGCCACTGAACGGGCTCGACCAATTGTCCATTTCATTCCAATCCCCCGCTCCCATCGCCGCCCATGTAAATTCCGTAATGGGATTGCCGCCAGCGATCGGATGCACTCCTTGCTCCAATCTCCAAATATCCCATTTGGATGTACTTTCGGATGGAATGGCACTGGACAGAGAACCGAGGAATAATCCGGCATGGTCATCAAGACCAGCCCCAACATTGAATCCGTCAGCGAATACATCAGCGATGACCTTGGTCCCGTCCACCCAAAAATCTGCCACCCCGCTGTCTCGGATCAGCTGGTAAGTATGGACTTGTGTGGCGTCCAGTTCAAAAAATTGAGCAACGGGTGTGACACTCGGATTGTGCACCATGATCACTCGTGTCAACGGTTCGTTCCAACCAAAACCGTAACGCGGATTGGCATTTTCGATCGCGTCTACTTGAAAGTTGATGCCGGTTGCCCGGCTTTCAACAGGTAGCGTTCCGGGAAAATTTGCATCTTGATTGTGTGACACCGAACCTCGTACTGTCAGTGTAAAATCACCGGTGATAGGACCGGTGTCGGAAAAGTAACGTTGGTTCTGCTTGGTGGTCATGGCCCAAAATCCATTGTCGGGAGCGCCAACTGGTTCGCCACCATTGACCTGAAACCCTTCCACGCCTGATCCAGGATAGTTGTCACCAATGTGTTCGGGGCCAAGCAATTGGGCCGAGACGGTAGCAGCAAAGAGAAGAACAACGATGAACGTAAAGCCAATGCTCGAAGCTATTTTCAACCTGGAACTTGCCGACCAGTTCCCAAGTTTACTGAAGTTCGCATCGCCAAACGTGTCTAGAAGAACGCCACATGAAGGCGTCGTCAATGTAAAGCGCACGCTTCGGAAAAATCCTACACTTAACATGTCATTATGTGGCAAAAAATGGTCTTTTGTTCACGAGCAGGCAAAATGATGGTAGTTTAAGTTCACTACAGTCCATCCATGGTATTCCCTATCTACGAAGCTTACAAGCATTCGACAAACAAATTGCCGGCCTTCACGACGGTCGATCTTCCAACGGCAGCTCGCTGCCATTTCTAATTGAGACAAACCGCAACAGCAAAAGAGGTTATGCAGAGACGTGCGGTGCGAACTTCCACGGTTGGACGGGAATTGATGGGTTTTTTTCTCTTCCCCCACCGATAGTCCAGCAAATCATTTTGTTCTAGAAAATCCCGAGTTATTCATTTGCCAGATTAAATTCTACCGGCTGCTTTGTCTGAGGCCCTATTTCCATTTCGAGACCGCTTGTTTGATAGTTTCCATACTTCACCGGGATCAAGGATTCTCCCAATACCGGAATTTCCTGTCCGGACTCCACCGTGGCTCCGGGACGGTCGGTCTCGTAACAGGTGATACGTACGAGGTGTTTTCCAGGCACAACACCGTCGCCTGGTCGGAATGTGGACAGACTGAATGTGCCGTCGGGTTGGATTTTGCCTCGGGCCGGCTGGCCGCTCGATGGTTGAAACATCACCGTGCCAAACTCGAGTGGCTGGTTCCCGTAGGTCACACGTCCTTCTAGCGGTATTGTTTCCGGACCACGGTCGCAACCGACCATCGCGAACAAGCAGCAGGAAAAAACCAAAGTTACGCAAGTACCGGAGAATCTAAGGCTAAAGTTCGTCATGATATTCCATCCTGGCTAACGTCTTCTTTTCATCGTAATGATGAAGTCAACGCTGTTTTCATCCTAGCTAACGTGTCGGGTTACGATTCACTGCGCAACCTGCAGACATTCACAGAATAACAGATTCCGAAACAAGCAGCAGGCTTGGTCGATCATCCTCTACAAGT
>JAKVBZ010000225.1 GCA_022448645.1 Pirellulaceae bacterium
GTCGTAATCAACTCGATTCATCACGCGACGGTCGTTGTTATAAAGTCGGATCTCTTCGCCACCATTACTCAAGAAGCCTTCCCAAGGCCCCAACGCGACGACTCCCGTTGATTGCTCAAACGCCTCAGGATTTGCCGCAATCACTAGGTGGCCATTTCCCGGCACGACCGTTCCGTCTGGTATATCAAAATCGACGGCGCCACGAAGCTGCCATTCAGAGATATCCATATCGACACGAAGTTGATTGTAAAGCTCAATCCACTCACCGAGACCGTCGTTAGGACCGGCCGGGTTGTACATGATTTCGTTGATCACAACCGTGCTGTCGAGAACTCGCCGCGGTTCGAGCGACTCCACAGAAAGTTCACGGTTTGAGCAGATGTGCAACTTTTTCGCAGAAGCTCTCCGTCGACGCCGAAACATCATAGAAGTGTCTTTCACTGTACAGAATAGATGATGGACTTCCGGCAACCGGATGTTCAGATCATGGGACGTTCGGAACGCAAGAAGGTTGGCTCAACCCATGAAGGTCATACTACCCCCAATCTGCCGTCAAAGCTATTAAATCCTCGCTTCCTGCTGCCAATGCAGGGATTTCCGTCCCACGAATCGCTGTCAACCATCGAACTTCGTACCGGGTCGCTAACGCGTCAGAACCCGATTTCTCGCCGTGCGCAAAAAACAGCGAATATGCCGGATCCAGCGGAACGTCTCCTGAGAGTTTGTGCCAGCTCAGACTGATCGGTCGTAGGCAGACCCTAGAATACTGTTAAAATATGGTCGGTCTATTCTGTTCTTACGACTACCCATCGGTCCATGATTCTTCGTTCGTTTCATACGTGGTACGGCGTTTATCGTCGACGGTTTCGCCGTTTCGTTTACCACAGCCTGCTACACGCGGACGACCCACCCTGGCGACTGGCGATGGGAATGGCGGTGGGTGTGTTCGTCGCGTGCACACCGACAGTTGGTATCCAAATGGTCATTGCCGGTTTTTTGAGCTGGCTATTGGGTGCGAACAAGGCAGTCAGCATGGCGGCTGTTTGGATCTCCAACCCTGCGACACTGATTCCGATTTACCTTTACTGCTATCGGATCGGCTGTGCGATTCTGGCACTCACCCCCGTCGATCGTGCTTGGTGGGCAGGATTGGCGGACCCCCCCGTGGGATGGTGGCCAGCAGTCTCGTTTTATTGGTCTCGATTTGTCGATATCGCCGGCCCACTCTGGTTGGGCGGCATTATCGTCGGCTGGGCTTGCGGGTACGCGGCGTACTACGTGGTCTACCACAGCATTCGACTCTATCGCAAACGGCGTGATGAATCGCAAAATCGAGACTTCGCGAATTAGCTACGGTACGCGTCGTCCACCAGGCGCCCGCGCACTCTTGCCGTGCCCCACTCGCCACATTCGCTCGTCCCGCGAACCTGAACGGCGGCCTCACTTTTTACGGTGACGTCAGACCAACAACAAAACCGACGTTCAAATCGGCAACGTTCATGTGTCACTCTTGGCGTAGATTAGGTAATGACAAACCGTTGACGACTGTCGCGAGCGATGCCATCTGGGAAACCTCCGTATGATTAATGGGTCCCAACCAACATCAAGACTTCATCAAGACAATCGATGATAAAGTCAGCGTCGTCGACCGAAAGACACATTGGGGGCTTAATGCGAAGTGTGTTACCGAATAGCCCTCCCTTGCCTAACAGCAAACCTCGTTCTTTGGCAAGTTCGAGCACTTCAGCACATGCAGTGGTCGCAGGTTCTTTGGTGACTCGGTCTTGAACGAGTTCAACCCCCAACATTAATCCTAACCCGCGGACTTCGCCAATCAATGAATGCTTGTCCTGTAGTGCGACGAGTCCAGACTTAAGATGATTGCCAACCTTTAGCGCATGCTGTTGAATTCCTTGTTCATCGATAACTTCCATCGTCGCCAAGCCCTGAACCATGCTGACGGGGTTGCCGGCGAAAGTGTTGAAATGCACACGATTGGCCATCACTGCGGCAATCTCAGGCCGTGTCGTCATGGCAGCCAAGGGAACTCCGTTGCCAATCCCTTTGGCCATCGTGACGATATCCGGTACAACGTCCCAGTTTTGATGCGACCAGTAATGGTGTCCAGTACGACCGAAGCCACCCTGCACCTCATCGGCAATGCACAGACCACCATGCTGACGCACGATGTCGTAGATGATTTTAAAATACTCCGGTGGCGGCATCACCACGCCCCCGACACCTTGGATTGGCTCACCCATAAAGCAGGCAACCTCACCTGGTGTTTCGTAACGAATCAGATCTCGCAAATCGTGAGCACACTTAAGTTCACAAGAAGGATATTCCAGACCGTAAGGGCAACGATAACAATAACCGGCCGTCGCATGATGAATCCCGTTGGAGGGGTTCGTTTTGAATTTCCAATTGCCATGCGCCGTAAGACTCATCGGCAACGAAGTCCCACCGTGATAAGCATTACGTAGTGCGATGACATCCAAATTCCCCGTGAACTCACGCGATGACAATACGGCGACTTCGTTCGCCTCGCTTCCAGAATTCGTAAAGTAGGTCTGCGTCAAGCCTGCTGGCATCTGTTGAGCCAACCGCTCTGCCAATTGACCAATTGCCGGGTGAAGGTAAATGGTTGTCGTATGCTGCAATGTCCCAACTTGAGCTTCTACCTTCTGTTTGACATCCGGGTGACAATGTCCGACGCTGATCGTGACAATGCCGGCGAACCCATCCAGATATCGTTTTCCCTGCTCGTCAAAGACATACTGCAGATGGCCCTCAACAATCATCAGCGGCTTGCGGTAGTACGAAATGACCCCGGGAGACACATACGTGTGGCGCAGGGCAATCACTTCATCACGTGAAGGCCCTGCATAGGGTTGGGGCTGGTGATTCGTTGGAGGCAACTGAACCTTGGAGCGTTCGGAAGTCATATTTGCCACCTGGAAAAGATGCAAATGTGGCGTAAAAATCATTTCCGCCGATTACTCTATTTTAGACCGCGTTCCTGGTCTGTGCCGGGAACTAAGTTGTCAAGCACGATGCCACAGATGGCCGCAATGGCCATCCCCGTCGTACCGATCGATTTGACAATCTTGATATGCTATCGTCTCCCTATGCATTTTGCTCGCGACGCGATACTACCACGTCCCAAAAAACCTGGGTAGTTCAGCCATAAAGCTGGCACTGGCAGATCGTACCAGAGAAGAGCCACACGGCGGTGCCTAGAAATTTCGATAGCGGCTTTCCAAATTCCATCTAAACTAAGTTAGGGGAGCAGTGAGTTCGCTGTTCGAAACCGTTTCACGCGTGAGGCATACCAACAAAAGAATCCGCATTCAGAATGAAATACCCCGTGCTATTGATGTCGAGATGGATCATTCATACGATCAGCCTGTCCGTCATCGCTCTGTGGTCCTCCCAGGCACGGGTCTCCGCCGAGACTCGTTACGCTTTCTTCTCACTGGACACCTCCGAACACTTGGCCACTCTGGGACTTAGCGGCCAACATCCCTATGAGCTCACCGACGTCACTTACTTGGAGTTCACTCCTGCTGGGGATGCCCGATTTGGATTCGGAACGGGACGCATCGAGCCGCAGCTGAGATTGCATCACGGTGATCCGAGAGTCGTGGAAGAGAATCCCAACGGTTTAATGGCTGAAACTAACCTCGACACGATCTGGCGAGACAACTCGTTTCCTATTCAAGTTGGCTTCGGAATTCGTA
>JAKVBZ010000226.1 GCA_022448645.1 Pirellulaceae bacterium
AGCTATGACAGCGGCGACACGAGTGAACTGAAATTGTACGTCGATGGTGAATTGGTCAGTTCCTATGAGGAATATGGCGGTTTACTGGACCACGCGACGTCATCGTTTTCAATAGGTGTCTCCCGTCCGCTCAGCAATTCCTGGGGGGATTTTGAAGGCTTGATCGACGATGTTGCCGTTTGGAATGCCAGCCTCGGACCGCAGCAAGTCGCCGCGCTCTTTGGCGGGACATCTCCACTCCTCCTATCGGGTTTCGATGACTTGATTGGCCTGGACCTGGAGACACAACTTGCTGGACAAAACAGTTCGGCATTCACGCGTTTTCGGTTCGGTGTGGACGATCCAAACACCATCGTGTCGCTGAACCTAAAGTTGCGTGTGGACGACGCAGCGGTGGCATACCTCAACGGCACGGAAGTCGCCAGAACAAATTTTACGGGGATACCACAATTTGACTCCACCGCCGATTCAGACCTTGTGGATACGTCGGCCCTGACACCTGTGGAGTTTTTTATTGCCAATCAACCGGATTTACTTCGGGCGGGTACCAACATTTTGGCAATCCAGGTCCTGAACGCCAACGCTGGTGCCGATCGGCTGTTGGTGGCACCCGAGTTGGAAATGGTGACAGCTCCTTATCATGCTTTGACCTACATGGAAACGCCGACGCCCGGTGCGGTGAATGGCGCCGACTTTACGGCGGTCGCCAGCCCAGCGATCTTTTCGAGGCCAAGTGGAACTTTTACGACTGAC
Organism: Pirellulaceae bacterium; assembly: GCA_022448645.1. Next base: position 754 of record JAKVBZ010000226.1, read on the forward strand.
TTTAGTTTGATTCTGACCACGTCGGAACCAGATAGTGAGATACGGTACACGGTGGACGGGTCTGTTCCCACTGCCACATCGCTGCTTTACACAAGTCCCATCGATATTACATCCTCCATTCAGATTCGTACGCGGGTGTATCTTTCCGGTTACATTTCCAGTGAAACGGTCAGTGAGACATATTTGCGATTGGCCGCAGACGTACAGGACTTCACCTCGGACTTGCCGATTGTGGTCGTGGATAACTTAGGGGCAGGTGCGATTCCGACATATAACCCTAAGCAGCCCGTTTTCATGGGGATTTTTGAGCCGGATTCGAGTGGACGAAGTTCCTTGACAAATACACCTGATATTGCCACGCGGGCCGGCTTTCGTAGTCGTGGGTCGAGTTCTCAGCTCGCTCCCAAAAAGTCTTACCGTATCGAAACGTGGAATGAAGAAAACGACGACGATAATATTACGCCTTTTGGGATGCCATCTGAATCGGATTGGTTGCTGCTAGGCCCGTATTTCTATGACCGCGCCATGTTTCGTAACGATTTGATGTATGAGCTTAGTAACCAGATGGGGCGATATGCGGCGCGTACACAGTTTGTCGAGGTGTACGCCAATTCAAACGGCGGAGACTTGAGCTCAAACGATTTTGTCGGTCTTTATTCGTTTACGGAAAGTATCAAGCGAGGTTCCGACCGCGTCGACATCGAAAGGATGTACCCCAATGCGACAGCAGAGCCGGAAATTGACGGCGGATACATCATCGTGATCGATGCGCTTTGTTGGGTGAGTTGTCCGCCACAGCAGACGGAAGTCTACTTCCAATCTTCCCGAGGTCTACCGAGTAACGACTCGTTTTATGTTCATAACTATCCCGGCAAAGATGCGATCACTCTCGATCAGCGTATTTATGTTGAAAATTACATCGAAGCATTTGAAGACGCGTTGTACGGGCCTGATTTTAGCGATCCAGACTTGGGTTACGCAGCGTTCATTGATGTCGACTCTTTTGTGGACGGTCATTGGCTTGGTCAGATTGCGAAGAATGAAGACAATCTCGTACATAGTACCTATTTCCATAAACCTCGAGGTGAGAAACTGATCATGGGTCCCACATGGGACTATGACCAGTCGATGGCCGATTCTGCGGTAAAACCCGCAGAACAAGCACGAAAATCGCCCGAGGACTGGCATCGGTTTACCTACTTCGACTGGTGGGGACGACTGTTCCAGGATCTTGACTTCGAACAGAAATGGATCGACCGTTATCAGGAGTTAAGGCAAAACCAATTCAGCCCGGAGAATATTCATTCCGTCATTGATGGAATGGCTGATCAGATTCGAGAAGCCCAAGCGCGGAATGCTCAGGTCTGGTCAGGCGTTCCACCGCAGGGAGGAAACTGGCAGGTTGGTGAAGTCGATCGTCTCAAGCAATGGTACATCGATCGCATTGCCTGGATTGACACTCAGTTTGTCGCGCAACCAACGTTGAGCTTGCCCAGTAGCCACGTGGTGACAGGGCAAGCTTTGACGATCACCGCGCCAGTCGGGTCGGCTTATTATACGACAGACGGTAGCGATCCGCGTGCCGCTGGCGGTGGAATATCACCGACTGCAGTGCTCGCGACCAGCCCGTTAACCCTGAACGCCTCGACTCATGTGATTGCGAGAACGTTTGAAAACGGTAAATGGTCCGGTCCCCACGAAGCCTTTTTTGTTGTCGAGTCACCAGCCGAGCTGATGATCACCGAAATCAATTACAACCCAGCCGACCCCACCGCTGCAGAGTTGGCCATCAACCCGTTACTGAATAACGACGACTTTGAGTTTGTCGAAGTTCAGAATGTGGGGACCAGTTTGGCTAACTTGAATAACTACGCTATCACGGATGGAGTTCAGTTCTCATTTCCTGATGTGCAATTGGCACCGGGGCAGTTTGGGGTGGTGGTTAAGGATGTCTCCGCGTTCCAACTTCGCTACGGTACGCCTGCCAATATACTCGGAGTTTTTGATAGTGGTAACTTGCGTAATGCGGGTGAAAATCTGACTTTGCTCGACTTCGCAGGAAACACGATTGCGAATTTTATCTATGGTGACGATGACCCCTGGCCCGAAACACCGGACGGATTTGGGGCGACGCTCGAATTGATTGATCCGGTGAACGTACCGCTTGACGACCTAGGGAGTTTTATCCACTGGCGTGGTAGTACCGAGTTCGGTGGTACGCCCGGTGCTGCAGGATCTGGACCGCTGGGAATTGTTGTCCAGGAAGTCTTGGCCAATACCGACGGTGTGCAGCCCGACGCGATTGAATTGCTAAATGCGAGTTCCGTCCCAGTAGATATCAGCGGATGGTATCTGAGCGACTCTGCTAACGATTTTTTCAAGTACCAGATTCCCACCTTGCCTGAATTGCAGCCGGGAACAACCGTCGTTTTTGATGAAGATGACTTTAACTCATCCGGTGGGCCGGGTGATTTTGCACTCAGTGGTTCGCTTGGCGACGCGGTGTGGGTGGTCGTTGGGAATGGAGTCGGTGGGGTATTGAGTTTTGTCGACGAAATTCATTTTCCAGCATCGTTAGCCGGCGAGTCGTTTGGCCGACATCCAGGTGGATTGCGGGAAGTCATCCCTAATCAGCAGGTGACACTCGGGG